>JBARRP010000161.1:0-43081 GCA_049644285.1 Candidatus Acidiferrales bacterium | reverse complement strand
CCGAGCGGTGATCGGCACTGCTGTGGGTTTCGATAGCAAAACCGCTGTATTTCCACAGCGGCCGCTTGGTGCGGAAGCGGTGCGGCGTCTGCACAATGCCCAGCAACACCGCCGCCCGGATCGGACCCAAAGGAGCTGCCGCCCGCTTTTTTCACTGAGTTGTTCGCTAAATTTGCGACAACCAAAATCGGCCGTTCAACAATCGCGAAGTACAAGCCGGCAGGCAATTTTACCGAGTGCGTCAAATACCAGTTGGCCCGTCCTGGTCTAGATCGTCGCGAGCTTCGAATACCGCATCCAGCATCTTTCGCTGGACTTGCTGAACTGACGGCGAAGCACTTCGGACGCCTTCTGAAAAGAGCGAGTAGCTCCACAATTTCACGAAGTCGCCCTGTTTATGCCACCGGGCGTCACCGGTCGATTCAGCCAATGGTCAGCCATTCGAGTCTCGCAAAAGAGCGGACTGCAATTCGAGCCGGATCTTCTTTTCTTCTGAAAACCGATGTCAGCCAATTCTATCCGTCCCTTTACACGGCACGCGATCGGCTGGGCGGTCGACCCACAGCTTAGAAGCAGGTCGAATTGGGGAAATACGAGCTTTCTCGGAAAAAAGCTCGACCAAGCGTTAATGGATCTCGATGGAAAGGTCAGTCAGGGAGTACCCGTCGGAAACGACATATCTTTCCTTCTCTCAGAGTTGGTCCTGGCTCAGGTCGATAGAGCAGTTAAGCCCCGCCAGGGCCGCGCCTTCCGTTGGTTTGATGATTACGAATCAGCTGCAGATACTCGCGAGCAGGCGGAAGAGACCTTGAAGAGACTCAACAAAGAGCTCGGCAAGTTTAGGCTTCGACTGAATCCTAAGAAGACTACGATCACTCGGCTTCCGAGTCCGACCGAAGATCCGTGGCGGGAAACGCTTAAGCAGGCGCGAACAGCCCGCTTCAAGAACTCTCAAGGCACGATTCGGTATTTCGACACCGCATTTCGCCTCCGCGAGCAATTTCCGGATGAGCCGGTGATGATGTATGCGCTAGGGCTTTTGTTTAAGGTCGGCTGTCCCACTTCCAAGGTAGCTCGGATCCCACAGAGCTGCATAACTCAAGCGTTGTTATGTGAACCCGGTGCCGCTCAGAAGGGATTTGCTCTCTTAACCTTTTGGGGGCTTAACGGTTTAAAG
Source organism: Candidatus Acidiferrales bacterium (assembly GCA_049644285.1). GTDB lineage: Bacteria > Acidobacteriota > Terriglobia > Acidiferrales > UBA7541 > CAVRXT01. The sequence continues at coordinate 41,904 of JBARRP010000161.1, read as the reverse complement.
TTGGACGCGCCGCTGATCGCGAGCACGATAAATAAGATGATCATTGGTCACCAGGCGAGCGGCTTCAGCAGTGATGTCGCCTGGGCTTTGGCATTCTGCCTGGATCATGTCTACACGTTGAATTCCAAAGCGGGGCAAGTGCTATCCGGATTCGACGACGACTGCATCGCGCTGCAGGCGCTTCACATGGAACAATCAGGTTTGTTGCCCAAGGGTTTCAACAAGAAACGAATCTCTAACGCTCTCAAGAACGCTGATCTCGATAGGGAGCATTGGTTGATCGCATATGAAACGGTTCGACATGGCTTCCTGACAGTCAGCGCATCCGCTGTAAATGGTAACCCCTTCTTTTCCGAACTCCTGAAGCACAAAGTAACCTTCTATCGAAAATCACTGCCACATTACGCGACGATAATTCGCGCTGGCGGAGCTCCAGATTGGATTGTACGGCAATGGATGGCAGGTCTAGTAGGCAAGCAGCCAGAAAGTGCGGTTAAAGGTGAAGAAGAAAACGCTGCGGCAGCCCCGGTGTTAAAACTAATAGGCGACGATCTCGCGAAGGTCAATCAGAGCTTAGAGACCACGGAAGATGCGATCATCGAGCTGATGGACGTAGCTGCCCCGGAGGCGGAAGCGGGCGAGAGCGACACATATTAGGAGAACCTTCGCGGGTGGCCCTCGATAAGAACGAAGGCGTTGTCAAGCACAGAGATCTCCTGAGCGGTGCTTGGGGCACCGCGTGGTTGCCAGAGAGAAGGCGGAGGACCAAGACTCTGGAAATCGCACGATGAATCATCTCTCGGTGGAATCGTCCCAACCATCGATACGGCCATCTACGTCGGCCATGATTCTTCTATCCGAATCCCGATGTGCCTCGGGACGAAAGCGCCCTATCAATCCTTCGGTCTAGCTTGCGCTGACCAAGCCGACCCGCGAGCTGCTCTCGATGCGAACGATCGGACCGTTTCTGCCGCACTTCCAGTCGCGCGCCCCGTTTTACACAAGTACCCATTTGACAGCTGTGTACTCCCATGCTAACGTGCCTCGTGAATCGCCGCCACACAGTCAAATCCTTACAAAGAACCCCAGTGCGGAGCGATTCGTACCCTTTTCTAACCTCTAACCTCCAACTTCTCACCTCTAGATGGTCCTACCCCCTCTTCCAGCGCGCTCCCGAGTCGGCCCCTTCTCTAATCTTTAACCTTCTAATCTCTAACCTCCAACCTCTCATCTCTAGAAGAATCACATCCTTGACCGACCCCACCGAGCAACTCCCATGGAATCACATCGTTGCAAAAACCTAGGGGGGAGGGGGTCTTACCTCCTACGACTGCTCCCCGTCCCTGCCTCCCAAGCCTGCCAGCACATCAACGCCCGAGGCCACCGCTGCCACCAGCGGGGTCGGCAAAGACTCCAAAACCGGAGACGCTCTCTCTACCCGCCTTGCATCAAAACAATACAGATCCAAACTTGCCAAACTCGCACAGCCGCGAGGAAAACCACCTTAAGTTCAGGCGCTCACCGCTCCCGGTCATTCCCGCGACACGGCTCGACCATTTACCGATCGTCCGCGCTGCCGTGCCTGCCGTTCTATTCGAAATCAAGATCGTTTAGAATTATCGTGATGGACCCGGCACAACCAAACTCCCAGCCGCTCTCCCGCCGGCAGCTATTGAAGCAGATCGCCGGCGTTGGCGCCTGTATCTCGTTTCCTGGATGGGTGCTACCGCCGCTTGCAAGAGCCTCAAAGGAACAGGTCGCTCGCTGGGTGCGCGATCCAAACCAAACAGAGTTTTCCCAGAGCGATGAGTTATTCCTGGAGGAACTCGAAAGGGCTAATTTCCTCTATTTTTGGGAACAGACCAACCCGGAAACCGGCATTGTAAAGGACCGGAGCAACGTGCGCTGGCCCGACAGACCCGACAAAAGCGCCTTGGGAAGTATTGCGGCAACAGGCTTCGGGCTGACGGCTCTGTGCATCGGAGAAAAGCGCGGGTTCATTTCCTACTCGCAGGCGCGGGAACGCGCTCTCACTGCATTGCGCTTTCTATGGAAGAAACTGCCACATCAGCGGGGATTCTTCTATCACTGGGCCGACATAAATACGGGCCAACGGCTGTTGCACTCAGAAGTTTCTTCCATCGACACATCGATTTTGCTTTGCGGAATCCTCGCCGCCGGACAGCACTTTTCGCATTCCGAAATCGGTCAATTGGCGCACGCAATCTTTAATCGGGTTGACTGGAACTGGCTTTCGGAAGACACGCGTATATTGCCTCACGGATGGACGCCCGAAACCGGCTTCCTGCAGTATCGCTGGGACAGCTACAGCGAAATGATGATGATGTATCTGTTGGGATTGGGATCGATTGCCCATCCGTTGCCGACAGAAACCTGGGACGCTTGGAAGCGCACCACCTTCGAATACGATGGCGTTCGATTTATCGGCTCGTACGCTCCTTTATTTGTGCACCAGTATTCCCAAGCTTGGTTTGACTTCCGGGATAAGCGTGACCGCTACGCGGACTACTTTCAGAATTCGATCCTTGCCACGGATGTCCACCGGCGTTTCTGCCTGAGCTTGGCAAGGCAGTTCCCGGATTACACCGATGACCTGTGGGGCATCACCGCTTCGGATTCGGAAAAAGGATACGAGGTGTGGGGCGGCCCCCCTTCGACCGGGCCGATCGATGGAACCGTTGTTCCCAGCGCCGCGGCAGGTTCGCTGCCGTTTCTGCCCCAGGCTGCCATGCGTGTCCTTCGAACGATCAAAAATCGATATGAAGCGGGAACCTGGAGCCGCTATGGATTCGTGGATGCTTTCAATCCGCTGAAGAACTGGTACGACAGCGATGTTGTCGGAATTGACGCGGGAATTACGATGGTGATGGCGGAGAACGCGCGCACCGCGTTTGTCTGGGATACTTTCATGAAGAACCCGGAAGCGCAGCGGGGCATGGAACGCGCCGGGTTCAAGGCTTATCAGCCCTCCGGAACGCAACAGGCCGGGCAATCTTCATCCTCCGCCGGCCCCAAGGGGTCAAGTCATCGCTGAAATTCGATCACGGCGAGTCCTTGAGGCGGGAGCGCAATCGTGAGCTCGCCGTGGTGGAGCATTTTCGTTTCGGGTGGTGGGAGCTCTGCCGCGCGACGGAGTTCTTCAATCTGCCGGCGAGTGGGAGAGATTGGCCTGCCCATCGCGTTGTAAGCGCTGAGCAACGATCCGTGCGTTGAATCCAGGCGAGAGATAACAACGCGACGATTGCCCGTATCTCCTTTGAGGACGATCTTGACATCTCTCGTTTCGCCGCTCTCTTCCGGCAACGATAGGTTCCATACCGCCATCACCAGGGTGCCATCGGCCCGCCGCGTCACCAGCGCTGATTTCGAATCCAGCGCAATCCGCTGATCGCCGAGCCGATGCAACAATTTGAAAGCGTTGAAGGAAGGTTTCGGGAGACCATCTTCCGCAATCAAGCCGAACCCTCCGTAGAAGGGCTGCTTGACAACGCCCTGCTCTTCGAAGACATCCGAAAACGTCCAATACGACAGCATGTCGACCATGCCATCGCATTGCCGGATCGTGTCGGCGAGCCAAGGGCCCATGAAGACCGAGTCGGTGACCGCAGGCTCGTTCTTGTAGCTCGCATTGTACTCGCTCCAAATGAGCGGCAGTTCCGGACGGGGCGATGCTCTCACCTGATCGTGAACCTTCTGGACCGCGCGGCAAACCATCTGCGTGCGTGGAATCGTTTCAGTGGTGGCAAAGACGTCCTTCGCCAAGTCGTTCGCATAGACATGGGTGGAAACAAAGTCGACGGGAATCTGATTCTCGACACAGTGACGGATGAAGCGATCGACCCACGCCGCCTGGGCAGTGGCCGGCCCACCGACGCGCAACCGGGAGCTCACTTTCTTTAACGCTCGCGCCGTCGCGTCGTAAAGCAGGTAGTAGGTGGACTCCTTGGGCTCTCCGGACCAGAAATCAAGATTGGGCTCGTTCCAGACTTCGAAATACCACTGGGAGACTTCACTGATGCCGTAGCGATCCACAAGGTGTTGAGCGAAATGAGAAACGAGGTCATCCCATTTGGCCGAGTCCTTGGGCGGGGAAGGAATCGGCTTGTACCAGAAGGGATGCAGAATCTGCTGCGCGGCCAGCTTCTTGGGCATGAAGCTCAATTCGACAAACGGGCGGACGCCATTCTCCAAGAGACCGTCATAAATTTGATCTACATAGGAGAAATTGTAGACTGGCTTCCCATCGGCGTCTTCATCGTAAAGGCCGACCTCATCATGAAAAATCGCATGGAAACGGACGAATTCAAACCCGGTAGCCTGCTTCACCGCGCGCAGGTCGCGGCGGTAACTCTCGCGCAGGCTCAGTATCGCTCGTCCGGAGCCGAACATGCGCTCCCAGCAGTGAGGAAAAGGATGGCTCGCGGCCCTTGGATCTACCTCGATGGTCTCTGTTTGAGCTTGAGCGCGGGCTGGCTGCGGCGCGTGAACACAAGCAATCCAAACTGTCAGCAGGAGAAAGTGGACACACACGCCCCGCTTGGCCACCTTTGACAATTTGGACTCCTGACCGGATGCGGCACGCCAGAGCGAAAGCGCGCCTTCAACAATTGCCGCCATCCCGTTCGGTTTGTTGCTCGCAGCGTGCTGAATTGGGCTTGAGAATCGCGATCACTCGGCGCCAGTCCCGTGCCACACGCCAAGTGGACGATGTCACGGGCATTGTGCGACGTGACTTTCGCCAGTCATCGCGAAGTCATCAGTCACGCTGACGTGCCAAGGACCGGGGGAGGACCCCAAAACTCGGGTCGCAGCAACCTTTGCTGCAACCCCAATAGAATGGACGAATCTTCTTCAGTGTCCGCGAATTCAACCGCAGGTATGAACGGTAACTTCTCATGGAGCAGCCTCTCGGTGGCGGCCACCATGGGTTCGGCGTGGAAGCGCCGATGCATCGGCGAATCACAAAGGACGTTGGCAGCCGCAACCAGGCTCATTCCCTGATGGTGAGCCATCCAGCAACGCACGATCTCGCAGCGGTGGCCCGGACTCACCCGCGCGGGAGTAAAGTCCGCCGCCTCGTAAAAGCCGCACGCCCCAAGCCATCCCATCTTTTTCATCTTCCGAAGATTCTTCGCAGCGCTGGCAGCATCGACCAGCAAGCCGAGGAAAGAAGAGTACGGTGAGACCACAATATCGTTGGAAGTCTCACGTTTCAGACCCAAGCCGGGTATTCCGAATGCGTGATAGCGATATTGGCCATCGGGGTTGGTCTCATTGCAGGAACATTCGGAGATTCCCCAAGGGATCGACTTGCTCTTCGCAAATCTTTTCTGGGCGCGGAGCGCCGCTCGCGCGCTTTGATCCAGAATCGTGTTCGGATAGGTCTTCATCCAGAGGGATGGCAGCAGGTATTCGAACATCGTTCCCGTCCAGGAAGACAGCACCGGCGCGTTGTCGTGAGTGGTGAATGACCTTCCCAGGCGGAACCAGCTTTGCTGGGGGATTTCGCCTTTGGCGATGGCGACAAAAACGGCGGCGCGCGCTTCCGACGCCAGGAGGTCGTAATGGCTTCCGTGGAGGCTCGCTTTCTCTGCATCATAACCGATTGAAAGCAGCCTTTTCTTCGGGTTATAGAAGAATGCGAAATCCATGCCCTGCGCGAGGGCATCGGCGGCTGCGGCAAGACCGGTAAGCCTCCTGGCGATATCCGCAGACAGGCTGGCTGACCTGGAGAGGGCCGCGCGCAGAAATTCCGCCGCAGAACGGCTCTCGGAACCGGTCGCCTGGCTCTCGATTATTTTCCGGAGCTCCTCATCAAGCGCGGCCTGTATTCGAGGCGCGGATTCGAGAGTGAGACCTGCGACACCGATTTCCTGGCTCATTTCGGGATCACGAAGATGCTTCGCAAACTGAGGCAGGAGCCATGGCGCAAAGTCGTGCACCATCATCGCCAGATTACTCAGCCGCATCAGCAACTCGTGCATCCACCATCTGGCCTCGTCGGACGCATCGACATTCAGCAACCTTTTTTCTAATGCCGTTACTTCAACTTCCAAGTCGAGAACAGCCTCCAGCCAGGCCGAATCGGACCCCGCCAGCCATTCCACGCGCAGCTTCAATTCCCGGACGGCGAGCACCATTTCCCGATTCTCTGCGCGATTTGCGAGCAGCTCTTCGATGATCTCAAGGTGATCGTGAATTCCTTTCCAAAGTTCTTCCCGGAAAAGCGGTTCCCGCATCGCTTCCAAGCAGCCGTGCTTTAGTGTCCACAAGCAGCAGACCAGATTGCCGTTATCCACGCTTGAGACGAACAGCGGCGTAAACGCCTTCAGGGTGAGGGTGTCGTACCAGTTGTAGAGATGCCCGTTTGACTTCTCCATGCGGCCGATGGTCCCGAGAGTTCTCTCGGTTGCACTAACAAACTCCGGCAGGGTGAGGAAGCCAAGGTCATACGCCGCGAGTCTTGAATCGAGGAGAAATCCGAGATTCGTCGGAGAAATGCGATGCGCCACAAGGGGGGGCGTCTCCTGGATTGTATCGGGGATCAGCCAGTTCTCTTCGGCGGTGCTGAATTCGCGGAAGAAACGCCATGTCCGCAAGGCCGCATTGCGAAGAGTGGCGCGTTCCCGGGCGTTGATCCGGGTTCCACCCGCGCGGCGCGGCCTGTTCAGCCATCGGCAAAAGATCTTCGACGAACCCCACAGGATAAGCAGCGGCAAGGCAGCCGCAAGCGAGGTGGGGCGGCAAACGGCAGTGACCGCCGCAAGCGCGAAGGAGAGCCACGGCGTCCAGTTCAGATAAGCTTCGGCCGGACTCGATTTGCCGGCCACCAATTCCGCTTCGGCGGCGGTCTCCCATTCCAAGAGTCTCTTGTGCGTGATCGTCATCCGAACGACCGTCCGCACCACCGCGTCCAGTGTCAACAAACTTTGATGGCAAAGAAATGTGAGCCTGAAAAAGAGATTCGCATGCGCGCTTAGGAAATCGGAGGCCATCTTCTTCCAAAAAGCGTTCGTGTAACGCGCGCGACCCGCCCTTACGATCGAAACACCAAACTGGAGGTAGGTTGGAAAGGAAAGGATGGCCAGAGTTACGATCGTCCAAAAGGCAGCCTTGCCGGGCAGAAGGAGCCAGCAACACAAAAAAAGCAGAAAGGTTGCAAATTCGCTCAGACTACGACGCAGATTGTCGATGATCTTCCAACGGGAGATCAGGCTCAGCGGATTGCGAACAACCTCGCCGAAATAGTTTCGGACCCGGGGAAGCAGCCACAGCATAATTTGCCAATCTCCGCGAACCCAGCGGTGCTTTCGCCGGCTGTAGGCGCTGAAATGAGAGGGATAATCGTCGACGACCTCGACATCCGACAACAGTCCTGCCCGCGCATAGCAACCTTCGATCAGGTCGTGGCTCAGTACGGCATTGCACGGGAATCGATGTTCGAGGACTTGCTGAAAGGCTTCAACCTCATAGATTCCCTTCCCTGTAAAAATCCCCTCGCCGAACAAGTCCTGATAGACGTCAGAAATGGCTCGGGTGTAGATGTCGAAGCCTGTGTCCGCTGAACAAATGGCTGCCAGGCGCGAAAGGCCTGCCGATTTAATGCTGATGGCCACCCGCGGCTGGAGAATCCCATAGCCTTCGACGACGGTATTGGTGGCTGGATCAATGACCGCGCGGTTGAGCGGGTGCGCCAGGGCGCCGACGAGCTTGCGCGCTGAGTCCCGCGGCAATTGCGTATCCAGGTCCAGGGTGATCACGTATTTGACTTCGGGGAGGATCGACAGATTCCCCGTCTTGACCGGGAAGTTATCATTCTTGTTGAGAATGAGATTGTTGAAATCGAGCAGCTTCCCGCGCTTTCGCTCCCACCCCATCCATATTCCTTCCGAGGCGTTGTAGGCGCGGTGGCGGTGGAAATGAAAGAAAGAGCCTTTGGCGTCACCCGCATACTTTTCGTTCAGCTCCTGAATAAGATTCGAGCAAAGTCCGGCCAGCGCGTCTTTTTCGTCGGACGGCGTCACGGAATCGGGCGGGTCGGTGAGCAAGGCAAAATGCAGATGAGCGTCCCGGTTGGCCAGATAGCGGACCTCGAGATCGTTCACCGCTCGCCTGACCTGCTCTTCGCTGATAGCCAGAGTCGGAATGACGACCATGGTGGTGCTGTCGCGCGGTATACCCTCTGAAAAATCCAGTTTGGGAAGCAGCTTTGGCCGCACCAGCTGCGTTGCCAGTAGATTCATCGTGGCCACCGCACATTCGATCGCCGGAAGCAGAAAGAGCGCCAATACGATGAGTCCGGAAAGCTTCACATTGGAGGCCGCAAACACCAGCGCCAGCACCGCGAGAGTGCCCAGTTCGATCCCGATGATGTATGGGAATTCCGGCCGGCGCAGGAAGGCTTCTTGAATCCGCATGAAGATTGAGAAACGGTATCCGATCTCCTGCTTGAGGATGTTCCTGCCATCGTCCAGAAGATAGTAGCCAACGTGGGACCGGCGTTCGTTAGCGCGCTGAGTTCGAGCGTGGTTCGGCGCGCGGGCCAATGCCACAGCCTTCTGCGCAATTTCCTGCTCGCTGCACGGCGAATGGGCGGCCAACTCTGCCAACGCTTGCCAATAGGCCTCGCGGCTTTCGAGCTCCATGCGGCCGTAGGCCCCCAGCGGGTCTTGCAGCAAAATCTTCTCGGCCTCGCTTATCTCATAAAATAATTGTTTCCAATCGGCGTCATCGAGCCGCCGGACACTGTTCACCAAAGTGGGGAGCGTGACCTCCCTCGTCTTCACCGAGGACGTTTGTCCGTCGATTCGCTCCTCAGAGCTCAATTCTTCTGCGATCTTACCGATGCCTTCCAGCAATGCCAGTTGTGTGAACGACTTCAACATCCAAAGCTCGGCAAATCCAAAAGCGGAGTCTTCCTGGATTGCGGTCAAGAAGGTACAAAACCGGACGTCGTCGAAGTCGTACTTGACCGCTCGGAGGAAACTTTTTGCGGCGGCGTAGGCGCGAGGCACCCGCTCAGAATTAGCGCGCTCAATTTGCGGCAGGCCCCCAGCATGGCCAAGCCCATCGTGCGCTTCTCGAAGGGCCGCGCGCAGCAGACCTGAATTTTCCAGAAGCGACAGTGCGTCTCCGGTTGGCTTGGCTCCGGCCTGGTCGAGCTCTTGCAGCCTCTGGCATGCGTGTACGATTGCCTGGTCAGTTTCTTTCCATCTGGCCTCAAGGACAACCATGCGCTCGATGGTTGCGACAGGCTTCCACGCGTCCGCCTCCATCTGGGCGCAAGAGCGCAGCTCGTCCTCGTTCGTGCGCTTCGGGCGAGTAGCCACCGGCTCGCCGATCACCCTTTGCTGCGGAAAGAGCTCGGGCGCAGCCTTCGAGGGCAGCATTAACCCTAGATCAACGCTCGAATGATTTGCGGTAGCCATCAGCGGGATTCCCTCATGTTCTTATCGATAATTGGTCGCCTGCAGCTCAAACATCTCCGCATAGCGCCCCCCTTGTTTCAGAAGCTGGTCATGCCGGCCCTGCTCGGCAATCTTTCCGTTTTCGAGAACGAGGATGCGATCTGCCATTCGCACCGTTGAAAACCGATGCGAAATCAAGAGCGACATCTTGCCCCGTGTCAGCTCGGCAAAGCGCAGGAACACCTCGTGCTCAGACCGCGCATCCAACGAGGCCGTCGGTTCGTCCAGGATCAGCAACTGCGCATCGCGCAAATAGGCACGCGCGAGCGCCATCTTTTGCCACTCGCCGCCGGAGAGATCGACTCCTCCTTCGAATCGACAGCCAAGAATCTGTTGATAACCTCTCGGCAGTCCGCGGATCACCTGTTCGGCGAGGCTCTTGAGAGCAGCGGCGCGGATCCGAAACGGATTGTTGCGGTCCTCGATTCGGCCGACCGCGATGTTTTCGGAGGCACTCATCTCATAACGCATGAAATCCTGGAAGATGACTCCGATCTCCTTCCATAGATCCTCGAGCTGGTATTCGCGAAGGTCCACACCGTCGAGGAGAATCTGGCCAGAAGTGACGTCGTACAATCTCGTGAGAAGCTTTACGATGGTCGTCTTTCCTTCACCGTTTTCTCCCACGAGAGCGATCCGCTCCGAAGGCTCCAGCCGGAAATTGATGTTGTTTAGAACGAGCCTGGGATTTCCGGGGTACGAGAAGGAGACGTTCTTGAATTCGAATCCCTGGTGAATCGGCCGTGGAGCGGGCAGCGCGCCAGGTTTTGAACAGACCTTCGGTTGAACGCCAAAGAACTCCAGCAAGTCCGCCATAAAAAGGGCTTGGTCGGCTATGCCAGAGAAAGTCGAAAAGAGCGCCTGGATGTTCGTGCTGGCACCGGCGATCGCGCCCGCCAGGAAGGTCATGGTTCCGATGCTCAACCCTCCCACGACGGTCTCGTAGATCACGTAGGCATAGGTTCCGTAGTAGCCAGCCGTCCCGAGAAGGGTCAAAAATGATCCGCCGAGGAGCTTGCGCTTGGCCAACCGGACGGTCTGTCGATGAAGTTCACCGGAAAGCCTGGAGTATCGCTCGACGAGGAAAGAAGCCAGCCCGAAGAGCTTTAACTCCTTGGCGCTCTCCTTGCTCCCGCCCAGGACCCGCAGGTAGTCCATCTCACGGCGCGCCGGAGTCTGCTGGAAGTTCAACGAATAGGTGAGGAAAGCGAAGTGAGTCTCGCCGAGAAACGCTGGCACCACGCAAACGATTAAGGCAATAAGAAGCCAGGGAGAGAATAGGAAGATGCCGCTGGCGAGGCTGACGGTTGTGATGAATTGTTGTATCAGCCGGCCGGTCGCCTGAATCATGACCAGGCGGTCTGTGCCTTGCACCCTGGCGCGTTCCAACTTGTCGTAAAAGACCGGATCCTCGTAAGAAGTCAGGTCGAGGCGCGAGGCGTGCTCCATGATCCTTGTGCTGATATAGCGGGTGTATTTGTCGGCGAGCACAGCGTCGCAGAAGTCGATCAGGCGAGTCAGAATGGTTCCCAGGCATGCCAGAGCGAATTCGAGAACGACCAACCACCAAAAAAATCCGGGAAGGGCTTTCTGGTGAGAGGTGAAAGCGACGATCGCATCAATAATATATTTCGTGACTGCCAACATCCCGAGCGGGATGAGGGCAGTTATGAGCCGGAAGACCAGACCGGAAACCACAATCTTCGGCGCAGCATTCCAGACCATCCTGATTAGCGGGGGAAAGTTGTTCAGCGCTTGGAGGCGTTCCCGCCAATTGGGCCTAGGCGATTGCTGGGTTTCGCCGGTCGGTACGGTCATGGTTCTAGAACTCCGTTCCTTCTAGTGTATAACTTCGCTCCCACTACCTGCTTTCGTCGAACTGACCGTGGTTTGCCGGTTTGGCGCACACTCGTAACTCGATCAGTTACCTTGCTCAAGCAAATGCAGGAGAGCATGGATCAACAGTTCACGGCGCTCCAGAGAGTTAACGCGCTCCGTGGGACCTGTTGAAGACAAGTTGGTTGCGGGTCCACGCGCAAATCGGTGCGGCGTTCCCAGGTACAAAACCGATCGAGAGGATATGGAAGAAACTCAAGGAAATCATGCCGCAGGCTCTCACTGGCGTGATGCGATCGCCGCTCGACCGTAAGAACCGCTCTTTCACCTGCGTCCCCCCTGCTTTAGCACCTACCCCAGAACTAGCGCTGCACGTGGCTTGCCACGCAAAAGTGATCGTAAATTCCTTTAATCACGCAACTTATGGTTCGCCCGTGTTCGCATGTATGTGCCTTTTTTTCACTCTCTTAGCAAGTTCTACTCGCCGCATCTCTTCAAAGAGTACAAACGCCAGCTGGTTGACGACAGAATATTTAAGGGTTCGGTCGCGCGTTGCAGTCAATCGACCTAAGATCTGTTTCGTCAATCGGCTGAAAACCTCAGATGCTTGATTTTGGAGCTGTATCTTCTGCTTCACTGCGCATAGTGGCGTCCGAAATGCAGCCACGGCATGGAGCCCAGGAGGAAATCGTTGGCGAAACAACTCAAGGGTCAGGCGGCGAGGGCACTGCGGGCGGCTACAAAGCCATCGCTTCGACGCGCCGCAACTTCTTGCGGCCTTCAGTTCATCTAAGAGCAGACGTGTTATGCGACGCCGTCTCGAACTCGACGCTCTGCGCGGCCTGATGCTGGTGTGGATGACGCTAGCGCATCTGCCCACGGTCATCAGCACGTTTGTCAATCAACCTTTCGGGTTCGTCTCGGCCTCCGAGGGCTTCATCTTCCTGGCAGCATTATTTACCGGCAGTATCTACTTCCGACTGGCCGAACGCGATGGCTACGGCACAATGCGCCGTAGGTTATGGATGCGAACGCTGCGCCTCTACGGCTATCACACGCTACTGCTTTTTTTTGCCTTTGTAGTGGCAGCCCAAATCGCTGTACATGGCAATCGGCCGGGATTGCATAACTTGCTGGACTTTTACTTTGCGGCGGGTCCCAAACGAGCCATCATCGATGGCGCGCTCCTGACTTACAGGCCTCCCCTGCTCGACATCCTACCGATTTACATCATTTTCCTGCTGCTTGCGCCAGTCGCGCTAACTGTGGCAACCCGGATTGGCTGGAGGTTTATCCTGGGAGGAGGCTTCACGCTCTGGCTGCTGGCGCAAATCGGGATCCGACAGGTAGCGTACGACTTCATGACCCGCGCCTTCGGCCTGCGCATTCCCCTCAACGAGATGGGCGCGTTCGACCTGTGGGCATGGCAGTTCCTGTGGGTACTAGGCCTGTGGTGCGGCGTGCGCTGGGCGAAAGATGATTTGCCCATAGAGAACTTGGCGAGGCGGATGGCGATTCCTGCCATGCTTGTGGCTTCAGCGCTTCTTGTACTGCGCTGTACCGTGCTACGCAGTTTCGCGTTCGGAACCTTTGAATGCTTGTTCGATAAGTGGCATTTGGGGGTGGTTCGGCTATTCGATTTCGCAGCGATTGCGGCGCTGCTCGTCCGGTTTCAGACGGTTGTGAAGCCATTGGCGATCCGAGTTCTGGTGATGCTGGGCCAAGCCTCGCTTCAGGTCTTCTGCGCTCACCTGCTCTTTTGCTTCCTGGGACTCGCGATTATGGGCGATGCCTCAAGAGTGAACGGGTGGCAGCAAATCGCACTGGTGGGAGCAACGCTGTCAGGCCTGCTACTAACCGCGAGGATCTTCTCCAAGACGGGAACAAGAGAGGCCCGCCCAACTGTCGAGGACTCCCCTTCTCAAGGGTCCCACGTCCGCCTCCCGATGATGCTACCGAAGCCAGCGGCACAGAGGTGGCTAACCCCGGCCCGGGAACGCCCGTCGCAAAGCCGTAGCAATCGTTGAAAGAATAACTGCAGGGCGCTGCAACACACGAATTTGCTCGCTACATCGTTCCGCAGAAAACTGATCCGTCTTGCTGATCTTCGCAGCCGTCCGATACTCGGCGGCGAGGCTCAGAACTGCTGGCCGATCAAGCCAACATTCACCGCGGTTGAGTCGGCTCCCATCACCAATGCAGTGCCGGGGGAAGTGAGATAAAAGAGAAAATTCGTCGTGCCGTTTGCGGAGATCACCTGGCCGGTTCCGCGACCATTCGCACCGACCGCATAGCTGCCCGCCAGTGAACTGCTGGGGTTGGCAGCGTTGTTAACGAACTGGTCTTCAGTTCCGACGATCTTCCCCGCTCCGTCCACGCTCAGTTGGCCGACCAGGTTGAGGTCCCCGCCGCTCAGCTCGAATCCCACCAGCCCGAATCCCAAGCTCCCCTTGAGAGAAGCAAGAGCAAAGGAATTTCCTTGTTGCAAGCTGGCGCGCCCTCCGCTCATCCTCGTAGAATCGGTGTCCATAGCCATCACCGTCGTGGAATCCACGAGATAGAAAACTTGGTTCAGAGTTCCGCTGACCAACGACAGAGTTGCGGTGCCGCGTCCATTCGACGCGATCGAGTAAGAACCGGCCACAGATGTATTCTGCGTGACCGTTCCGCCCACATTCTGATCGTCGACCGCGGTAAGGTTGCCGGCGCCGTCCGCCTTGAGAATTCCCCCAACAACCAGGGACTGGCCGTTGGCCACGCCCTGCTCCAAGAACGCATAATTTCCGGAGAGCGAAGCATTCGAAAACAGTTGCAGAGTTTGCTTGAGGGCCGAGCCGACTTCCGGCCCGTCGTCGAGTATCAGCACTTGGCCGGAGGAAACTACATAGAAGACAAGATTGGTGGTCCCGGACGAGCTCGTCAATGTGCCGGTTCCTCGTCCGCTCGCCGCCACCGAGTAAGCACCGGTAAGGGCCAGATTGTTGCTAACCGTGCCGAAGGAATTCACATCCTCAACTCCGATGAGATTCCCCTGGCCATCGGCGGTTATGCGTCCGGCAGCGCCAGATAATCCGGAATTCAACAGAAAGACATAGTTGCCGCTCAGAGCCGAAGTGCTGAACGCTGTCGGGTCTTGACGGACGGCCAGCGCCGTTAGATCGCTGGAAGTGTCAACCTCGACGAGGAACACGGAACTCGGAGGGAGCACCACCAGCTTGAAGGTTGCGGTGCCGCCCGCACTGTCGAAGGTAGCTGTGCCACGACCGTCCGCCCCAATGGTGTAGGTCCCAGTGAACGTCACGGTCGTAAAGCTGGTGCTGCCGACAGTGTCTTCGCTGCCTTGGCTGATACCTCCCTTTCCATCGGCCTGGAAGCTGCCGACGGTGCGCACCGAAGTCCACACTGCCTCGCTCGAAAAGGCATAGCCGCCCTTCAGACTTGCGTTGGAGAAGACGATCTGCATGTTGGCGGAGCCGGACGCGGTAGCGTCTGCCGCCGCGATGGCGGTCACCACTACCGAGCCACCCGCCGGAGGAGTCACCGGTGCGGTGTAAAGACCGCCGGACGAGATCGCGCCGACCGTGGCATTACCGCCAGCAGCACCGTCAACCTGCCACCTAACCGCGCTGTTCGTGGTGCCGGTGACGGTGGCGGTGAACTGCTGAGTGGCGCCCGCCGCAACAGTTCCGCTCAGAGGTGTGACACTCACGGTGATCGTCAGCAATGGACTCTTGGACGTAACTGTGATCGTGGCTGAGGCTGATACCGATGGATTCGCTTTTGAAACTGCGGTGACGGAGACCTTGGGAGGATTGGGCATCGCATGAGGAGCAGTGAAAAGACCGGAGGAGGAAATTGTGCCCACCGCGGAGTTACCGCCCGCCGTTCCATTTACTTCCCACGTGACGGCAGTATCGGAGCTACCTTTCACGGTGGCGGTGAACTGTTGCGTTTGACTCATCGGCACCGTCGCCGAGGAGGGCGAAAGCGTCACCGTTATCGCCGGCGTCGAGGTCGTGACGCCGGCGCACCCGCTAAGAACAATGATTAGCGCAACTAATATGAAAACGCCCGGGGTCGTCCTCATGGTAATTTCCCTCCTCAGTGCCCTTACATGAAATCGACACGACCCATGCCAAAGGTTAGGGTCGTAATCCGTTCAGTTCGCTGCCTTCGCGCTCGCTACAGCCTTCGAATCGTCGTTATGCTGCGTCATCGAAACGACCGTGTATTAGCGTTCTTTGTCGTCGCCTTCCGGAACGCGCAGCACGAGCTTGTCCCGATTGATGCGAAACTCGGCCACTTCACCAAGCGGTAGAAGAGCGGTTTGCTTCTCGTCGCGCGGCCGAATGCGATACTGAATATGCTCAGCCTGGAGGACGTACTCCTGGCAGAGAACTTCGTGCCTCTTCTTTTGAGCGGAGTCCGTTCCAAGGATTTCTCCGGCCACGCTCTTGGCTTGTTTTTCCGCATAGCCGCAGGAAACCGAATCCATCGAAAGTAATTTGGCTCTTTCATACGAGCGACGGCCTTTGGCTTGTATAGGCGGCGCAATCAGAAGCAGCGACATCAACAATAGTGAACGCACTGTACTCCTCCCCCTAAGTGACAAGACCGTTCTCCCTTCTCGCGCAGTTTTATTGGCTCTGCGAATAAGAGTTGTTTCCCCGCCGGTTTGATTGGGGTGCTATATTTTTTTTTAACTGATTGCATTCTCAATATGTCGTCGGGTGGCCGCAGCGTGCTGGGCCTCGAACATACGCGGCATGAAACGGATGGAAGTTAGCTTCGCAGAGTGGGGAGAGTGCGTTATCCAAGACCCGCGAATCAGGACCCTACTTACTTGGCACGGCGGCAGGCCTGGGACACTGTTTGAAGCTTATCTGGCGAAGGGGACCCGCCAGATCGATTCATCCAAGGGAATGAAGACGTCTTTCCTCTTACTAACCTCGAGGGAAATCTGAAGATCTCTGCCGCTCCCGCATTCGAGACGAAACTCACCGAGGGGATTCGTCCGAGTCAAGGCGAGCTCGTTCCGGCCGCTGAGGAGGTGCACGAGCACTTCGCCCAGCCCTTTTCCGCTTTCTCTGGAATCCAGCACTTGCCCGATCAGGGAGACTTTGTCGGACCCCGACTGGGCCTCCAAACGCATGTCAATCAGGATCGCGCCCGCCCGGTAAAGCAACTGGCGTGGGGCGGCGTGGGTCGAGCGAACCCCCGCCAGTTGCGGCTGGCGAAGGCTGTCGAAGACTATCTGAGCAACCTCTGTGATCCGGGACCCAGACTCTTGTGGCCGCTCTGAAGGGAGAGCAGCCTTGACGATCCGCACGATGCCCTCAGGCGGCTCGTAAGCGGCTTCGCGACCGGCGAATTCGGCAAACCCTTTCCACACTTGAAATTCCTTTGCGCATTTCTCGCAGCCGTCATCTAAGTGGCCCTGCATGGCGTTCCTTTGCTCTTCCGAAACGCTGCTGCGAGCGAAATCGACCCAATCCTGAGACTTGAAATGCTTCATAATCCCTCTCCCAACATGAACTTACGTGCCGCGTTCAGGGCCATCCTTGCTGTTCAAGTATGAAGGGTAAGAGAGAAGCCGAAAAATATAGGGAACCAAAAACTTTCTCCGATCCTAGGCATCGAGTCCCCTCGAATCCTCGGTCCAACGTATCACGCGAAGCCCATCTCATCTAACTGCTTGCGCAACCGTCCAAGGCAACGTTGGCGCAGGAACCCGATCGATCCGACTGCAATTCCCAGACTCTCAGCGACTTCCCGATAAGGACGGCGCGGATCCTCGAAGAACAGCATCTCGATGAGCTGGCGGCAGCGCGTCCGCAAACCCGTCAATGCCTCACGAAGCCTCTGTTCCTGTTCCGCCTGGTGCAGAAGCTCCACAACCTCCGGGGACACCTCTAGGTCAGGCAGACTCTGCTCTTCCGCGTCAAGACTGACCTGCCTCTGATTCCGGCGCTTCCAGTGATAGCACTTGTGTGAGGTGACCTGGATCAACCATTTGGCCAGAGCCCGGGGTTCCCGCACAGTAGCCAATTCCGAAAGAAGCCCCAAACAGACTTCCTGAAAGATGTCAGAAGCATCGTCTTGTGAAAAGCCGTACTTGATCGGAATTGAGTAGATCAGGTTCTTGTATTTATCGATCAATTCGGACCAGGCCTGTTGATTGCCCTCTAAGCACTCGCGCACGAGGCGTTCATCTGCCCGCGCATCGTGGAATCGAGCCGCAGGTTTAGCTTGAGTTATGGGCATTCGGAGCCTCCCTGCGGCAGAAAAAAGAACCCTTCCACGTTCCACGGGCGCACGACTCTGGAATGGCTGGCCGAAAGTCCAATGGGGTGAGCGGGTTAAACGAAAGAATAAGCGGCGCTGCCAGACGCCGTTGCGGGCACGTGCACCACAACGCAAGAAGTTTCAATAGAATCCGGAGCGTCGAGGGGCTCGTCCTGTTTGATTGCCTAGTCAAACGAATTGCCCTGTTACATGTTAACTAGCCTTAGCCGTTCCTGAAGAGCGTTCGCCAAAACGTGGTAGCTAAAGAATAACGGGACTAGGACGAGCGCCGGCAAGAACATCCACCAGCGCGAGGCGAGAACGTCGTAGCGCACCAGGTTGGCAAGCAGCGCGCCCCAGCTCGGAATCGGTTCTCCGACGCCAAGGCCCATGAACGATAGGGTGACCTCAGCCAAAATGAATTGAGGGACCAGGAGAGCGGCCTGGGTCAGTATGACTCCATAGGCTTGTGGCAGGACGTGGCGCCTCAGGATGTAGAGATTCGTCGCTCCCAAGGCCCGTGCGGCAAGAACATAGTTGCGCTCCTTCGCGCTGAGCACGACGCCGCGAAGCAATCGGGCCGGCCTCGCCCATCCGACCAAGCCGATAACCGAGACGAGCAGAAGAAAGGTTTCGGCGGTGCTGATGCGCAGCGGCAGGATCGCTCGGACCGCCAAAAGCAGGTAAAGCCACGGCAGCGCCATGAACAGCTCGGCGCCGCGCATTACCACTGCATCGAGCCACCGTCCGTAAAATCCGGAGAGTGTGCCCAACGCAGTGCCCAATATGAGGCAGATCCCGGCGCCTAACGTCCCGGCGAAAAGGGAGATTTGACCGCCATAGAGGAAGCGAGAGAATTGATCCCGCCCAAAATCGTCAGTGCCGAAGAGGAAGATTCGCGCTGGCGCGTCAACACCGAAGAGGTGCCTTTGTGATGGGATTAGACCGGCGATCTTGTATCGCGCCCCGATGACGAAAAAGCGAACTGGATATGCGTGGCTCGGATCCTCTTCATAGACTTCGAGCTCCCCGGGACGCTCCGTGCGAAGGTAGACAAACGGACGAGAGCGCAGACTTTGCGCACGACCCAAGAAGTGAATTCGAGTGGGAGAAGCGAACGGCATCTCGCGGTCTTGCGTTGCGTAGCCGTAGGGAGCAAAAAAACCTGCGAAGAGCGCTGCCACATGAAAGCCTACCAACACCGCCACCGCAAGGCGTAAGTTTCCGTGTCGCTTCACAGGCTACTCACGCGGATGCGAGGATCATTCAGGTATAACAACGAGTCGGCCAGGAAGTTCCCAACGACCAGTAAGGTCGTCGAAAGCAGCACTGCACCCACCACAACGAACAGATCGCGCGCCAAGATAGCTTCCAAGAGCAGAGGGCCCAGTCCGGGCCAGCTCATGATCACTTCCACAAGCAGCGAAGCACTGAAAAGAGAGGCAATCGAGAATCCCAGGAGTGAGAACAATGGATTCGCGGCGACGGGCAACGCGTGCCGGAAGAGCAATCGGGTTCGAGAGATACCTTGCGCCCTGGCCGCCTGAATAAAGGGAGAGGCAAGCACTTCGACCATCGCGGCGCGAACGTGTCGCGCAAGCAGGGGCAGCGTCCCCAACATCAGCGCCGAAGCAGGTAGGAAGAGATGCAGAGCGACATCTTTGATCTTCTGCCATACGTCCATTCCGGCGTAGCTTGGAGAAACCATGCCGCCGGTGGGGAAATACCCGGTTCGAACAGCAAACCATAAGAAGGCCAGCGCCAAGAGCAAGTCCGGAATCGCGATTAAGGCAGACGAGGCTCCACCAAGCAGGCGATCGGCCCATCCTTCGCGGGCAGAGGCCGCCCAAACCCCGAGGGGCACTGCCAACAACCACGCCAGCAGAGTCGCCGTCGCCGTGAGCAAAAGAGTGTTGCGCGCGCGGGCCGCAAGCAGGGAGCCGACGGGACGGTTGTATGAGAAGGAGAATCCAAACTCCCCCCTCAGGGCTGATTCCGCCCAAAGAACGTACCTCTCCAGGACCGGCCGGTCCAACCCGTACCGGACTCGCAGGGCGGCCACTGTCTCAGGTGAAATCTGTGGATTCAAGCGCATCTCATCGAAGAAGTTGCCGGGAGCAATCTCAATCAAGAGAAACGACAGCAGGGATACCGCAAAAAGTAGAAGGACACTGTGAAAGAACCGCCTAGCCAAGAACGGCATTCCGCACCCTAGGTGAAAAGAGCTGCAGAAGCAGTCTTCACTGAGGGAACCGCGGCGAGCAATGCCTGCGTCTCCGGGTGTCGTGGGTTGGTAAATAGCTCGGTGACGGGCCCTTGTTCAACAACCCGGCCACGATGCAACACGGCCACTTCGTCCGCCAGGTGGCCGACAAGAGCAAGATCATGCGAGATAAGCAAGTAGGTCAAAGAGTGAAGCACCTGTAAATCAAGCAGGAGGTTGGCCAACTGTGCTTGCACCGAAAGGTCTAAAGACGAGAAGGCTTCGTCGAGGATCAGAAACTTCGGCTCGAGCGCCAGGGCGCGGGCGATCGCGACCCTCTGTCGCTGGCCTCCGCTTAATTCGAGTGGCCGCCGGCCGGCCCATTGCCCAGACAAGCCCACCTGTTCCATGAGCTCGATAGCTCTTTGGCCTCGCTCGCGCTTTGTGCCAATCCGGTGAACCAGGAGAGGCTCTTCGATAATTTCAGAAACGCGGAGTCGCGGATTAAGTGCCGAAGCAGTGTCCTGGAAGACGATCTGCATTTGCCTTCGCACCGCCGTCATTTCCGCGTCAGATAAGGTGAGAAGATTCCTGCCTGAGAACCAAACCTCCCCCGAGCATGGGTTTTCCAAACGCAATATGCACCGGGCTAGCGTTGACTTGCCGGACCCGGATGGACCCACTACCGCTGCAGTCTTGCCAGCGGGAATAATCAGGTCGACGTTTTCGAGTGCGCCCTGCTCGAGAAGTCCACCAAAAAGGCCGCGACGCCGAATATAACGGTGACTGAGGCCCCGCACCTCGAGCAGGGTTTCAGTCTCTGCCTTTCGAAATGACGGCTCAGCGATCATAGAGATGACACTCGACCCGCCCCGATCCTTCGGTCAGGACTTCTGGTGGGGCCTGCACGCTACAAACTTCCACCCGCACCGGGCATCGAGGCGCAAAGGAACAGCCCGCCGGCAAGCAACCGAGATCGGGTGCGCGGCCGGGAATCGAGGCGAGGTATTTCCTCGTCTCACCGTCGCCTCTGTGCGGCAACTCGGGGAGGCATGCGAGAAGGCCCTGCGTGTAAGGATGCAATGGGGCCGATAATATTTCGTCGCAGCTACCTGCTTCGACGATCCGGCCGGCATACATGACGAGAACGCGGTCAGCGAGGCCGCTCAGGATTCTGGGGTTGTGGGTGATGAGCAGCCATGACATCTCGCGCTCCGTCTTTAGCTCCCGAAACAATGAAAGAATCTCTGCCTGGGTGGTTGAGTCCAGTGAAGCCGTCGACTCGTCCGCCACCACGAGCGCCGGCGAACACGCCAAAGCCTGCGCGATAACGACTCGGTGCCTCTCGCCTCCGCTTAGCTCATGCGGGTAGGCCTCGAAGATGCGCGTCGTGTCGTCAAGCCGAACTCGAGCGATAAGCGCCATTGCTTCCTCGAAACACCGGCTACGATTCCATGGCCGATGGGCTCGAACCACCTCGACAAGCTGGTAGCCAATGCGCATACACGGGTTGAGCGCGATTCCAGGGTCCTGCGGAATTAGAGAAACCTCTGCTCCACGAATGGTTTGCATCTCTCGCTCCCGCAAACCGAGGAGTTCGCGTCCTCTCAATCGAACAGAACCCTGAACGATCCGGCTGCGCTCCGGGAGCAGCTGCAGGAGAGCTCGAGCCAGAGTCGTCTTACCGCAACCCGATTCGCCCAACAAGCCGAGGATCTCTCCTGGCGATATGTCGAGACTAACGCCTCGAACGGCTGCGATTTCTTGCTGGCCATCCACATCGTAGCGAACGGTGAGATTCCGAACCTGTAGGAGAGTATCCATACTGCTCGTCTGGTGCGTGATCGATTGGCAGCGGAGCGGTTCCAATGCCCCCATGAGCCAAAGCTAAGAAAACCCTCCGCTTCTGTCCATGGAACGGAAGTTCCGGGTAGGACTCTCCTGTCTGGCGCGGCACGCCTTCGGCCTCCAGAAGTCGTTAGGGTGCAGGTAATTGCCGGGAGCCTTTCGTCGCAGCGCCAGGCCCTTACGGTTAGGACACATATAACCCAAGTATCTTCGCTGGCTTACCACCCCTCGATGTATCAAACAGGTATAAGGAGTTGACGCTAGCCTATGAACCCAAGGAGCCCTTTGCCGGTCCACCCGGACGCTTCCGTTGAGTCGGAGGCGACAGGTATGCGACGCATTCTTGTGATCGAAGATGACTCCGGAATACGCGGGCTGCTGAAGGAGCGGTTAAGCGATTCTTACGAAATCATCGAGACTGGCGACGCTACGGAAGCGCTCGGGCTTGCCATGGAACACCAACCCGACTGCATTCTTTTGGACCTGATGATGCCGGGTTTCTCCGGCCTCGAGTTGTGCCAGACCTTATCGACTGTGAGTCAGACCCAGTCCATTCCCATTTTTGTGATCACCGGGCAGTCGGCCGCAGATCACAGGGACTATTGCCTGAATCTCGGCGCCAGGGAGTTCTTTGAAAAACCTATTGATTTCGCGAGGCTGAAGGCATCTCTGGCGAAGGCCTTGCAGGAACCGCAAGCAGAAAGGCGGACCCAGCCGCGTCTCCGCCTGAAAGTCATTTTGAAACTGAGAGGAATTGCGCAAGGCGGGAAAGAATTCGAGTTACTCACCTCGACGGAGGACGTCAGCGCCGGCGGATTCCTTTGCCGATGTTCCGTGGCTATCGATAAGGACGAACTTGTGCAAGTCTCCCTGATGAGCAGTGAGGGTGAGCGCCACGTTGGCAGCGCGCAACTCGTGCATACTCTATGGCCTGACCTTCCCTGGCAGGCGTGCGGCTTCAAGTTCATCGAGAAAAATAGCCGCTGGATCTTGTAAGGCGACTTCCGCGAGCGTCGAAGCGACACCTGTTCGGGGGGACATCCCCGAGCGCACCAAAAGCCAAGAATCCGAAACCATATTCAGGGCAACTAAATCTTTTTGGGTCGTTCTCACTCCTTTTAAACAGGGAGCAGGGCTTGGCACCTTCACTCAACACCCCTGGTTAGTCCCCTGAGCACCTGCTCCCCCAAGAAATCCAAGAGAATCTGGGATATTGCATGCGATGAGAGGTCTTTCGAATCCCGGCTTGCAGCGTGACGCATTGCGAGAAAACCCGCCACCGGCTCGAGGGGTATGCGACCGCGACTCTCTCAATCTAGGACCAGTCCAGACCTGCAAAGGGCGACCGAAAAATCCAAAACGAACTGAAAAAAAAGAAATAGCGGCAGACGGGCCTATAAGCCGGATTCTCCCGCCTACTTTCTGAAGTACTTGTCCTTCCGCAAGTTACTGACTCCACGGAGTACCCTTCCCTTCCTCACCTGTCAAAGAAGTCAGTTTTGTCAACTGAGGCGGAAATACTCGCACAGTTTTTGCACACCGTTGCCACCGGAGGGGTTTGTTCTCCCCATGACAACCACAAACCTCTCACGAGTCGGAGCATTAATCTTAGAAGGCGAGAGTGCAGCATGACGACCGCGAATGAAAGGGCGGCCGAAGCCGCCGATGCCGAAGCATCGCGCGGGATCGTCTGTGCCTGCACCTCAGAGGATGTCGCGAACTTGGCCGAGCTCTACTACGCCGCCCTGCCGTGGGCCACTCCAACGGACTTCCGGATTGACACGGCGCCTGACGGGTCGACTTGCTGGATGATTTTCAAAGACTCCCGCGGCGGGATTCGCGCCGCGATGATGGCATCGACAAGGAACGGCTCAGCGCTCGCTCTTGCCAATCCCAAGGACACCGATTTCGCGCTGATCCGCGAAGCGCTCGCTTCGCTGGCTGAGAGCGTCCTGAGCGCTTTCATAAAGGCCGGACTCACGGATGTACCCATCTCGTTCCCATCGAGCCTTCACGAGCTTGGAGACGCGCTCGAACAAGCGGGATACGCGGGGAAGGAACTGCTGCGCACGAGACTGTTGCATTTCTCGTCCGAGGGCAGGCTGCAAAAGCGGAACTGAGTCAAGGAGACACAGCAATGGCCGACGATTATGAGCCGATGAGCACGCAGCAGGACGACGAAGAAGAGCAGCGTCAGCGCCTTCTCGCAATGGAGTTGCCGCTCTCTGCGCAGAGTGTGACCGGAAGCGGGCCCCTGGCGACAGGCCGGGGCGCGATGCTCGGGAACGGCGCGTCACTCTCAGGATCGACTATCGCCCCGCCACCGGAGAAGCCCGAAGCGAGTGCGGCTTTGACCTCTATCGCCGGGCCGATTGCCCCAGAAAGGCCCGCTTCGATTACGGGGGAGTTCCTCGCGGGAGCAAATGCGCATCCCATCGCACCAACCAGACCAGCAGAAGCGGCAACAGCGGGAACTTCTGTTACCGGAATGAAATCGCTTGCGCCGCCGCCCGTGCCTACCTCAGTCACAGCGCCAATCAATCCGCTCGGGGCTACACCATCGCCCCTCTCTGCGACCCCGCCAAACCCGCGACCAATGCTGGGGAAATTGCAGAGCCTCCAGGCTCAAGGCGCGCCGGAACTCCACGGAATCAAGAAATTTTTCGACGTGCTTTCGCAGGCGTTCCCGATCGGGCAAGCCATCGAGGCGGCGATTCCAGGCTCGCCCGGAAATTACCAGCGGAAACTCGGTGAAGCCACCAGCGCGGCGAACGAAGAGGAAAAGATCGCCAAGGAGCAGGGAACGGAAGAAGAAACGCAGGCACGCACTGAGGAACAAAGGACTCAAGCGCAGAAGAATCTGGCACCGGTCGCACCGAAGATTGCCTTCCACTATCCCGATACCAAAGGAAATGAAATTGCCGTCTACGAAGACGGCACAACAAAGTCTTATCCTGGCGGCGCGCCTGCTAAACCCGAAGACATTAAAGCCATGTACGCGCAAGCGGTGCAGGAGGCGAGAACCAAAGGTATTGATCCAAACACCGATGCAGGCGTCCAGCAACTCGCCAAGGCGGTGCAGGCGCTCGAGAAGCCGGAGAAGGGACACACCAGCCCATTCGAGGCTTTCGCTTACGGCACGCCCCAAGAAAAGAAAGCTGCGCAGGATTTCATCAACTTAGAGGGCAGACAGAAGCTTCTCGACCGTCCGCCATCAGAGGTCGAGCAGAAGTACCGGCTCTATCAAGCCGACCCGGAAGCCTACAAAGCCATGTTCGGGAACAAGGCCGAAACCGGAGACCAAGCCCAGGCTGCGCGAATGCTGAAGTTCTTCGACGCGCGTCGCAAAGGAATCCAGAACGATTTCATGCTCAGTGACGAAGACAAGCAGAAACAGCTCTCTGAGATCGACGAGCTCGAAAAGCCGTATCTCGCCGCGGCGAGCACAGGTGGCGCAGGTGGAGGCAATGCTGGCGGCAATCAACCCAAGGCTGATGAAGTTCTGATTCAGAAGCCGAACGGCGAGCAGGGCTACATCCCGCGCGCGAATCTGCCAAAGGCAGTAAAGCGCGGATGGAAGCAGGTCAATCCGTGAGCACGCCAGCCAATCCGCTGCAGGGCGACGACCTTGGTTTTCGCCCTGTCAATGCCGCGCCAGCGCGAACGAATGGTGCAGGCGCGTCCGAAGAGGACGAGCTTGGCTTCCGTCCAGTCTCACAGCCGCGCAAGGCGCAGGCGACACCGTCTCTAGACGGCAAACCGGGCGAAGTCGAAACCGGTGCGGGACTCGGAAAGCCAATCACAGACACCTCGACGCTCTCGCCGCGTCAGCCGTCACTCTGGGAGCGAACCAAGAACGTCTTCTCGCACATTCCCGCCGTGAATCCCTTGGTGAAGCCTGAGGAGGAGCGGCTAATTGCTCCCGAAGAAGCGATGACGCCAGTTGAACAGCGACAACACCCGATCGCAACGGGAATAGCTCAATTCGGTGGCGGACTCACGAGTCCCGAGAATGCAGCCATCCTCGCGGGAACTGGCGGACTCGGTGGTCTCCCTGGAGCGGCCGGGAGAATACTGCCGCGACTCATCAGTGGTGGTTTCACAGCGCAGATGCTGAGATCGGCTTACGACCAGGTTCCAGAAATCCGAGACGCAGCGGGGAGAGGCGACGAAGCAGAAGTTAAGCGCCTTGCCACGCAGTTTGCTTTGACGCTGGGAACGGCTGGACTTGCCGGCCGTCACGCACTTAAAGGCGGGGGAATAACAACCCCGAGAGAAGAAGCGCCGGTGCCGCGGCCGATTGCAGGTGCTTTGCCGCCTGCGCCACGCGAAGCCCTGGTAACGCCAGCGCAGCCTGAATCTGTAATCGGCTCGGTCGGACGAGCGGGCCCTATCCCAGCAGCAGAGCGCGCGCCGATGCCTGGTTATGCGCGCCGTGAGATTCGCGGACTCCTGACGGCAGGTAAGCCGTCTCCTGAGGATTTGCTTCAGTCCGTCGCAGGCCCCGGCGAGACTCCAATCCCGCTCGGTGAAGGAGCGCGGACGCCCGAGGGCGCAATCCGCGCGCCAGGACGCACGCTCGGCGAGGTTAAGGCTCTGCCGCCCGCTGGCAGCATCGCCGAAGAAGACTTTCTCGCTGGCCGGCCGACTCCTACACCTCAGCTCGAGGCGCCGACTCTCGGCGGGTTGGTCGAAGACAGAGAGCTTGGATTCCGACCGCTTCGCTTGACGCCTGAAACGGCTCAAGCGGGTGGGATGACAAGTGAAGCGGAAACACCGCGCGGCGGCGAGGCCAGTATTACCGCGCCGGGACGTGATCCGACAGTTCGCGAGAACGCGGAACAAATGGTTCGAGAGGCGGCGGACTTCTTAAGCCAACAAGAACGGCCGGTCCGCTACCGTTCCGACATTTCGACTGCGCCGGGAGAAATGCGCACGGCCGCGCCTGCGCGCGAACAGGACGAAGCCTGGTACGGCGTGAAGTCGTGGCGCGGCCAGTTTCCGTGGTTCGCGAACATGAAAGAGACGCCCAAGCAGCTCGCCGATGCCGTCCGCAGAGGAAAAGGCCCGGTCTATGAGCGGCTGGTGAATGCAGCCTCGGACTACTACCAGAAGCGCCAAACAGAAGCAGCGCCGTATGTACAGGAAATCGCGCCGCAAGCCAAGCAACTCGCCGATCAGATTCGTGATGTCGATCCCGAGATGGCCGAAAACCTCGACCGGCTGGCTCGCGGACATTTCCCGATGTACAGCAATCTCTATGATTTTGCTAACATGGCAAAGGAGCAGCTCGATGATGCTCAAACAGTCTCCGAATTCACCCGCGCCGTTGACGAACTCAGTAACGCAGAGCGGCGAGGCACCACACCGGAAAGTGTTACGTCTCTACCTCGAATTGGTGCGGCAGATCGCCCAGAAGAAGCGAGCCGCCCGCTCCATCCACTAGACATCTACCTCGGCTCCGAAGAGCCTGGCGTGCTTCCAGGACTGGGCGCTGCTGTGCGCGAACAGCGCGCAGCTGCGGCCGCAGAGCAAGGGCGCCAGCTCGGCAAGGAATTCAATCGACCGCCCGAATCCATCGAGCGTGCCGCTGGCGAGATGGAAACGAAATCGCCGCTCTTTCGTGGGACCGAAGCCAGCCCACAGAAGGAAATGTTTTCGCCGCGGCGTGGCGAAGCAGGCTTTGTCTCTCCTGACTTGCTGCGCGACGTCCTGAGCGGCCGTCTGCCGAAAGAAGCCTACAGCAAACTCGTAGCGGAACCGTTGATCGAGAAGGGCTTGGGCATCGGCGACAAGTACGCGAAGTTGAAGGAAGCAGATCCGCAGGTCGCGGAGGGATTACACCTGCTCGACAATGCGCCGAAATACTTCCGCGCCAAGGGCGCCAGCATCGTTCACGACATCATCGGCGATCTATCTCGGGAGCAAGAACGGCTGTTCACTCTGATGGCCGATGCGGATAGCCGCGAGAATCTCCGAACCAATCACGCGCGCGAATACCAGCAAGCTATGCGCGACCCGGACATCCAAGACGCGCTGCGAAAGTATCGGCCCATCGATCAGGCAATGACGGAGGCGCGCAAACGCATGGGCGGCGTGACGCTCGACCAGGACTACTTGCGCCGCGTCTACGAGGAACACGTCTCAGGCATCGGCAAGGAATCAGCGCTCGGCTCAACAGAGAAAGGCACAACGGCCTTCGATCGCGTGATTCGCCCGCAGAAGATCGGCAACATGAGCCGCGAGGCAAGCGCTGAGTATCACTACCAGAACGGACTGCACGAATTCGGCCCGGCATTCGGAACGAAATACATTGGGACTCATCTCGCTGCAATCCGCGACAGCGTCGCGCAAGACTTCATCTCGAAGGCGACCGAGCTGTCCCAGGGCGCAGCGGAACCGCGCTCGATCACTTACAACGGGGAAAAGTATTATCGGCCCGACATCGCGCGCGAGATGCGGGACGCGGGCGAGAAGAACGTCCAGGTTTACGATCGCTACGACCCTACGGCCGGCGTGAAGTATCCGCAGAAGGGCGCAAGCAAATTCCTTGGCCCGCAAGATGTTGTCCGCACGTTGAACGATTACGGAGCGCAACACGATGCCGGCCCGGGTGGGCTACGCAGATTCTTCCAGGAGCAGGTTATCGGCTTCGGCTTCGGCATCCCGCACGTTGCAAACATCCTCCGGCGCGTTACGCAATCAGCCCCGCTCGGTGCCGCGAATCCCGAGGCATGGGTCCGCGCATGGAAGGTAGCCTTCGGCAAGGGACTGCGCGAGCGCGGAATCAAGGGTTTGGACGATCCCACGTTCGACAAGCTGGCGCAGCAGGGCGCCGTCAACACGGGCGAGGTCGCGAACCTGAAGCAATACTGGGGTGGGAACCTCAATCCCGCAAACTGGGCGCGAAAGCTCGCCGGCGCCGGCCACAAGCTGATCTTTGAGCCGGGGTCATTCGGCGGCCTCGGCGGCGTCGACCAGCGCGCCCGAATCTACATTGCGGATCTCGTGAAGGCGCAGAGCCCAGAATTGCGAGATTCGGAAGTCGCACGCGCCGTCAACACGCAGCTCGGAGACTACCAACGCGCGAACTGGAGCGACCGCCAGAAACTCCTCTCGAAGTTCATGCTGTTCCCAGGATGGGATGCTTCTTCGATTCGTTGGGTGATTCAGCATCCCATCAAGACCACAGTCCCGCCGGCATTGCTGATTTGGAGCGCGAACCAGATCCTCAACCGTTTTGGAAAGAATCGCGACGAAGATGCTTCCGATGTAAGCAACGTCCACTACGGGGACCGCAGTTTGGGAGTGACTCTGTTGCGTGAGTCGATGGGACGAAACCTGATGCGGCCGGCGCTGAACTATGCGCAATCGAAGATTCGGGGAGAAGGCAGTGTGCGCGCCCTGGGCGAGGCGTCGCGCGGCGTCACTCAAAGCATCGGCGGAATGATCGGAACCTTGCGGCCCGACTTGACTCTGGGCATTGACCTGGCGATGAACCGAGAAAACCCGTTCGGGAACAAAGAACTTGTAAGTAAAGGCGACTACGACACTCCAGGGAAAATTCTGCCGAACCGCGGACTCGAGAAGCAGGCGGCTCTTGTAGTGCGCCACGCGTTCCCGGCGCTTGATCGAATGCTGGACGCAGATCAAGAGTTGGACTTCGGGAGCTTTGCTGGGAGCAACGTTGGCCTGCCGAACTACCGGACCGGCCCGGAGCAAAGGCTGCGCCGGAGCGCCGCCGAAGCGAGCGAGGTCTACGGCACTATCTCTCGACTCGCCAAGACCAACCCAGGCATGGCGCGCCAGTTTATCTCTGACCCGGACAATGCCGCCCTTGCCATCTTCCACAACGAAGTCGACAGGATGGCGACCGCACTCAAACGCATTGACGAAGTGAAAGAGGCGGTGAGCCAGAGCAAGACCCTGCCGCGCGAACAGAAAGCGGCGAGGCTTCAACAAATCGAGCACGCCAGGCAGAACTTGCTGCGCAACGCGGACGGCCTGGACAGCCTCTTGTTCCAGCGGAAGCAGGAGTTGAGGGCGAAATCCTTAGCGCCGCGGCCAGGGCTGAAGACTCCGGGCCGCGAATCGACCTCGCGGCTCGGGGCAGGAACGCCGTGATGAGGATTGACCCGCTCGCACTACTGCGATTCATCCCGGCCGGCAAGGAAGGCCAGCCGCGCGGCGCGTGTGAGAGTTGCGATTTGCTTCTTTGGAGCGATGGCGGCTACAGAGTTCCGGGCCTGAAAGGCCTCTGCTGCTCACTCGTTTGCATCGAGTGCGCAATCGCCACGAAGACCGGCCAGCGGAAGAAGATTGCTGAAGCGTCGATCGGCAGCGGCGCGCGATTGATGGTCTACCTTCGGAGTGAAGCGCCGGAGCTGTACGCGAAGCTCGCCGATCAGTCACACCGAACGTGCAAAACCTGCGGCACAACACTCGAGGAACTTCGGGTCGACGCGGCTTTCTGTTCGGATACCTGCCGCAAGCGCTTCGGCAAGTCCAAGACAGGCGAAAAACCCGGAATTATCGCGGAAACGCCCATAGGAAAACAAGGACTTACGGACGCGCGTTTTCCCAGATCGACCGATACCCTTATCCGCCAGGGTGAGGCGCTCTAAATGGCCGCTGGCAGCGAGCAGCGAACAGCGAAAAAGAGGGGACCCGGTAAACCCTTCTCGAAGGGTGATCCGCGCATCAACCGGCAGGGCAAGTCAAAGGAACTTGCCGACCTGGAGCGCGAGTTTCGGCAAGCAATCGTTGATGAGCTCTACCGCGTGGACGAGTCGGACAAGGACGGAGCGCGCGCAAACTTTCAGGCCATCGCCGCGAAGTGGGTGGAACTCGGCAAAACCGGCAACCTTGCTGCGATCGAGGGTCTCACCACAAGAATCCTGGGCAAGCCGGTGCAGCCGGTGAGCGGCACCGATGGCGGTCCCGTGCATGTCGTGATTAAGAGCAGCATCGAAAGGCCAAAACACTAGCTCATGGGACTCACAGTCAATAGCGGACTCGATCGCTTCATCCTCGAGGTGGATCTCGATGAGTATTACGCGCCCTACATGAAGCAGAACGCGTTCCATCGCTCGATGGCGAAGCACCGCTTGCTTGGCGGCGCGGCTGGACCAGGCAAGACGCTGGCGCTGATCATGGATCACCTGATCGCATGCAACGAATTCAGTCTCGAAGATGCGCCAGAGGTTCATACCCTGCTCTTGCGGCGCACGCATCCCAAGCTGGCGTCCACGCTGATCACCCGGTTTCGGGAGAAGGTGCCTCGCGAACTCTACGCAAGCTACAACGAATCAAAGTTCCTTGTGACCTGGCTGAACGGCGCAACGACACAGTTCGGCTCGATGCAGTACGAGCACGATGTCTTCGGTTGGCAAGGCCAGTGGTACAAAATCGGCTACGACGAGCTGACGGAGTTCACATTCAAACAGTGGAGCGACATTGCGGCTTGGAATCGCTGTCCGGTATCGCCTTGGTCGACGCGAGACGGCGCGACAAACCCGATCGGCGTTGGCGCGGACTGGGTCGAGCGGCTTTGGGTGCTCAAAAAGCCTGCCGCCGAGATGGATGAGAACCAGCGTGCCCGCTACAGCCCAGCCGACTACGAATATTTCCCATGCACGTATCTCGACAATCCCATCTATGCGAATGATCCGCTCTACATCGCGAATCTCGACAGCTACCAGGGGCCGATCAGCGACGCGCTGAAACTGGGAAAGTGGGGCATTGCGGGCGGATATTTTCAGGGCGCGTGGGACGAAGCCTACAACGTGTACCCCGCTGACTCCGTGGAACTGATGCCGTGGTGGAAGCGGTGGCTGGGTGGAGACTGGGGCTTTGAACACAATTCCGCGATTCACTGGTTCTGTATGGATGAGCTGGGGATCGTGCGGATTTACCGCGAGCTGATCGTTAAACGCCACACGGCGGAGGAGCTCGGGGAATGCATCATCGAGCACAGCATTGGGCCGGATGGGAAGCTCGAGGAGTACAAACTATTTTCGTTTGCGCATGATGCGTTTGCCCAGAAGCAGGACACAAACCCGATCGCCATGCGCTTGGGCGCCGTGCTGCGCAAGGCAGGGCTACCACATCCGAGCTGCTCGACCAGAGACAAACTGGGACGGGAGCGACTGCTGTACGACATGCTCCGGGCCCGCGTGCGGGTGGGCGAAGTCTTCAACGATGCGGACCGGCGAACGGAAGAGGTGCTGGCGGCCAAGCTGCAGATCGCGGATTGCTGTGAAAACCTGATCAGGACAATTCCCAAGGCGCCACGCGACGAAAAGAACCGTGAGGAGATTGCAGAATTCCTCGGAGATGATTCTCTGCAAAGCGCCGGCTATGGCTTATACGAGCTCTTTGGGAAGCCGCATCAAAAGCCACTCGAAGTGAGAATCGCGGAGCAGCTCGCCGAGATCGGAAATCCGCACACTCGCGCCATGTATGCTTTGAGGCTGAAGGGTGACGCCGAGAAGCGTCGCCAGAATGATGGTCGACCGGCGCACAGCCGACTCAGGTGTTGGAGGCGACTCTAAACAAAAGCCCCGCGCGGCTCGCGACCGGCGGGGCTCGGAATCCTTCACGGCAGATCCGCGGATGTGGAGGATTCTAAATGGCAACCGCTGCGCAAGTCCAGACCATCGCTGCAAAAAGTGAGAAATTCCCCGAGATCCATTGTTGGTTGCATGTCGCCGCACCTGCGATCGAAGCCCGGGCCCTGTTCACGCTCATCGGACGGAATGGGAATACAGTCGAGAAAATCCGCGCTCTGATTGCTGTTCCGCCAGAGATTGAAGCCGTGCTGCGAGCCTACGCCGTTCGCTATCCCGAGGATGGAGCGAGCGTAGAGCAAGCGCTCGAGTTTCGGCGGCGCGTGGGAGAAGAGTTTGAGCGTCTGGTAAGAGATATCTTAGGCTCAGTGTGGTCTAGAATGCCCGCGCAAATATGATTCTTCTTCGGACGCACAGCTACTTTTTCTGTTCGGCCAAAACACAGAACCGTTAGACCTCAAGACTATAACGTCAATCGGCCCGTGCACCTCCGGATCATTGCTCCAATCGATGGCAGCTTGCATGTAGGCTTTGATGCGTGCCACCTCGCGCGTTTCTCTTGATTCGCTCCGAACTGATGCCCTCCAAAGTTGATTGACTTGAAAGGCTCTCAGAGTCTTGTTGTTGATCATTTCCTCGATCAGGAGACTGAATTGGTCGGTTATTACGTAGATGCCGTCGTCAGAAGGAACAATCGGCTCCAAATGATGAACGAAATGAATAGTCTCTTCGGGCGCGTAAATGATCGGAGTATTGAACGCATCGAACTGGCCTTTACTACCAGCACTGACAAAAACCCCTTTGACGAAGCTGCTGCCTGGCTTGACTTGCTGGTCAAACTGAGTTTTTCCAGAGGAGGTAAGATCGTTCAGCTGATTCTCCACTGCCACCGCCCACAATTCCGCCAGACGCTTCGCGTCATGTATGTCACCCACCTCTTTTGCTGCGTTAAATGCAATCGAAGCCACATCCAAGATCTTTGCACGCTTGCGATACAGTGCCGCGGCGCCGGTCTCGATAAAGAACAGACCGCTTCGCAAAGCGAACACCTTACAAGTGTCGTCCGATGCGGTTTCCCCCGTAATTGATCGGCTGTCTGCTGCTCCGATCACAAAGTCCTGGTCCTTGTAGAACCCAATAGCAGCGATCGTGCCGGTCATCGGCTGCAGTCCCGGGGACGAACTCACAAACCATTGCACGATCACACCTGCCACAATCGAAGCCGCTAGAGGCAGGACGCGGGAGCGGAATACGATGCGCTGCTTATTTTTTGGGTTTCTGTTCTTCAAATGACAGCCACCACATCAGAGCCAACCAATTTTGCGAACTGCCCCCTGACAACGTTAAGCACTATATGGGAAATTGCTCATGTCCACAGAATCATGATTGCTCACTGAGTCTTGGCGTCACAACCGCGAGGTTTGCGCGGCAGAATCAGATGTTTTTGCCGCAGTGAAAACTAGCTCAATCGGTGCTGAAAGACAACGGTTTGCATGGCAGTGGCCGCTCAAGTCGGGGAAAAATAGCTGTGATGGCGATTGGTCCCGGTACGGAAAGTGCAGACCCCAATCCTCGGTCTGTTCCAGCGGGGAAATAGATTGGGACATATGTGCAATTGATTTCATGGATGGTTACCAGTGTGTCATCAAGAAGGTTCTAGGCCGTTCCAGTAATAGACCCCGCCACTTCCTTGAAGCATTTACACTTCGCGTCGCCCCGATCATCGAGAGTAATAACTGGCTTGGCGAGCCAATTGCCCAGATCTGTGGAGTTTTCTGGCGAGGGGGGAACGTCCTGTGAGCACGCATGTTATCCGTCGAGTCCTGTGGATCGCTTTGGCGGTAGCCGTCCTTGGTCAAGTTGCCCGTGCGGACGAAATCGATGTGTTCACTGTGCGTGAACTGACTGTCCCGGGATTTATCCCACTCACCAACGTCCCGACGACGGACGTGATTTGGCTAATCCTGGGACCCTTCGAAATCAAGGATGAAACGTCTTTTATCTTTGCAGACGAAGAGTGGATTAATGGGGTAAACGATATATTTGACTTGTTCCGAATTAATCCGGTTCCGGGAGAAACTTCCAGACACGAGCCCTTTTTCGACTGCACCGTGTTGCACGGCGTGGGATCATGCAGCGGCAGAGAGTTCCGCATAGAGTACCCTACGACTCTCCCTCTCGGGATCGACCTTTCGAGCACGGTAGAAATACCGGAAAGCCCGGAGCCGACAGCCACACCTGAACCCGCTACTTTAGGGCTGCTCGGGAGTGGCATGGTGATGCTCGCTTGGCGGATTCGTCGCAAAGCTAGAAAGAGTTCAGAAGAAATGACGTCCTGAATAGCGCCATGTCGCAGCCAGCAGACTTTCTTTCTCGTGAGCAAGATAGTACGAGCGTGAGCGATATAAGGTCTTACTTTCTACTCTAATCACTCCCTATCGTTGTTGAATCCCGAACGGCAGCCACAGCTAACCGCTACTTTTGGGGACGGCTCTGACCTGGTGGCAAATTCATCCGATTTTGGGCAGGCAGGAAGTTTAAAAACGGGGCAATGGAATCAACGCAAAAAGGCGAAAGGTCGGGAAGGGTTTTTGGGCAACTGCAACTAAGCTTTGAATCGCGGGGCGTTTGACTTAACCGGGAGAAAATATGTGCGTGCGACTATGTCTCCCGCGCTCTTGTCGCAGGCGAAGTAGTCGGCATGGTATCTCCAGGCGAGGCTAGCTTTCTAGGTCATCGGTAGCTTCTCCGCTGAACTCAACCAGCCAACTCCCCAACAATTTCGATGGGTCGGCGGTTTGAATGAAGAAGAGCCCCACCCCGATCCTCAAGCATCGTCGCTAAGGTCTACCATGATTCCATCTCTAACATCATAGGCCTGATATTCACCGGGAGCGAGAGACTCCAGTTGGGCCACACGCTTTTTGGCTTCTTCCATACCTGTCACCGTCCCTCCCCAAAGACGTTGTCCATTGGGCAAAATCCTGAAAATATCGTACTTGGAATCCATGTCAGCCTCCTCACCGGCTTGATCGCGACCGGGCCCCGCGCTTATACGCTCAGGCAACGTCGTTGTCTGTAGGGCATCCCACGCTGCTGTGGTGTGAAAATCTGGCGGTGCGCCCATTCCCACGACTTGAGAGAGAATTCCCAATTGTCCTACCACGCTTTTATAGATGAAGTGAGGGATGGCCTGTATTGCTTGGAAAGCGCCAATCCCGGAATATGAGTTCGACTCTCCGTCAAAGAGCGCGGGGAAGAAGATGAGCATGGCTTCTCCGGGTAGGGAGTTACCTCACTTTTCTTCCCCGTATAAGTCGTGAAGCGTAACCCAATGCGCTGTCGCGACCCGTTGTTCGTGAAATGCCCAGGTCATGGAGTTTCCCAATGCTCAAAAAGAAAAGCCTGAAGCGGAACGCTTCAGAAGGTGTTTCCGCTGTCCGGCCGCCGACGCAGCTAATCTGCCGCACTAACTCTTCCACTGGCGAGCCGGCCCCGGCCAGCTTTACCGAATGCATCAGTTTTTAAATATCTACCAATAAAAGGGGAGGAATCGCGATGCCTGAGGAAAACAAGACACTCGATATTTTGAAGAAATCTCTGAATCGCCGCAAGTTTGTCAAAGGAGTCGGCGTTGCGGGATTGGGGGTAGCCGGTGAAAGCCTGATTGCGAGCAACCTGTCCTCAACGCTGAAGGGAGTACTGGGCCCGGGATTCACGGGTCTAACACCTTTCACAGTCCATGCAGCTCCGATCACCGATACGGACATCTTGAATTTCGCGCTCAATCTCGAATACCTCGAGGCTGAGTTCTACACAGTCGTTACTACGGGGAAGACGATTGCAGAGATCGGTATCGGAGTCGACGGCACCGGCACTCCTGGCCCTACGACGGGTGGCGAAAGAGTCCGCTTCAGAGGCGGGGAAGACGATGAAGAAGATGACGATGATGAGGAACGTGTCGTCGGCAAAGTCGGCAAGATCGCCAGGGAAGTTGCATTGGACGAGCAGCATCACGTCGTTTTACTGCGTACAGCGCTGGGCGCTGATGCCATCGCCAAACCCGCCATCAATCTGGACGCCCTTGGTTTTGGCTTTGAGAACCTCAGACAGTTTCTACAGCTGGCAAGAGCCTTTGAGGATGTGGGTGTGACGGCCTATGCGGGCGCGGCACCCCTAATTACAAGCAAGGCAATTCTAGCCACGGCGGCACGCATTGCCCTGACGGAAGCGCTCCACGCCGGAAACATACGCCTGCTCGTGGCTGAAAACAATGTTCAGACGACGCCCCTGGACAGCCTGGACATCCTTCCCCCGCCATCAGGCAATCAGTACTTCAGCGTGGACGCAACTGCCCTGGTGCAAGTTCGCACCACAAGTCAGGTACTCGCGATCGTTTATGGCAACAGCGCTGCGGGCACCTCAAGCGGCGGATTCTTCCCCAACGGCGTAAATGGCCCGATCAACACCGTGTAGCAGCGGTTCACGCATCATTGCGGCTCATTGCCGCGTATGTAGGGACTAGCCTGGCCCGTGCCGTGGCGTCGTGTAATTCACGGTGCCGAACTCGGCAGGCTCGGAGACGGAAGGTTCAGGCGAAGAAACGCGCGATTCGTCGAAACACTTGTCGGCAGAGAATCCTGGGCTGATGAATAAACAACGCTGTCGGTGCAACAGCCTTGTCCCAAGACCGAACAACAACTGGAACGTCGAGCGGTCTTACAGAGAAAATTCACGGTTCCTCAGCCCTTTGCCTGATGGGTAGAACTAGATTTTTCGTGTAAACATCGCGTTTGTACCCATCTTTGAATGAGGGAGGGCTAAGGTGGAAACAGGCGTAAAAGAGGATCGCGTCACAAAAGGTATCGAAAGCCAGACGGCAAGAATTCCTTCTGTTGCGTATCTTACCGCAGCAATCGTATCGATGGGCGTGTCAGCAGTTCTCAAGATTGCAGGGAAGGATCAGGCCTCGTTGTTTGTAGGCCAGTGGGCACCGGCCTTCCTGATTCTGGGCGTCTATAACAAGATGGTCAAACAGCATGGCTCAGACTCAACGAGTTCTGACTGAATTGGGGAGTCTAAACCCCAAGCGCAGCTTCTCCCGTGCAAAGTGCGGAGCCCGGAACTCTTGACATCGTCTCATCGAGGTGCGGAGGACGAAGCAAAAGTCTTTCTCGCCCCGCGGTGAACGGCATGGTGCGGCCCACCGGTGTGACAATCATTGCGGTTCTGATGTTTGTCGGAGCGGCATTTCTCGCTCTAGGCTCTCTGGCTTTCTTTTTCGTCGGCGGGATGGCCATGACAGGCGGCGACACAGGGGAACCGATGCGGATGTCAGCGGTATTCGCAGGAATGGGAATGTCTGGAGGGGTTTTCTTCTTGCTTCTCGCCGGCGTTTACGCGGTCTTGGCGATTGACCTGCTGAAATTGCTGAACTGGGCAAGGCTCGCGTGCATGGCGGTAATCGTGATTGGGACCCTGGTGGCAACAGGCGTTTTCGCCTCAATTGTACATTTGGCGACCGCGACCGCGGTGGTCGCTTTGCAGCTTCTTGTGATTGCTCTTGACGCTTGGGTTGTGTGGTACCTCGTGCAACCCCACGTCAAGCAGGCCTTTGACGCCGCACCCAACGCAAGCGTTTTGTGAACGAGGATTTCGCCAACAAGGAGTAAGACATGAGCAAAGGAGCTTCTTTTTCGCTGTCGCTACTCGTAGCGGCAGCGTTGTTTATGGCTACAGCAGTTTGGGCGCGCAAGTACACTCTGACCGCCTCGAAAACGGTACCCGCGGCCAAAGGAGAGATTGAGACCCATCGGGACAAGAATGGAAACACGCAAGTCGATCTGAAAGTCGAGAATCTAGCGAAACCGTCCAATCTTTCGCCTCCGGGGACCACTTATATCGTCTGGTTCCAGCAGCAGGGCTCCGAGCCGCAAAGCCAAGGGGAACTGAAGGTCGGTGATAACCTGAAGGGTGAGTTCAAGACGACAACTCGTTTGCAGAACTTCGAGGTTTTGGTCACGGCGGAGAGCGACCCGCAGGTGAAGACTCCTTCAGGGGAGGTCGTGCTGCGGGCGACAGTACAGGAGTAGCATTGGGGTCAGCCCTAAGAAGAACATACGAATGTCATTTTTTGATTGTCTATCATGCTCTCCGCCGCGCGGCTTAGGCCGAAGCAGACGACCTCCAAAGGAAAATCTCGCTCGGATCTTCTGGGAGCATCGACGGCACTGCTCAAAGAGGCATGTTCCGCCTGGCTAGCGGACAATGCGCCTACCCTAGGTGCGGCGCTGGCCTTTTATGCACTCTTTTCGCTCGCTCCACTCTTGATTATCGCGGTAGCGGTCGCGGGGCTGGCATTCGGGCAAAAAGCGGCCGAGGGCGAAGTTTTGCGGCAATTCCATGCCTTGATGGGCGAGGCGGGTGCTACTGCTATCGAGACCATCATCCAAAGCGTCAATCGGCCCGTGCTCGGGGCGCTCGCGAGCGCAATTGGCTTCGGGGCTGTATTGGTCGGTGCGTCAGGTGTTTTTATTGAGCTCCAAAACGATCTCAACACAATCTGGAGAGTTAAGAGGAGGTCTGAAAGCATTTGGGTGGGCGCAATTAGACAGCGGTTGTTGTCGTTCGGTTTGGTCCTCGGCACGGGCTTCCTGCTACTCGTTTCCCTCGTTATCAGCGCCGCGCTGGGGGCCTTGGGAAAATTCGTGGGAACCCTGCTTCCCATGCCCGTGTTCTTATTGGAATCAGTCAATTCTCGTTCTCACTGACCGTGATTGCGCTGCTACTCGCGATAATCTTCAAGTTCATACCGGACACGAAAGTTGCCTGGAGTGACGTATGGATCGGTGCTGTGGTTGCCTCGTTCCTTTTCACAATCGGCAAAATGCTGATTGGGTTGTATCTCGGGCGTTCAGCCCTGGCATCAGCATACGGAGCGGCGGCATCCCTTGTCGTTTTCCTCGTTTGGATTTATTACTCGGCGCAGATTCTGCTCTTAGGTGCGGAAGTCACGCACGTCTATGCCAACAAACACGGCTCGCGAATCGAGGCCATGTCTCGCAACCGCGACACGTTTCAACGCCGGATTTGATACCCGCGATCGAGGCTCTTCCAGAGGGAAGAATTTGACTCGACGCTCAAACTACGCAGTCATGAACTCCGGCGGGATCAGACAGCCCGATAGGGTCCGTTTGTTCTTGGCCGCCGGCGCGAGAATGCATATCCAAGAGCAGTTCGCACGCCTTTTGTCAACGCATAGGCCTCGCGAAACGGCTTTCGGATGACGCGTTCCGTTTCGTGGGTCACGGTTTCGACCCGTTGCAAAATGTCAGACACGATCCGGTTGGCGGACACGACTTGCAAGTGACCTTTGTCCAGGATTTCCTTCGCGAAGGCGTCGGCGTGGTCAGTGCGCGTCAAGACTATTCTGCTGATCTCGCCGACGATGGGGTCTAAC
The DNA here is from genome assembly GCA_049644285.1 of Candidatus Acidiferrales bacterium. Lineage (GTDB taxonomy): Bacteria > Acidobacteriota > Terriglobia > Acidiferrales > UBA7541 > CAVRXT01. The sequence goes on along the minus strand of JBARRP010000161.1, from coordinate 2,217 downwards.
TGTTGGGCTCTCTGTCGCGCGATCCCGCTAACCTCAGAGACGTCAGCGGCGATGCTTTGGACGGGCTTCCGGATCTTCAACACCAGCAGTGCCACTGCAACCAACACCACGGCCTGGATAAGAAGCGCCACTGCAGCGACTATTATGAAGATCGTTTGCAACGTCTCATGCGTCATGGGCGCCCACGCTAAAGGCTTGAGTCTTTTGCCTCGTGGTAGGCGGACTGACCGGCTTCGACAGCCTCCTGAATCTGGTTTTTGGCATTTTGCCCGAGATCCTGGGCCTTGTTTTTGAACTGGTTTGTTTTCTCGACGATATAGTCTCGGCCCCGCTGCGTCTTTTCTGCGATCAGGTCGCGTGTCTCTTCGCCCGACTGTGGTGCGAACAGCAGTGCCAAGATGGCACCGAATCCCGCGCCGATCAGAAAAGTTCCGACAGCGAACCCACCATTATTTTTCCCCATAAGAGCACCTCCTAAGGTTCGACATATGCGATCCCCCAGTAATTCACGCTCAGGATTTCAAGTCCCAATTCCCGCGTCCCTTCCGATCTGTTCCTGGTCCACCTCACTCGTGCCTTAGCTCGACGGCTCACATCCACCCGCTCTACCGTCAGCGCTTCATTGATTCCAATCGGAATCCGAGACTCGACAGACAGACCGCGCAAACTTATTTCACGCGTCGATGTTTCCTCGATCCAACTGCGGCCGATTGCATCATATCGAAGACGAACCGGCACGTTGACTCGTTTTCGGCGCGAGTGCCTAAGTCCTCCCCAAAGATCACCAACGCTCAACAGGATCTCAAGGATTTGTGCTCGTTCCATGTTGGTCAAACCTGGAACATTCCAGGCTAGACTCGCTGCCTGATCGGCGATTTCGCTCAAGGATTGTGCCTCTGCTGAAACCGAGCTCGACCTCTCGTTCTTTCTAATGCATTCTGAAAATGAATGAATGCGCCTGTAACAATTCGCGATAAAGTGGTCTTTGCAAAGCGTCTCGTCTCCTAAGAGCGTCACACTTGGTTTGCTACAAGTCGCCTCGCTACACGAACGAAGCAACACTCTCAGCTTTCGACCGTCAGGTTGTGTCGACTGCATCTTTTGAGACTATGGCACGGTGGACGAATGTGCCATCGGGAATTGTCTGTAAGAGAGCGCTATATAACCTGTAGCCCACCACTCTCCCGGCGATCGAAGTGCTCTCGGCGGGAAAGACCTACTTTGGGGAAGACCGGCGGGCTGAATACTGCGTTTGCCAGCGGGCCACGTTGCGCTGAGCAGCCGTAAAGAGCGCGGGAAAGCCAGCAGGCCAGCTGCTGATCTTCCCCGCGCGCCGCACGGAAAGAGTCACAGTTTGCCCCCGCTTCTCTCCCGCTCACGTATTATCGGAAGACGACCCGACAAAAGGATACTGCCAGCCTCCTAGGGCCTCAGCACAAATCACGGTATGGGTGGTCCATTCTTGTCTTACGGATGCGAGATGCCACTGAACAGCGCGTCAATCGTTTGAATCAATTCGGCGCCCGCCGCGGATTTCGTCACGAATGCGTCGGCCCCCGCGTCTAATGCTTCTGGTCTTATTCGTGGCGAATCGTGCATGGAAAGGATGACAATCTTTGTCGCAGGGAAAAGCTGGCGGATTTTCGCAGCTGCTCGCAGTCCGTTCATTATGGGCATGCTTAGGTCAAGCACTATCAATTCCGGTTGAAGCTGAACAACTAGGTCAACGGCTTCCTGCCCATTTCCAGCTTCGCCACAAACCGTCCACTGGGAATGACCCTCTAGAAGAGCCTTAACTCCCTTACGCACAACCTCATGGTCGTCCGCTAAAACAATTCGCAAAAATAATCACCGTGGTGGATGGATGATATGCCACGAAAGCTTTCATTTTCCATACTGGGATTGCTGTATACCTGATTTTTTTCTTAGAGCTTTGCGTCACACGAACCAGGCACGTCACTTCCGATGGGTGGGGTACTTTCCCACGGGGCTACCCAGTGCTTCACGGCGGTCATTCCAACCACATCTCCAGTCCATCCACAGTGGCAATGAGGATTGAACCAGTGGGCGTCGGCACCTTCCAGGCTCTCTTTGGTGCTCGCACATGCCGATGCAAGTGGACGCCCGCATCGTGGACATGCAAAAAGAAGCACATGAGCAAATTGTTCGGCTACGATTTGCAACAGACCCTCCCCAGAGCTGGCGGTAGGCCAAGGC
>JBARRP010000160.1:0-12728 GCA_049644285.1 Candidatus Acidiferrales bacterium | reverse complement strand
CGGGATGAATGCGACACACCCCTAGAAGATGTTCATGCCCCTTGAGGGCGTAGAGATGACTGGGTGCGACCCCGTTCAACCGGAGCCCGAGATTGACAGCCGCGCTTTCAGAGATGACAGAGAAAGTACTTTTTCCTCAAACTGCTAGGAAGCGCGACGTGCTCTCCGAGATCTCAACTTGGCGAGGTGAAATATGTCGACAGCCCGTAAGAATTCAGATTCATCCGAAGGCAACGCCCATGAATCCGCAGGAAAACTCAGAGGGCTCAGCCGGAGAGATCTTCTGAAGAGTACGGCCGGCGCCATGTTTGCCGCGGCTGGTGCAGGGCTTAGTGACGCCATCGGCGCACGTGCGCAAGTCTCGGGGCTCTACACCTCCAACACGCCTCCGGAACTCCCGCTTCCCATGGGCTCGCTGACGTATCTCGACCCGAAGCAGTACATCCACAACATGGAGATTGTTTCCCACCTGTCCGGCTCGACGATCAGCGGTGGGGAGCCGCTGATGGCGATGTGGGCCAAAGGCAAGCAGAGGCTGCTGCCTGCGGGCGGAGGTTTCGTCGACATCAGCGATGCCAAGAATCCCGCGGTGTTGAATAAAGGGGTGATCAAGGGCTCCGGCTGCGTCGTATACAACACGAAGTTGAAGAAATGGATCATGATGTGCACCGCAGCGCAGCCGCTTACAGGGGCCACGCCTCAATATCCGCATGGCCAGTACGATAAGGAACTGCTCGACAAAGTTCTCGCCTACAAGGGGCTCAGGGGCATCCGCAACTACGACATCAGCGATCCCACCAAGCCCAATCTGCTACAGGAATACAACACCGGCGAGAAAGGCAACGGCACGCACCATAACTTCTACGATGGCGGGCAGTATGCCTACCTGGATTGCGGCTGGGACGATCAGTTGCGCCTGGAGAATCACCAGCGCCCGTTCAGCAATGCGCTGATGATTGTGGATATGTCCGATCCCGCGAATGTCCAGGAAGTCTCGCGGTGGTGGGTGCCTGGCCAGCGCCTGGGCGAGGAAGAAGAGTACAAGAAGTATATATTCGCCGGAGATCGCACCTCCTGGACCGGGAATCACGGCGCCATCAGCGTCCCGAAACGCGTCGAAGACGGCGGAACCGTCGGCTTCGGCGGTTTCGGCGCCTTCGGCATGTATTGCATGGACCTGTCCGACATCAAGCACCCTAAACCCTACGGGCGCGCACAGTACGAATTCAATGCGTTCGGCACCATCCCGTTCCACACGTGCTTGCCCATCACTTCCGATCCGGCGCACCCCCGGCTGCAGAACCTTCTGGTCTGCACGCATGAGGCGCTCGAGGCGGATTGCCGGGAGGTCTACCACACTCCCTACGTCGTTGATGTGAAGAACCCGCGCGATCCGAAGATTATCGGTTTCTTCCCGCGCCCGCAGGCGCCCCCAGATGCTCCTTACACGGACTTCTGCTTCGCGCGCGGCCGCTTTGGCTCACACAACACCCAATGCTGGATTCAGCCGGGTGCGCCGAAGCCGAATTTCGTCGCGATGTCGTGGTTCAACGCCGGCGTCCGCATCTTTGACATCAGCGACCCCACACACCCGAAGGAAGTGGCGTGGTTCGTGCCGCCGCGCGACGGGGACATCAACAAGTACGAGACCTGGTGGCGCGGCACGACCGAAAATGTCTTTGTGGAGTGGGATCGAAACTTGATCTGGATTGGGACTCACGAAGGAACCTACTGCCTCTCGACTCCAGCGCTCGGCAAGGCGGTCACCGAACCGGCCAAGATCCAAAGGTGGTCGGTAGCTCATTGCAACATGGGGTGGGACGATCAGACCGCGCACAGCGTCTATTTCGGAAGATCACTGAGTCAGCTCGGCTAGACCGGTCATGGCCACGGATGGCAGGTTTTGCAGGCTGTTTTGGCATTGTTCATTTGGTGGCAGTTGATGCAACTGGTCATGGATGTCACTCCGGTGACCTCTGCCATCACATCCATTTGGGCAACCGGGCCGTGGCACATCTCACATTTCATGCCTGCATCCACATGCTTGCGATGGCTCCAGTTCACACCTGAGAGGACGACATAAACGCGCACCCAAGGAATTGGCTCCTGGGTGTTGGCGAACTGTGCAAGCTTCCGGATGGCGGGCTTCTCCTTGGCAATGGTGCCGTGGCACTGCATGCAGGTGCTTGTCGCCGGGAACATCATCTGATTACCCGGGTCCGGATTCGTGTGACACAACTGGCACTGCAGACCCAGCGTCAAATGTTTCTTGTGACTGTAGGGGATTGGTTGCTCGGGCGGCGCGGGTTCCGCGAGGTTGTTGGGTACCTCTTGCTTCACTGCTTGTGATTCCGTTGTCTGCTGGGCCAGGAGGTTTGGAGCAATGAAAAGAAACGCCAGGGCCTGAGCGGCCCCGGCCACGGCGAAGCTTCCCTTTCTTCGTTTCACAAGCACCTTGCACAGCCCTTCTGCTGACATTCTTGCGGTCAGGCTTTTTTCTGCACGACTTCCTCGATGCTTGTGCCAAAGTCTTTGAGCATCACCATCGCCGCATTCCGGCCGGGTGCGCCAGTGACCGAACCTCCGGGATAAGTTGTGGCGCCGGTTTGATACAAGCCGGGAATCGGCATGCGGTATTGCGCCCATCCGGGCACCGGGCGCATTGCGCCTGACTGCGCCGGGCCCGATGCACCGGCGTGAACACTGCCGTGCCAGAAATGCGGGTTCATGCGCTCGATGTCGAGCGGACTCTCAACAAATCGCGCGAGTATCTTGTCGTCGGTCAGATTGGGGGCAAAGCGCCGCAGGTAATTCAGATTCGCATCGGAGACCTGGTTCTTGATGGCGTCCCAGTGCTGAGGGCCTTCTTTCAGGTTGTAAGGTTGCCAGCCCATGACCTTCAAGGTATGCATGCCTGCGGGAGCTCGCGTCGGATCAGCAACGCTGCAGCAGACGACTTGCAACGGCGGGTCGTCGACATTGACCGCTCCGCGCGCGTCGTCGTAGGCGAAACGCAGCGCGCGCTCCGGGGTAGCCAGAACGACCGATTCCGTCGGTCCAATGGCGCCGCCAGCAACCGGATATTTCGGCGGTTCCTTGGTGGCGTAGTGTGTGGCGAACATCGCGCATTCGCCCTGGAACGTGGCCACTCCGTCGACGAAGTCCTGGCCCCACAACTCGCGCGGCGCCATGTCCACAAGGTGCTTGATGTGGATCGTAGAGAGCACTGCCTTGTCGGCACGATACGAGCTGCCGTCCGCGCATTCCACGCCGGCGCATTTGCCATTCTCGATTATCAGCCGCTGAACCGGTTTGCTGGCGAGGATTACGCCGCCATGCGCTTCGATGAAGCGGGCGAGCGCGTTCGTTAATTCACCCGAGCCCCCTTTCGGGATGGGACGGCCGATGCGCTGTTGTGCGGCCACCGTATAGGCAAGCCGCCCAGTCCCCGGATTCTCCGGCGGTACGGCGCTCAAATGGCCCACGGCCAACAGGAATGCGCGGCTTCGGTCGTCCTCGAAATTGTCACGGGTGACTTCCCAACCCGACATGGCGAGGCGGCGCTGCCACTGCTTGCCTTGGGGAAGCGCGGCCAGGAGCTCGTTCATCGGCTTCGCAAAACCGATGGGCGCAAAGGTCACCGAATCGAAGATAGATTTTACGGACTCAAATTCGGCCACCATGCGCCGGTAGGCTTCCGCATCCTTCTTCGAATACTTGGCAAATTCCGCGCAGGTACGATCGAGGTCGCGCCACTGCGTCAAGTAACTGCCGTCGGGAAACGGAATGTGCATGATCGGGTCGGGGTCAATATATTCGAGACCGTAATCCCTGAGTTTGAGTTCGTCGTTGCGGAGCAGCGGATTGGATTGAATTCCGTTGTGTGCCGTCGAGCAGGTGTCGTCTTTGAAGCCGCGCAGCGTCAATTGGGCGGTCTTGACGCCGCCACCGACGGTGGGTCGGCCCTCGAGCACTGCACAGCGATAGCCGGCTTTCGCCAAATAGGCGGCTGCGATCAGGCTATTGTGTCCGGCGCCGGCAACGACAATATCAAAACGATCCGCCTTCGTACTTTGTGGCGCCAGCGTGAAGGGTGTAAGGGCAAGGGGCGCAAGGGCCGTCCCTTTCACAAATTCGCGCCGCGTCATCGCGCTCATCCGATTCCTCCTTCCGCAGGGCGCGCATTGTAACACGACCACAGGCAGCACTTTCCTGTCGGGGGCGATGATTGGTGCCTGCAGCGGTCTGCGCGACGCGTTAAGACGATTTGGGGTACCAGTCCAGGACACGCACCTCGATGCCGGTGCCTTCTAATCCCTTTTGAAAGACGGCGAGATCAGAACCGCGGTAGTGGTAGGGGATGACGATTTTGGGGTGGAAAGCTTTCACGGCGTCGGCGGCTTCGTCGGGCGGCATCGTGTAAGGCAAATTCATGCAGACGAAAGCGACATCGATATTCTTGAGCGCGCGCATTTCAGGAATGCCCTCGGTGTCGCCGGAAAAATAGAAGCGCTTGCCGCCATACGTGAGCACGTATCCGTTGCCGCGTCCCTTGTCGTGATAGAGCTTGCCGGACGCGGGGCCGCGGGTGAGGTTGTACATGGGGATCGCTTCGATGGTCCAGGCGCCCCAGGATTTGGTCTCGCCGTTTGAAATTGGGCTGGCGGTCGTCACGGTCTTGACGACGGCGGGTGGCGCCCAGATTGCAGTGCCGGATTTGCTGACAGTGGAGAGCGACGCAGGGTCCATATGGTCGCCGTGGATGTCGGTAATGAGGATGAGGTCGGCGGGCGGGAGGCCGGCGAAGTTAGCGGGCTTGGCCGGGTCGAGGTAGATGGTCTTGCCGCCGGCTTCGATAAGAGTGCTGGCATGATAGATCGGCGTAATTTTCACCGAGCCAGCGGAAGTTTCGAAAGTCTGCGTGGGGCGGGCGGTTTGGGCTCGCACGGAGAATGCGCTGGCGAAGCAGAGGCCGATGGTGACGAAGAATGTCATCTTCAATGCCATATAAGCTCCTATTCTTCCGAAAACGCGTGCGATGCTAGCACGTCTGGAATCACCCTTCAATGCTTGCGAGCTGCTGCTCCGCTCGTCCGAAGATTGCAGGTGTGTAGTGCGCATCCACGGAATCGAGCGTAGCACCCTGGCGCAGGCACGACGCCGCCGTCGAGCTTCCCCACAGGCTGAGGTTAGTTAGACACATAGCGGCGCGGCGGTGACGAACGCCCGGGCGTCTGCGGACGTCGCTACTTTGCACACACAGCACACGATTTCACTTCTCGCCTTGCAGCTTACGCCGATTTGGCTTGACATTCTATGTGGCAGGGTGGTAGAGGGGTCTGACAAGGGTGGGGTCCGTGTGGCATTTCCACAGCGTTAATTGGAGGAGATCTTCATGAACTCCGTGACGGTCAGGATCAGCACGCGCGTGTGTCTCTCGGTGAGGAGAGCTATTCCAGTCCTAGGTCTGAGCCTGGTAGTGTTTCTGGCGGCTGTTCCCGTGTTCGCACAGGGTACGGGCCGCATTCTGGGAACGGTTACAGACCAATCCGGCGGCTCCGTAGCCGGCGCTACGGTGACCATCCTGGACGTGGATCGAGGCGTCACGCGAACCTTGATCACGAATGGAGTCGGCGAGTACTTTGCCCCCGACTTGCTCCCCGGAAACAAAAAAATCCGCGCCGAGTTTAGAGGTTTCAAGACCATCGACCGTGAGAACGTCCTGTTGGAGGTTGGCCACGACCTTCGCATCGACTTTTCACTCCAACCCGGCGCCGTTACGGAGACGATCACGGTGCAGGAAGCGGCTCCGCTCGTGGAAACCACCAACGCTGAACTGGGCGGATCGCTGAGCAACCAGACAATCAATGACCTGCCCTTGAATGGCCGTAATTACCAGAACCTGCTCACCCTGCGCCCGGGCGTCACAATTTACTCGGGGGGCGGGGGATGGACGCAGAGCAGCAACGGGATGCGTCCCGATGACAACGTTTACATGCTGGACGGTCTGACGCAGAACGAACCCTGGACGGGCATGAGCATTGTCAACGGGGCAGCCCTCGCGGGAGATGTACAGACGTTCATACCGCTGGACGCCATCCAGGAATTCAAGACCGCACAAAATGTCCGGGCGGAATACGGCTTCAAGCCCGGCAGCGTGGTCAACGTCGGTCTGAAGTCCGGTACGAACAAAATCCATGGCACCGCCTATGCGTTTGGTCGCACAGACGCATGGGATGCGAAAAACTATTTCGACACGACGGCCAACGGCTTCCCCCCGTTCCCGTTGTCGCTGGAGCAGTTCGGCGCTACTGCGGGCGGTCCCATTAAGAAAGACAAGGTCTTCTGGTTTTTGGCCTACGAGGGCCAACACTATAATACGGCCGGCTCGTTCACTACAACCTCGCCGGTCACCTGCGGCGGAGGTACGCCCGGATGCGGGCTGGCATTGCCTGATCCAGGAACTAGCCTCGTGGACGCCTGCAAAGATATGAATGCCAACAGTATTCCGATTGCTCCGCTCAGCGCGAAAATCTCGGGGCTCAACACCGCCACCTGTGCGGTAACGGCCAATCCTCCCGGTAAAGCTATTGTTCCCGGTCAAGCTGCGAGCCTGTTCCCCCGCAACAACGCGACCACCGTGCCGGGTACAAATACCGTCTTTCCCAATTTACTGAACAACAGTCAGGCTGACAACGGGCTGGCGAAGGTCGATTATCACATCAATGAGCACAATGTGATAAATGGGTACTATTTTATCGGTCAGAATGAGGGCACCTGGAATGACTCGACCAACCAACTGGCGCCTAATTGGGAGTCGCTTCTCTACGTGCGGTCCCAACTGGCCAACGGGGGTTGGGTCTGGACCCCGAGTTCCAATTGGGTGAACGAACTCAGGGCCGGGTACGGCCGCTATTACCAAACCTTCTACAGCGCCGACCATACCACACCGGCGTCAGCCTTCGGCATCAACACGGGCGTGACGAATCCGTTTTTTGCTGGATACCCGATCATCTTTTTTCTAAACCTCAACAGTCAGCTCGGGGCATCCTGGCCCAAGGTCGTGGGGCCCGACAGCGTATACGATTTCGTGGATCATGTCTCCTATCTGCGCGGCAAGCACGCCTTCAAGTTCGGCGGCGAGGTCACGGACAACCGACACACTGGGAGCATAACCCAGTATGGCAAGGGAAGGGTCAAATTCAAGCCCTTCGGCGGCACCGGTGGCGGTCAGCTGGAAAACTTCCTCGCAGGCGACGTAGGCCAGGGGTCTTCCCTTCTCACTGGGACCCCCTTCCGCGACTCGCACTTTTGGGCGTACGGACTCTTCCTTCAGGATGACTGGCGCGTCGCTCCGAGGTTAACCTTGAATCTGGGAGTGCGTTACGAGCTGAACACGGTCCTGCAAGAGGCCCACAACCTGCTTGGCAACTTTGATCCGGCTCGGGGGATGGTGCAAGTTGGTAAACAGATTCCTTCTCTGTATAACGGCGACCACAACAATTTCGCGCCGCGCGTGGGCATCGCGTGGGATGTCCGGGGCAACGGGAAGACGGTGGTCCGCGCCGGAGGCGGCATCACTCACGAGCAGATCGCCCAGGAGTCGTTCATGGCACTCGGCAATTTGCTTGGGGCACCGACCGTTCCCACCGCGGCCACCCTCGTAGTGGGTGGCGTCGCGACACCGGGGACCGGCACCATCAACCTCCAAGCCGTGGCCTTCAACGACACCACCGGACCGGATAAAAAAATACATCCAGCTCTCACCAATGCCTGGCAGAACAACGCTACGACGACCATCTTCCCTACCAACACAACGCCCGTGTGCGGCGATGGCTCGACCGCTCCCGGCGTCAACAACAACCTGCCGACGAGCCCCTGCACAATCTTTGCAATCGATCGCAATCTGCGCACCCCCTACGTCACCAACTGGAGCCTGGGTATCCAGCAGGCCGTCACGAATAACATGGCCTTGGACATTTCTTACGTGGGCAACCATGGTACGAAGCTGATCGGGTTCAGGGACATCAATGAGGTCAATCCACAATCGACGGCAGAGATTGGTTGCGGCCACTGCGAAACCAACGTTCAGTTTCCTCAGTTCCCGTACCTGAATTTCATCAACAAACTGTCGGGCCTCTACCACTCCAATTACAACGGCCTGCAGGCGACTCTCACGCAGCGGACTTCCCACGGGCTGTCCTTCACGATCGGTTACACCTACGCTCACGCTCTGGACAATGCTTCCTCAAATTGGAGCGGCGCGGGCGTCATCGACAACGGCTTCCAGCCGAATTCGTACTACGGGAATAGCGACTTCGACCTCCGGCATCGCTTCTCGGCCACGGTGACCTATGCCCTCCCCGGGGTAAAGGGTTTTGCACAGATGCTAGAGGGCTGGCAGATCAATTCCATCGTGTCGCTGCAGGACGGGGGGCACTGGGGCATGCTTGATACCGGCAACGACTTTTCGGGGACCAACGAAACGAACAACATCCCTGCGGCTCTTGGCGAGCACTGGGATTTCTTCGGCAAAGTTAGCGACTTCAAATCCAATCAAAACTCCATACCCTATTGCATTGGCGACTTTACAGTTCTTAGCAGTGTCACTTGCAACCAAACCACCCCTGGCGGCCTAATCGCTTTGTCATCTGCGCAATCCCTTGCGTTTGCCGCCGCTTGTGCGACGGCCGCCAATGCCGTGGGAGCAGACGCACCGGCTAACCTCGGCGTCGGTGGCTGCTTCGTGCAGGGCAAATCGGTTATGATTCCTCCGCCCACCGGAACGTTCGGCAATTCGGGCCGCAACATCTTCCCCGGCTACCCCTTCAAGAACTGGGATATGTCGGTGTCCAAGGATTGGAAGATAAAGGAACGGCTCACCGCGCAGTTCCGGGCCGAGTTCTTCAATGTTCTCAACCATCCCCAGTTTTCCAATCCGGGTGGCGGGCCAAACGGCTTTAACCACAACGATCCTTCCGTACCGAACCTGTTTGGTTGTGGCTGTGCGACGCCTGACGTAGCTGGCGAGAACCCGGTGCTCGGGTCGGGATCGAACCGCGCGATCCAGTTGGGTCTGAAGTTGATCTTCTAGTTTCTGCAGGTAAGCTTAACCGAGAAGGGGCCGGATTATTCTGGCCCCTTTCCCATTTCACCAGGAGAGAAATTCAATGAGACGCTTCATCACCGATGCGCTTGTCGCTGGAATCGTGTGTGGTGGCATTCTGGCCTCGCTGGCAAGCAGGCCCGTCGCTGCTGCCGGTCGTGTGCGCCGAGAAAGCCCCGTGGGGCATCCCAGAGGCCCCTCCACTGGACGGGCATTTTGGCGGAGGTTGAAGTCTTGAAGACATTTCGATAGGGAGATCGGGTTCTTGGATTCGGTTCACTGGTTGGTCAGAAAGACGCGGTAGAGGGTTAAAACGCTTTCCTCAACGATGACGTTGACCACCTTCCATTCAATCCCTTGACGGATAATTAGGTCACCCTTTTGAGGAATGGGTGCGCCACCGATCAGATCGACTTCCACTTCGTCTGCGCTCAAATCTCCGTTGTACCAGTACACAATTTGTTTGGCAGATTTCACAGCATCGCTGCGTTCTTGGTAAAGATCACGAGCACCATGCTTGTCCGCGTCTCCGTCGACTCTGGTCTAGGAAGGGCGAAAGAACGCATGGGGATCTAAGGCTCGAAGTACGTTCTTCCTTCCAGAAGCGCTTCGATTGCAGGTATGAGCTGCGAGCCCATGCGAGATTTTGAAACAAACCCGCGAACTCCCACTCGTTTTAGCTCGTCGAGAAACAGCGTTGGGTCATACATGCTGATCATCAGCACTGCCGTTTCGCCGCGGATTTGGATGATCTGGCGAGCAGCCTCGATGCCATTCATGCGCGGCATGCAAATGTCCAGGATTGCTACGTCGGGATGCAAAGCTTTCGCTTTCTCGACGGCTTCATCTCCATCAGCTGCTTCCCCGCAGATCTTCCATTCATCTCTCGCGGCCAATACATCTCGCACAACTCGTCTGGTCTGGGGCTGGTCGTCGGCCAACAATAGGTTTTTCGACATCGCACCTCGTACTCGACAGGCGCGCGACGTGGGCGTTCTAGAGCGATGGCCTCTTGTGGTCAGTGGCTCGGTCCACGCGTTTCTAGTTGCTTACATACCTCACACGCAGTGCCGAACGTATCCGGTGGAAACTTCAAATGCACGTCGTAAATCCTGTAGACACGATCCGGCGTCGGCTACTGGAGTGCGGTTCTGGTCCCCTTAAAAGGAAAACCGCCCGAGAAACCAGCTACTCGAGAATCTCGAGCGTGAAGCGCTTCTTCAGTTTCATCCCGGCTGCGCCCAAAAGCCACCGGTTGGACTGTGAAGCTCCCGTAATTCCTCGCGGCGTTATCGAGACTTAGAGAGCCCTTTTGAAGGGGTCCCGCGCTTACAATACGCGCAACGGTCTCGGAAAGGAGGACGCCATGGCAGAGGAGGTTCGCCAGGTAGAGCACTACTCGCTTTTGATCTCGAACAAGGTGGGCGAAGGAGCGCGTGTGCTGGGCATGCTGCGAGACGCGGGTGTGAACCTTATCGCGTTCTGGGGCTATGGGGTTGGAGCGGGCCGCGCGCAGCTCGAATTCATCCCCGAAAACGGCCCCGCGTTTGTCGCCGCCGCAAAGCAGGCCAAGCTCAAGCTGAGCAAAAGGCGGCCAGCGTTTTACATTTATGGCGACGACCGGCCCGGCGCCGTCGCCGACGTCCTCGCGAAGCTCGCAGGGGTGAGCATCAGTGTGAGCGCGTTGCAGGCGGTCTGCGGCGGTGGGGGTCGCTACGGCGCAGTCGTGTCCTTGCCGCCAGCCGCTGTGCGCAAAGCCGCCAGTATCTTGGGCGCGTAGCACTCCTCCCCAGGGATGGCAGGTGATGTTTCAGATCGTGTTTGGGAGGGCGAGAGCCAACCGACTAGGTTATAGTTCTTGGACTACGATGTGGAGTTGTCTTCGAGGGATCTACTCGTTACTTGCCACCCGGGCCGCCGGATGACGCAGCAGTCTTCAGGGCTTTATTGGCACTGGAGGACCGCCACCATGGCTAGTGCTGCCGTCTTGACCGCCACCGCCACCTTGACTGCCGCCACCGCCGTCTTGACCTCCGCCGCCCTGGTCGCCACCACCGCCCTGACCGCCACCGCCACCCTGGCTACCACCACCGCCTTGGCCACCACCACCGCCTTGGCCGCCGCCACCCTGCTGGCCACCACCACCTTGGCCACCGCCGCCACCTTGTTGGCCACCGCCAGGCGGCTCACCGAAATTGGCTCGCGAGCACATGAAAGCAGCCGCCTTTCCGAACCGCAAGAGCTGTTCGTCACTCATCCTTCGCAGCCGTGCGCGCACCTCGGCAGCGTCGGTCGGCTCGTTGCTGGCGAAGCGATACATGGGCTTTGGTCCGTGGCAGGAGTGTAGCAGTTGGGGAAGACTACCCGAAACCCCTACCTGCCAGGCTACCTCCTGTAGGGCAGTCCGTGACCATTACCACTACCACTCACGACTCGCCCGTTGGTAGCGGCTCGCGCCGGCTGGTAGGCTCGTGGACGAAACAGAGGGCCACAAATGGACAGCGAAGCGAGGACAATAGACAAGGAAGTACCGGAGTCCGGGAGCACGGGTGAATAGGCCGAAAGAAGCTGTACCGCGCCCGCGGCCGCAGCGAGCCCAGATAGGGTTGCACCGCCCGGGCGAGTCCCGCCTCCGGCGCCCGCACCGCGAAAGGCCTGCCTGACCTCTTTCTGGCCTTCTGGCCAGTCGACTCTCTCGTTCCATCCGTTCACTATTCGTCCGTGAATACCGATTGGCTCAGGAAGACCCCGATCACGGATCGTTGCTCCAGCTACCGATCTTTATCTCCACGGGTAGGCTCAAGCCGCAGGGATTTTTCATAACAGCACAAGGGGGTACAAGGCAGGGGCCAGAGAGCCGCTGATGACGATCGTGACCATCTTCTGCGTGCTCATTCGCTGACGTGAAACACAAAGCACAAAAATCATCCCACAGAGCTGACGAAAGATTCGTATCGAGTTCGCGAGGAGGAGATCGTGGGGCCGACGCGGAAGAGTATGCGCTATCCCGTGAAGGCGCGGGTTTCTTTCTGGTGGAAAGACGAAGACGGCAACCAGCGCCAGGGCGAAGGCACCAGTCGCGATATCAGTGAAACTGGAACGTTCGTTGTTGCTCCCGCCTGTCCGCCACTGGGCGCCGATGTCGAACTCAGAATTTTTCTTCCGGCGCTACCTAACGTAACGAGTGCCCTGCGCATGCAACTCGCAGGGCGGGTTCTTCGGGTCGAGCAAACTGCTGCAGGTAAGGGAAGCAGCGGCTTTGCGGTTTTGACTAAGGACGCCATCTTGCGCGAAAACGACGAAAGCACTGGCGAAGGAAATTCTGGCGGGAACGAAGCAAAATAAGAGCTGATTAAACGGCGCGCCGCCGCCATGCGGCCTGAGGGGTTGCACTTGCTCGGGTTTGAGGCGGCCGTCAGGAAATTGAGGGAGGAAGGCAAGATCACTGGGACAAACATCCTGATTTGGGCAGGGAAGTGAGGGAACCATCGTCGACATGCGGCAGGTCGAAACTCACAAATCGCGCCTTCTTCGCGGTGCTAACTTAGCACCTGAGACTCCTACCCGAGAGACTTCGCCAGCATCGAAGAGTCGAAACCAATTGGCCTGTGTGCTCGATGCA
>JBARRP010000159.1:0-2042 GCA_049644285.1 Candidatus Acidiferrales bacterium | reverse complement strand
CGGTGTTGTGGCTGATTTTCATTCGATCCGCTATCTCTTTGCTGGAAAGGCCTTGCAACAAAAGCTCCACCGCTTGTTGCTCCCGTCGCGAGAAGTTAAATTGCTGGGCGATCCGAGAGAGGGAGAGAAACCGTGGAATGCTTCTCTCGAGCAGCAGCGCTTTTACGGCCGGCTCGGAAGGGCTTCTTAGATGTCGATTCAGATGAAACAGCCGGCAGCGATAGCACCTCTTTCCGGATACAAACTCTGTCACGAAACATGAGCGCTGATGGTTGAGTAGTCGAGCTCGAATGGTGTCCGTTAGAAAGACGTCCACGCGCTTTATGTTCTCGGGTACGTCCGGATAGCTGAGGATCCGGATTGCCTCGTCGTTGTATGAGACAGTACTCAGCGAAGAGTCCATCAGCAGAAGCCCGACCGCTTGGTTCGCCGGAGGCATTCCTTTGGGCGCGAGCAGGCCCTTCGCTCCAGAAGGCGAAGCCCCGCTGACCTGAACTCCCGTCGCTACTTTCCTTGCAGACTCTGCGCTATGTCTCACACCGACCTCGCTAGTGCGGATGCGTGTTCGCCGCATCCTCCAGCGTCGAATTACTTGAGCAGGTCATCGAGAAAATGAGTGCCGAGTTTCTCGAGTAGCCTTGCCGATGTAGATACTGGAGTTCGTTGACTCCCGCCTGGTTGATCCTCGACTCACATTTTCGATCGAGGTGACAGTGCTTATTCGGCGTGGTTCTCCCTACCTTAGTTAATCATGGTTTCACAACCAGAAAATTGCCCATCACCAGCGCATCGATCCCGGAACAGTAAAAACTGCGAATGGCTTCGCGTGGATCACACACCAGGGGTTCACCAAACAAATTGAAGGAGGTATTAACCAGCACTGGAGCCGGGGCGGACTCGCCAACCTTGTGCAGCAAGGCCCAAAAGCGGGGATTCACCTGTCTCTCCACTGTGTGCACCCGGACCGCACGACCGTTGAACCCAAATCGTTCCAACTCCCCTACTTCGGGCTTCAGCGCCCCAACGGAACACATGAAACGGCAATTGCCCGTACAGTCGAACAGGTCCGTGGCGCGTTCTGCCGGAACCGAAAGAGCGAAGGGATGGAAATCCTCCCGGTGCTTGACGTACCGGTTCAGGTTTTCCATCACGTAGGGTGAAAAAGCCGAAGCCAGGATGCTCCGATTCCCCAGCGCTCGATGCCCGAATTCGAGCCGTCCCTGGCACCAAGCAACAATCTTATTATCCCGCAGCAGGCGCACCGTCTGCTCCATCAAATGCTCGTCGCTCGGGATGTACCGATAGACAGTTTTGCAATTGTCCAGAACCGCCTTGACCTCAGCCCCTTCGAATTTCGGTCCCAGATACAGATGCGCCAGCGGCTCTCGCCCCGCATTGGGCTGAAGATGCTTCCGGGCCAGATACGCCGCACCCAGAGCGGTTCCCGGATTCCCTGACACCGGCTGGACAAAAACTCTAGCAAAGTCCGAACGTTCCTCCAGAGCCCGCACTAGAAGGACATTCAGGAAAACACCCCCCGCCACGCACAGGTATTGAGCGCCAGTCTTTTTACGATAAGTCTCCGCTAGATCGATTACCGTTTCTTCTAAAAATTCCTGAGCGCTGCGAGCGATGTGGGCTGACATAGGACTTTCCTGAAGCACCGAGGATTCGGCAATCTGCAACTCCCGGCGGATTTCTGGAGGAAAGGCTGCGTGCCCCGCCGCTCCGTTCACAAAATAGTGCTGGTCCAGCGTAGGAAGGCCCTCAGAATCTCGGGAGAAGAGCTTGCGAAAAACCTGTACAAATTCCGGACTGCCCTCCTTGCTCAGCCACTGCACCTTGTGCTCATCACGCCCAGGCCGAAAACCCAAAAGCTCCGTGACGCGGGAATAGAACCATCCGAGCGAGCTGGGAAATCGCATGGGTCGAATTACATTCAGATTTGTGCCTTCGCCCAAAGCCACCAATCCCGACCACATGTCCCCGCATTGGTCCAGTGTCAAGATCAGGGCCCGATCAAATTCGCTGGGGTAGAAAGC
>JBARRP010000158.1:0-9618 GCA_049644285.1 Candidatus Acidiferrales bacterium | reverse complement strand
TTTCGTAGGCTGTGCGGAGCAACTGCCTCAGCTCCGGTATCGTTTTCTCAGCGACGTAGAGATCGCCCAAACCTGTGAGCGTGATGTATCCGTCCGGGTGAACGGTCACTGTCTGGTTGAATTCCGGGGTGAAAGGAAAAGTCAAATCGAACGTATCGCCCTTGCACAGCTGGTAGCGAGGATTCCTCCGTTGCAAGATGGGCCGGCCCGCTTCCTTTTCAATGCCCGTCGTGGCGTCGTCGGTGGTGGCTTGCCCCGCGACGGCGAGCGTGGGTGGTTCCTGCTTTTCCTGTGCGCCGGCGGAGACGGCGGTCCCTAAAACGAACGCAATCCCAATCAAAGCGAGATAGACCCTAACCTTTATGCGGCACGCTTGTTCTATCCATTTCATCTCGGCCTCCGACCCTGCCAGCTGGTATCTTTCACCTCTTCTCGAATGACACTTTCGAATGTGCAAGCTTCCTGCCTCAAAACGGCACGACCCAGCAGCGGGTTAAAAGCTCTTGCCCTTTCCGTTGCATCGCTGTGTGGCAGTAAATAGGAGGATAATTGCCCAGATAGGTATGGCCCACCCGCCAAGAGGTTGGGCAGGAGACAGAACTTGTTATTGAACGTGAGAAACGAATTATTCAATTCCTGGGCAAAGCCTCCCGCGGCGTTGACCAGGGCAACACCGGCCGCAACGTCCCATTCGTGTTTTGGACACAGCGTCCAGGTCGCATCGGCAAGCCCCGCGGCCACCAGTGCGAGTTTGTAGGCGACCGATCCCATCGACCTTATCGCGAAGGGACCATTGCGGAAGCGTTCCCACTCGCCGCGTTTCACTTCATTGCGGCTGGCGAGAACGGTGGCGCCGTTCAGCGTTTTCCTGCGGCTCGCGCTGGCTCTGTTGCCGTTGTATGTCACGCCGGTTTCGAGAGAGCCAAGAAAAGTTTCGCCTGTGGCCGGGTTGGAAATGCCGCCCGCAATTGCCAGGCCATTTTCGATAAGTCCGACGGAGACGCACCACTCGGGGACGCCCGCAACGAATTCGCGGGTTCCGTCGATAGGATCTACTACCCAAACCCGCGTCTTCTCTAGCCGCGTCAGATCGTCAGCACTTTCCTCGGAAAGCCAGCCTTCTCCGTCCCGCACAAGAACATCGCGAAGCACATTATTTGCGACGCGGTCAGCCTCCGTTACTGGGTCATTTCTCAATTTGAATTCGACTCTCATCGCTCCGGGGATGAAGGGAGAGATGGCGTCGACAGCTCTCTCAAGCGCCTCCTGAATGCGCCTCAGAATCTGTGAACTTGAAGAGGGTTTCACCGCTTATCTGCTAGACCAACAGCATTCTAACGCCCGTGGCCAGTAGGGCTATACACAGCACCCGCTTCAGCCACGGGCTGGGCAACCGCGTGCTGAGTCGCACCCCGATTAATGCTCCGGGAATTGAACCGACTAGAAGAGCCATCACCAATCTGAAGTCCACTGTTCCCAGCCGGAAATAGAGCAGGCTGGTGAAGCCAGTGAGAATGACCGCATGAATGATGTCGGTGCCAACCAGAACCGAAGGCGAGCACTGGATCAAGAGAACGAGCAGGACCAGAACGACTGTTCCTGAACCCACTGAGCTCATACCCACCAGAAAGCCCGCAAAGAGCCCGATGAGGCTAACCATGATCCAGGACCTCGGCATGAGCTGATTCATGATTAAAGCAGGTTTGCTGAAGATCCCCTGCAAGAGAAGGAGGAGTGGGATGAAAACGAGGAGAACCCCGATGACCGATTTCAGAATATCGTTGACCCCGTCTCCATAGACTGTGCGCAACTGAGCTAGGAGCAGCACACCACCAAACGCTCCCGGTATGCTCCCCAACGCGAGGGACCGTACCAACTTCCAATTAACCGTGCGTTGATGCCAATGAAGAAAGCCTGCGCCCAATTTTGTGAGTGCGCTAAAGGCAGCATCAGAGCCTATGGCAACAATGGGAGGAATGCCCAGACCGAAAATCAGAACGGGAAGCAACAGAACCCCTGACCCCAACCCTGTGAGACCCACCAAGACGCCTACAACTGTGCCAACCAGCGCTTTCAACAACAACGCCTGCATGGAATATCCGTCCTCCAAGTTCTGTTTTGAAGGTTGCTTGAAGTCAGCGCCTAGCCAGGGACACTACAACGCGGCGCTGGCCGTTGATAAACAGAATTGACCCCCTGGTAGCAATGAGTTGATTCTCCGTTCACACCGACATAGCCTTGCTGCTCCAGGTGCAGGAAAACTTCTTGCGCTGCTTCTTCTGGACTCATGAGGTCCGTATCAATGACGACTTCTGCGTCTTGGGGTTCTTCGTACGGGTCGGAGATCCCTGTGAACTGCTGTACCAGGCCGGCTCGCGCCTTCGCGTATAACCCTTTACGGTCCCTGGCTTCGCAAACTTCCAACGGAGTACATAGGTGAATCAGGATGAACCCACCGTGGGGTTCGATCATGGCTCTCACTTCTCTTCGTACGGCGTCGTAGGGCGCGATTGGAGCGCAGATTGCGATCCCTCCGTTCTTGGTAATTTCCGACGCCACGAACCCAATTCTGCTGATGTTCAGGTCGCGATGCTCACGAGAGAACCCCAGTTCGGAGGACAAGTGTTTGCGCACAATGTCGCCATCCAGCAGGGTGACCGGGCGGCCTCCCATTTCGAGGAATTTAACCCGTAGGATGTTCGCGATCGTGGATTTCCCCGCACCGGAAAGACCGGTGAAGAAAATGGTGAACCCTTGGCGATGTCGTGGCGGATAGCTTCGCCGCAGCTCATCGACGACATCTGGGAATGTAAACCAAGCCGGAATTTCCCGGCCCTCCAACAGACGGCGTCGCAACTCAGTTCCGGAGATGGTGAGGGTACGCGCGCCATCCGGCACGGCGTCTTCGGGAATGTAGGTGTCCTGTTCCTCGAGATATACCATCATGTGGAATGGCACCATGTTCATGCCGAGTTCCTGCTCGTGAGTGCGGAGCAGTTCCTGCGCATCGTAGGGTCCGTAGAACGGCTTTCCGTCCGTACCGTTTCCCGGACCTGCGTGGTCGCGCCCCACAATGAAGTGACTGCAGCCATAGTTTTTCCGGATAATTGCGTGCCAGAGAGCCTCGCGTGGCCCGCCCATGCGCATGGCCAGGGGCAGCAGAGAGAGCTTGGCGGTGTCTTTAGGATATTTGGAGAGGAGCGCCTGGTAACACCGAACTCGGACGTAGTACTCAACATCGCCTGGCTTAGTCATTCCGACGGACGGATGGATCAGCAGATTGGCACCTACTTGCTTTGCTGCACGGAGGGTCAATTCCTGATGAGCGCGGTGCATCGGGTTCCGCGTTTGGAAGGCAACGATTTTCCGCCAACCCATGCGGATGAATTCGGCTCGCAATTCCTCTGGGGTGAGACGCAAGTTACGAAAGTCAAAATGCGAGGGAGGAAGGATACCCTCCAGATGTCCTCCTACGTACCATGGATGCGTCTGGTTCAAGAGGTACGCCACACCCGGATGAGCAGTGCTGGTGGTGCCGTAAACCATGTCCGCCTCGGCCAACCGGTCTGGTTTCCACACCTCTTCGACATGCAGAACTGCCAGCATGACGCCTTCCGGATCTCGGAGAGCGATTGTGCTGCCCGGGCGGATTTCTTGTGCGAAATCCTCTGTTACATCCAGCGTGATCGGTATGGGCCACAACATTCCGCTCTTCAAACGCATCTTGGAGCACGCGCCCTCGTAGTCCATGCGGGTCATGAAACCGCGCAACGGTGAAAACCCACCATTCATCAGCAAATCAAGGTCGCAGAGCTGGCGCGCTGTCATGTCCCACGAGGGCCACTGCCGCGACCGGTGCTGCAACTCAGAAGCTCGTTCCGGAGCGGCTAGCAGGTTGACTAACTCTCCGCCATGAGGCGGGTTGAGATGATCCTGGGTTTTGTAAAAGCTCACTTCCTGAAGCTGTAGCATTGTGTCCGACCTAAATTGCGGTCCTTTCCCTTTCTCGCTTTCTTGCGAACCTTGAGAGGACGAATGTGCCTCGCGTAGGATCTCGTGCATTACGGTGCAGTTTGGAATCTCGTCTCGAGAATGAATGGCAAGAGTGCTCTTTTCGCGAAAAAAACGATCCGTTTTGAGAGTCGGGCCCCGGCCGATCGCGTGAGCGACTGAGAGGAGAATCGAGAAATTGCTGGGCGAGAAGAGCCCGTCATTCTGAGACAGGAATGAGATTTGCCGTGATCATGCGGTAACCAAGTCCTACCACAGCAGCTTGAGTCCTAGCTGGATCTGCCGGGAACTCGTCGCAGTCGAAGTGACTACGCCAGCCGTTGGCGAAGGCCCCCCCGTTGCCGCTGTAAACACGACCGGATTCGGCGTATTCAGGTTCGTGTGGTTGAACACGTTGAAGAACTCAGCGCGGAACTGCAAGTCCAGCCTTTCCGAGAACGAGAACTTTTTCGCCAGGGATAAGTCCAGTTCCGCCATTGCGGGTCCCCGCAAAATGTTGCGGCCGGCGTTGCCATACGTGCCGGGGAGTGGCTGGATGAAGGCGTTCGGATTGAAATACCGGCTGGGCACGCCCTCGATCAGCTGTCCCGTAAAATTGGGATTCATCGACGGCCGAACCGGATTGCGGCTGTCGCCGTCGTTTGATGGGTTGTAGGACAACTGCGGCGTGAACGGCAAGCCGGACTGTACGGTCTCGATTCCGCTGAGCTGCCAATCGCCGACTACCCAATGCAGCCAGGAACTCGCTTGGGATGCGTTCCGTCGGCCAAACGGCAGGTCGTAGGTTGCGTTGACGACCGCAGTGTTCCGGATGTCAAAGGAACCCGGACCGTAATCCCACCTCGGCCGAAGTGGATTCGAAGCGAACGCCGGAGAATTCGTTGCAACACTGGTATTCAAGCTGTCGCCATCATCGAGCGCCTTCGAGAAAGTGTAGACTCCGCGAAATTGCAGCCCGCTGCTGAAGCGGCCATTTACGTCTACTTCAAGTCCGTTATAGGAGCTGACGCCCTCCGAGAACCAGTGCGTCGTATTCAACACGGCGTTATTGGCCAGCGGCGCGTTGGGCGGGTTGTACCACGTCCCCGCAGGGTAGTTTGCTGGGCACGGCGAATCCGGGCAGATCGTCGGAACCGGTACGTTTGCGTCGATCGAAAGAATCTCGTGGTAGCCGTGCGAACCGGTGTACCCCACGCTCAGCATCGTGCTGGGAGAGAGCTGTTGTTCGATTTTCAAAGTATAGGATTCGACGGTTGGCGTCTGGAGATCCGACTGCACACCACCCGGGACAACTTTCGCTCCCTTGTATTTCGCGGTCGGAGAGATGCTCGAAAACGGGATTTTTTTGACTGCATAGACTGTATTGTAGGGACCGATTTGATCCAGACGGTAACTCAGAGCGTCATTCAAGGCGTAATAGAGACCAAAGCCCGCCCGAATGACGGTTTTCTTGGACGCAAAGGGAGACCAGGCAATGCTCACGCGCGGCGCGGGCAGGAACTTCGCGTTATTGACGGTAAAAACGGAGCTGCCGATAACCGGTTGAGTCACAACCGCGCCGTTCGAGTCGAACACATTGTTCGAGGCGCGGCCGTGAGCCTCGTTCCAGCCGTTGGTGGATTCGCCTCGAAAACCGACGCGCAGCTCGAAGCTTGGTTTCAGCTTGATCGCGTCTTCCACATAGAAGGCGCCCTCAAGGGAACGCCAGGATAACGGCGTATGAGATGGGGCGTAGGTGTACGTGCTCACCTTGCCTCGCAGAAACGACTGCAGGTCGGTGAAGGAGATCTGCCCGTATTGGTCCTGCACAAGAACGTCGTTTGCCTGCACGCGCTGGAGCCACGCACCGAAGCTGAGCAGGTGATTGCCATGAGTGAACGTGACCTGATCAGTCGCGGTAAACAGATTGCGCACCACACTCAAATTGCTTCCAGCGTTCGTGCCACCGTTTGTGATCTGTGAGGCCCCGTTGAGCGTTGTACCGCCGCCAACCACGACGGCACCGACCGGCTGGCCTGGATGAATCCAGCCCGGCAAATTCACGTTCGTCCCCCCATTGAAATAGAAGCCTCCGCGCGAGAAACCGAAGGTCGCCCGATTGAGGAGGTTGGGAGAGAAGACGTGGGTTTCGCTCAGGCTCGCCACCTGCTCGCGCAAGAAAATGTCGACTAGGCTGAAAGGATTGTTAGCAGGTGAATGACCTGTGCTGTCGTCCGCGGTGTAAACGCCCGCGAAGGAATCTTTGTCCGAAAAGATCTGGTCGAATCGCACGCTTCCAAAGTCCTCGTGAATGCTCTGCACGGGATTGGTGAACGCTTCAGCAATCCCGCTCGCCGCCCCTGTGAACGTCAGAAGCTCCGGCCCGTTGGCCACCGGCCACAAGGCCAGCAGCGGCTTGATACTCGCCACAGCGCTTGCCCGAGAAGTATCGTCCGGCACGAGCGTGAGGTCGCTGAGACCCAACTTCTGGCGGAATCCCTCGTAGTTTGCGAACAGAAAACTCTTGTCCTCTCTGATCGGCCCGCCCAGTGAGCCACCGAACATATTGCGCTGAAACGGCGGGATGGAGCCGTGGTCGAAGAAGTTCCGGGCGTCCAGGGCGCTGTTGCGCAGGAATTCGTAGACGTTGCCGTGAAGCTGGTTTGAGCCGGATGCCGTCACGATATTGACCTGGGCACCGGGGCGCTTTCCGTATTCAGCGCCGTACGTGTCCCTGACTACGGAAAATTCACGGACCGCATCCACGCCCAAGAGCTGTCCGCTTACTCCTCCCGGCGTGTTGTTAATTTCCGACGCGCTCGTGAATTCGACCCCGTTCAGCAGATACAGGTTCTCCTGAGGCCGACGGCCCGAAGCCGAGAACATGTTTCCGACGGCCGAGTTGGATGTGCCGATCCCGCCGGCTCGCTGCGATGTGTAGTTGACCACGCCAGGGTTCAGCGTGAGCAATTGGTCATAGCTTCGGCCATTCAGTGGCAGGTCCTTCAACTGGTGCTCGCTGACAAGACCTGATACATCGGCAGTAGTTACCTCGACTGCGATCGCGGTCTCCTCTACCTGAATCGCCTGATGGACTTCGGCGACGGAGAGCCTCAAATCAGCATCGGCGCGCTGTCCAAGCACGAGCTTGAGGCTCCTCTTCGTCGTGCTGAAGCCGGCCTTGTCGGCGGTAACCTCGTACGTCCCTACTGCAAGCAAGGGAGCTTCATATCTGCCAGCGTCATCGGTCACCAGCTTGCGAACCGCGCCTGTTTCCAGGTTCTTCACATTCACGTTTGCGCCGGGGATCGCGCTGCTCGTGGCGTCTGTAACCGTACCCCAAATCGAGGCCTCCCCCTGCGCTCGCGCTACGCCGACCGCTAGTGCAAGGAGGAGCAAGAACATGAGAACCTGTCCTACAAAGCCCCAGCCGTTTGTTCGTACCAAGACTTTAACTCTTGGCATGTTGAATTCCTTTGCTACTGGTAAGACCCAGAATCCAATTGGTCGGCATCCTGCGGTGCCACATTTTCTGGAGCAGGGCACATAACTCAGACTCATTTGTGGAAGCTTTTGTAATGTTCTAGGGAAAGCACGAGCCCGAAGCTCGGCGCTTCGTAATGGAACAGATTCAAAACCCAATAGCACTCGCGCAAAAGCTGCTTCGAGCTTGCTTAGGTCCTAAGCTGCAACACTGATGTCTATGTCCGACGCCTACCCTTGGGCCAGAGATTCCCAGCCGTGCAGGACGGCATCGCGCACGTCAACGGCATTCAGTTTGGTCGAGAAACTCGAGATCTGATGTTACGTGCTAGGGTGCGCTCATTCCTTGAACGAAGCTCCAGCGCAAAGGCCGTCTCGAATGGATTGCGCGATGCCCTGATCCGTTACTTTGGGCGCCCATCGTGCGTAGCGACCCAACTGGTAAATGCCGTATTCCTGCAGGACCCGCATGGCCTCTTGCCGCCACTGCGAGTTCGGCCACACCCAGGTGTATGCGGTCTCTACCCATGTGGGACCGGCTACTTCCACGTCTTCAATCCAACCCCAAGCTTGCAACTCCTGGACGACTGATTCAGTCAGTGCCTTGGTGTCCTCCTCACTAGGGCGTTGCCCCCCGATGTAGGCCTTCTCGACGTAGATACTTGCCCGAGCCCCGGTGTCGCGAGCCGAGGCAGGAAGAAACGACGAGTCCACGTTGCTGTAAAAGCCAACCCTGTGGAAGCCGGCCTTGCTATGAGGTATGTACATCCAGTGCTCCCTAGGACAGCGCGGCCCTTTCACGGCTCCGATATTGATCACCATCACGGAGGTGAAGGGGTCTGTCTCAGTGCTGACGTCGAGATCGGCCATTTGCAATGTCTTGTCCAACGGCAGCGTACATAACAACTTCTTGTAAAGAAACCGTGTTTCCGTCGTCAAACACGACAACCTTGTCATTCACACAAATGTTTCTTACCTTTCGCTCATACCGAATATTGCATCGCTGGGCCATCCGCTGTGCTAAGAGATTTAGACCGTCAGTGGGGTATAGAAAGTTCACATCGCAGCCCGTAGACTGAGGCGGCGCGTGGTCGAACGCACCCTCGACTGTCATCCAGATATTCACAGGGGACTTCGACTCATCCTGAGGTGCTAGTCCTTGCCACAGCCCGGCCGTATATAAATCGTGGAATGGACCAAAAAAGATATCGTAGAGCGTCGGACCAAAACAGGCCAGCAACCAGTCAGCCATCGTAGTCACAGAGTCGGTGTACCGTCCGGCATTTTCCATCTCTTCGATCGCCTGTCTCGCGACCGACGATCCGAGATAGCCCAGATGGTTTTGAATGGGATACGGAACGCATAATCCCTCATTGGCAAAAAACACTGCGGCTTTTCGGGCATACGCTTTAAGGCTGGTAAAGGGCCGAACGAACTCCAGTACCAGCGGATCACCACCCCACAGCCAGTGGCCCCCACCGATTTCAAAGCGATAAGCATCGCCGTGTCGCGGCGCCCGGTTAAGGCGCTCCGCTGAACCCGGGACCATATAATACGAAGCGCAAGTTCCCCCGGGTGTTTCGGCCATCTCATACACAGGCAGTCCGGAAACGAGCCCACACGCCAGGCCAGTTACGCCGCCCCCTATAATTATTGTCCCTCTGTGTGACACACTACTTTCCTCTCGCCAGTGCAAGGAGGGTAAGGCGGAATCCTCCTAACTGGGAAAACCAGCTGCTTTGGGCCGTTCAAGTCGCGCTCTCACTTTCCGCCAGGGCGGCCCTCGGGATTAATAACGACGGACCATCCATTCCCGCTGTAGTGAAGCAGTGCCAAAACCCCTGCCTCTTAGTGCACGGCCACGTGAGCCTCTTCAGGTTGCGGCACGCCCGTACGTCCGTCTGACCAAGCTACGTAGAGGATGTTCGACGCTGAGACGAAGTTGTCGGTATAGTCGCCGAAGTTGGGGATGATTACCGAGCTGGTCGCAAGCCAGTCAGTGGATACGTTGCTGAACCGCTTGTTGGACGGAGTGCTTGATGTCAGGGGATTCACATTTACCGCACCGAAGATGTCCGTCTTCGCCGAGCTGGGATCCAGCCGACGATCGTACCAGGTGACGTTGAGCAGACCGCTGCTGGAAGC
>JBARRP010000157.1:0-38664 GCA_049644285.1 Candidatus Acidiferrales bacterium | reverse complement strand
CGTCCTGTTGGGCGGGAGAGTCGTTGGACTTAGACATCTTGAGGGGAAAAAGTTGGTGCAAATGAGTCAAGTTTTGTTCGTGTTTCGTTCGCCCGAGGACATGCTTGTTGGGCTGGGGCGAAGCCCCGTTAGTGTTTTGCTGTAGTTTCTTGAAGGCCGCGGCCGCTTCGTCGGCACCGCGCTGCTGGGCCGCGGAAGAGTAATAGCGGCAAGTGGAATGAGTGGACCGCCCGGTGCCTTCGGAACGTTCGATGGCGAGGTTGAGGATTTGCGCGAGGTCTTCCTTGGTGAGCAATTCGCAGGCATCGAATTGGCGCCCCGCTCCGCGGTCAACTACGGTGCTCAGGTCGATTCCTTGTGAGGCGACGGTCTGTTTCACCTTATGCCAGCCATACCAGATCGTGCCGGCCAAGAGCACACCGAGGAAGACCATCACTCCCAACACCACGAAGAGGACCTTCAACCCAGAACCGGTCTTGGCCGCCGGTGGCGGCTGCTGGGAGGATGGCTGGGGCGCCGCCGACTGGACGGGTGGTGGCGGCTGAACGGCAGGAGCGCCGCACCGGGTGCAGAAGGCTGCCGTTAATTGGGCGCCGCAGTTCCGGCAGAACATTTCGTCCTCTCAAAAAAACGAAAGCGCCGCACCCTCCCTCCGTCGCCAAAGATTCAGGAGGAGATGCAATCGCGCGCCGATTGTACCTGAAAAAGTATTCGTGCTGGTAGTCCGGGCGCTCGCCGCCTACAAGGATTTCCTCACCCTCTGCCGATCCCGAGATTCCCATCCTGAAGCAAGCCAAGGCCGAGTACGCTAGTCCTGCCTCTTCGCTTGCCGCCTTAGCGATTCGGTGTCGAGGGCGGGGATGCTCTTGAGCTAAGAGTTGAGGCTCCGTTTCGGCGATTGGAGGCCGAGGGGCACCAGCCCTGCGCGGTAGCTCCCCGGATCACTTCACGGGTTCCCAGCCCTCTGGCAGCATATCGAATGCCAGCGTGTCACGGTAGGCGTACTGATTGCCTTCCAGTACGCCCACTGGCGTCAACATATGCCAGATGCGATCATCGTCGAAGACGTAACACTCACCCGATTCGCGCATCGTGAAGCGATCCATTTCGTGTTTCTCATTGTCGGTTATGATGACTTCGCCACCGTGAGCGCCGCAGCGGCCCAGTAGATGCGTGGCGATGTACTTTTCCCCGTCTTTATGTAAGCCCGGTGGGCTTGTGTCACACGGCCGACCCGGCGTAGCCGTGAACCTGATTGTATGCATGTTGACCAAATATCTCGTACCCACCGCCGAGAGCGGAAGGTAATGAAGGTGGTAAGCAATCATCTTGCGAACGCCTATGGAACCGGCGAGGGCCGGGGGCAGCGGAGCGTACTCTCGCTGCTGGCCGCCGAGTGTCGTGTTGTATCTTTCCAGCTGCACATAGGGCGTGCTCTCCTCGCTCGACCAAACTCTTACACCGCCCTCAACAATCTCGGCCCGGAGACGATTTAAGGAACGATACCTGTCGCCCCCATCATAGTACTTGTCTTTTGGAATGGACCAGGCTGCATGGGCTAACGCTTCCAGCGTGCGCGCTATGTCTACATCAACTCTGAGCGGCTGACGACTAAACCCGCGCTCGACGAGGTCGTTTCGCGACCTGGCATTCGTTGCAACCGGAATAAAGCTGTCTTGACCCATGATTGCTCCTGACAAATGCTTGACGATTGCATGACCACGCAGATTCCCCTATCTCTCGCTGGCAGCGAATCGACACACACCAAGCGTCTATTAACCGGAATCTCCTTTTTGACTTCAAGAACGTCGGCGATCATACACCCATCTCGCCGTTCACGATAATGGCGAAAGATTTTCATCTGAAGTGCTACGAATCGGTATGCGATCCGCGTCAGCGCAGCCGAAACTGCGTTATTTTGCGGCCCACTTTTGCGACACCTCTCCCCGCTTCCATTGGGGCGCTCTGGGTCTGGTTGGGACGAGCGTGGAACCCATCCATGCCTGCCGTGCTTCAGAATTAATGGGACTTGGGGTAAACCCGATATTCCATAACTCGGGAAATACCGCTAAAATCCGCCCCGAGTGCTTTCGCTTATCGGCAATATTGCAGCCCTTTTGCCAAATTCCTGCTCTGATTATTGCCCAATGGGGCGATTTGAAGCAGTGCGACTGTAAATTTCATAATCTCGCTTGAAGGCCCGTCCTTGGTTTTCGCCAAATCCGACGATCGCAGCTACTTCACTAAAGAACTGCGGGAGGATTTGGCGTTCGGTCCGCCCACTCTTGACGATCCGTTATCATCAAGCCGTGCGGCTGCCCACATTCCTACTTTCTTGAGCAAACGGACCAGTTCTACTCGTTCACCGGATCTCAATACGGCCATGGTCTCCTCCATGTCGGCTGCATGTTTTTGGAAGGCCCGCTCGATTAAACGGCGACCCGTGTCGGTAAGTCGAACGATCCGGCTGCGCCGGTCCTTCGGGTTGGATGTCCTCCGCAGCATCTTTCTCGATTCCAAGCGATCGACTGCGGCAGTGATCGAGCCACTGGTAAGCAGAACCTTCTTCCCGATGATATTCACCGGCTGCGGTCCCTTGTGCAGAAGCACTTCCAATACGGCGAAGTCGGAACGGCCGAGACCCGATGCAGACACGCTTCGAATTGCGTTCTGCTCGATCGCGTGGGCGGCCTTCCACAGTACCAGCCAGACACGGGTTGCCGCTTCACGGCTCGGACTTGAAACGGGGATTACCAACGCAGGCACCTCCCTTCGGTCCCGAGATTCAGTCACATAATACTCGATATCGAGGTATGGTTGCTACAGAATATTCTACCAGAACGCTGAATCCTCACAACAAGGCTGCGCATCTACCTTGATGTCGAGATATTTGCGTACCGTTAGCACTCTGGAGCCAGCCCGCGATACGCATCTGAAAAGCCCGGAGTTTCTCGATGTCGGTTTTCGAGGCTATGGTGGCCTAGCCACATCTTGTGCCGGCAGGAGCTATCTGCATTCTTGTCTTGGCCTGTTGGTCCACTGATCGCGAAACGAGCGCAACGGGTTCCGTGTTCGCGCATCTATCGACTGAGTCAAACCGACTTGGGGACCGCACCAGAAGGGAGAAAGAGGGAAATGCTGAAAATTGGAATCATCGTTGGCAGTACGCGACCGGGACGGAAAGCCGCGGCCGTCGCAAAGTGGGTGCACGATATCCTGAAAAGCCGCAAGGACGCGGAGTTTGAGATTGTCGACATCGAGGATTACAAGCTGCCTCTCCTCGATGAGCCCGTATCACCTCGGATGCATCAGTACAGCAAGCCGCACACGAAGACTTGGAGCGAGAAAATTGCCTCGCTCGACGCCTACATTTTCGTCACCCCCGAGTATAACCATGCCACCTCGGCGGCGTTAAAGAACGCGATCGATTTTCTCTTCCACGAATGGAACAACAAAGCGGCGGGATTTGTCGGATATGGCGGCGCTGGCGGTGTCCGAGCGGTGGAGAACTTGAGGCTAGTGATGGGCGAAATCAAGATTGCGGACGTGCGAGCGCAGGTGGCGCTTTCGCTGTTTACCGACTTCGAGAACTTCACGACCTTTAAGCCGCACGAACAGCACGACAAGGCCGTGCATTTAATGGCGGACGAAGTGATTGCGTGGGGCGGAGCACTGAAAGCGTTAAGAGGAACTCCCTGAAAAATAATATCCGCACAGTCCGCGGGTTCTCACTCGTAAAATCGTCCACTAGTTGTCCGAATGTATAACGACAGATCCGCGTTGCTGATTCACCGCTCGACACTGGAATCCAGGACGCCAAAGGCACATACCTCAGTTTGACCCGCGCAAAACAGAAGCTCTAATAATACTCTACGTCGAGGTATATGGACTACACCATTTCACTCTGGACTTTGTTGAATCCTTTACACGCAGGTCATACATCTATCTTGATGTCGAGATAATTGGCTATTGAGGGCAAAAGCGAACTCGGTTACCTCAGGGAGGTGAAAGGATGATTCGTCGACTATACGCCACGGATGACAGCACCGCGACGTCGATCAAGCCCCTGGTCGAGCAGTTCCTGCAAGAACGAGGTCTTGAACTCTCTCCGACGAAGACAGTCATTACGCACGTGGAGCATGGCTTTGATTTCCTCGGACAAAACGTGCGCAGGTATCCTAACGGGAAACTGCTCATCAAGCCTTCCAAGAAGAAGGTTGGAACCTTCCTGGATGGCATCCGACGAACCATCAAAGCCGCGCATGGCGTGTCTGCCGCCGATTTGATCGATCAACTCAACCCAAAGATTCGCGGTTGGGCGAACTATCATCGGCACGTGGTGAGCAAACGCACGTTCGCAGGCGTCGATCGCACCATCTTCTCTAGTCTGTGGCAATGGGCACGACGAAGGCACCCGAACAAAAGCCCGCGCTGGTTCAAACCGAAATATTTTGACCAGCGCGGGAATCGTGACTGGTCCTTCTTCGGTGAAACCTGCGATGACGGAGGACGGCCGATTAAAGTCTGGCTGTACTGCGCCAAGAGCACTCCCATCAACCGACACGTCAAGGTCAAAGGCGAAGCTAACCCGTACGATCCGACCTATGAAACCTACTTCGAAGAACGAGAAGGGGCTTACATGCTGGAAACGTTTCGGGGTACCCGCACTCTTCGCTATCTCTGGTATGAGCAACGTGGACTCTGCACGCAGTGCAATACAAAAATCACCCGGATCACAGGGTGGCGCCTTCATTACTGCGTCCCCCGTGTGATGGGTGGTTCCACTGGTGCCACGAACTGCGTTTTACTTCATCCCGAGTGCCATGACCGGGTTCATCGTCAGCGTCTTCCCGTTTCGAAACCGCGTCTCCTCTAAAGAGGCGTTCGAAGGGCTTGAGCTGGGTGAAGGGAAACCTTCACGCCCAGTTCTGAGAGGGCCGGGCGGCCGCAAGGCCGCCTGGCTACTCGGTAGTAATCCGGTTACTTCCGTATCCCCCGTCATCCGGGCATGATCACGAAAATTTTAGGTCTACAATCGTTGAGTGGACCACCATACAGTCGCGGTCATCAGCATTACGGGTACCTGTCTTGATGTGTTGGGCAGTCTTTATCT
Organism: Candidatus Acidiferrales bacterium; assembly: GCA_049644285.1. GTDB lineage: Bacteria > Acidobacteriota > Terriglobia > Acidiferrales > UBA7541 > CAVRXT01. Next base: position 33,551 of record JBARRP010000157.1, on the reverse strand, counting down.
GGCCTACGACCTATTGGGTGGACAACACGGTCCGTTGCGGCTGCTTACCCGCGCGGTAACGTACTCCGTTGTCTTCGGCATCGGCTACGGCCTCGGCCTTGGCCTCTTCTTTGGCCTGGCTTCCGGTATCGCGACCGGTATCACCCTGTCGATTGAATTCAGTCGAGCAGCTCGTGGGCTAGATCATTACTCCTTGCTTTGGGAAGGACTGTTTTCCGCCATCCGGGGGTTCGCTTTCGGAGCTGGGCTGTACAGGATTTTGGGCTTCGGATTCGCAATCGCATTTGCCATTCTCATCACAGTCGGCCAGGTATTCGCCTACTCTCACGGCATGCGTCCTGCCATCGACTATGCAGCGTCTCGCCGTCCACGGCTTACGCGTCGCCAGTTTTGGGGAACTGTGGTCCGTACTGTCGGCTTCATGGTCACGGCCCTTATCTGTAGCGCCTTCATCCATCACGTGGACCACGCCTGGTCTTTTGCGATTCGGGTGGGGTTGGTGACAGGCATTGTCACCGGGGTGGGAGCGACGGTCAATCCTTACATCGAATACTACGCCGACAATCTCCCGGAGCGACGGCTTGGGGCATTCGGCATTGGACTCATCCTTTGCGGTTTTGCCCTGCAATCCCTTCAATATTGGCTGGCGCTATTTGATGTACGTCTGACTTAGGCAGTCGTCCCCTCACGCTCCTTCTTTATCTGGGCGAATGGTCGGCTACTCTCCAGAAACTAAACGCGTAACTCGTTTAGTTTCTGGCACTACTGACGAGCCGCAGGGCCGTCATTTGCTCGGAAGTTATCGGAGGCTGGGACAAAACCCCTTTACGGCGCAGCCCGAGGCGGGCTCGTTGATGATTCAAGCTCTCTTTCGTCTAAACAACTCAGCCACCTTTCGCCTCCTGTAGATCACTGTCTCGTGTTCTGGCCGGAAACACCTCAGCGAGCCGTGAAACCGGACACGCAGGGTTGGTAGCGCCGACGAAGGGTGCCTTACCTCATAAAGAAGACCTCACGGCTACGATTATTTGGAACAGATTCGTCACTAGAAGTATTGTCCCGACTAGAGTCGCGGCTACGGTGAGCGCTCTTTCGATAGTCGATCGATTTGAGATGCCGCGGGAAAGTCCTGAAAGACCCCAAACCAAGGGCACTACTGAGTTGGTTGTGCACCCCTATACGGCTAGGGCCGGATTTGCACGAGATCGGCCTTGGGCCTCAGCTTTGCCGCGTCGGACTGCCAGCGCGGAGGTCGGATCGAGCGCCGGAAGAGGCGGTTCAGCGACCGGCCGACGCCGATCGACCCGCCGATGAAATGATCGATCTTCACCGGACCCACCAGCTTGATCGTTCGAATCCAGTGTAAACCGCTGCTGATGGCACAACCGCACTGGGAGCAGTCGGGTGAGCCGCCAAAAACGCAAGGCTCGACACGACTTTGCAGATCGGCGGAATAATTGGCAGACATCTTCGAGAAAAGGCAATCGTCCGGTGTGCTTGGGGGATGAACGAAAGCCTGGGCCATGCCCGGGGTGACGAGAAGTTTCAGATACTGCTTGGATAAGGAAGGTAACTGCCGGGTGATGGCTTCACGATCATCAGAAGCCAGCATTTCCGGGCTTTGCTCACCAACCTGAGGAGTGTAAAGGCTGACCCAGATGCAGTTCACCTCGGGGCGTGCGCTCCAGAAGGACACATACTCTTCCAGGTAGCCGGGCCGCGCCAACATCGGTCGAGTAATGACCCAGTGGATGTTGACCTGGCGGCCTTGCATGTTTCTGAGGATGCGCTCGTAGGTTGCCGGCTTCCGCCGGATATCGTGATGCTCCGGCAGGCCGTCCACCGAGACCGCCACCCGCAGGCGCGGGATCTTCATCCACTCCGCCGGGATCGGGATCACGGCGCTGGTGACAACGAGTGTGAACACCCCCATCTCGCTGAGAGCCGGAAGAATTCGGCTCAGCTCCCGATGCCGAACCAAAGGCTCACCGCCTACCAAGGAAACATGGATGGGCTGGTGCTTTCGCACCAGTCCAAGCACGCCTTTCACCAGTGCGTCCCCGCGGAGGTCATTGAGTTGGCGGAGGGTGACCTCACCCCCCAGGTGCGTGTCACCGTAGGCATAGCAGCCGGGGCAACTGAGCGGGCACTCGCGAGTAATTTCAATTGAAAGCATGGGGACACTGCCGCTTAAGATCCTCCACCAAGCGGCAAGCAACTCGCGCGGGTTAAGACTAGGATTGGGGGCAGGCGAAACCATTTGGATCTTCGATGCTAATCTTAGGGCGAGAGGTGCTTGTTTTCAATGCAATTAGAGGGACCAGGCGCAATGCTTTGCGTGCTGAAAGTGTTGCGTTTTGGCTACTGACCCTTCTTCATCGACTTCGGCGTTGGAATCTGTGAGTCCTCAGGTAATCCCGCGGTTTTGCCCTTTACCTTCTGTCTCCCCGAAAGTTGATAGCTGCATCGTCCAAATCCTGCCACGGCTACAATGGGAGGTGCGTCTAGGGCGAGACGATTCCATGGCTACACGTCAATGTCCGTTCTGCGGAAAGATTGTGTCTGATCATCTCGCCCAGTGTCCGTATTGTCGTGATGCACTTCCCGAGGTCCGGGTGGCCGCCCGCCCCGCACCGATGGACGCAGCAAGATTCGTCAGGGGTTGCTGTACATGCTGCTTGCAGCCGTCATCTATTACTTTGCAGGTGGGCACAGCGCGATGGAACTTCCCTACCCCATTCAGCCGGTGGTGACCGCCATCTTGTCACCCTTACTTTTCCTAAGCGGCCTCGGCCTAAGTCTGCATGGCATCTATTTGCATCGCAAGACTTGAAGCCACACGTTATTCTGGTAATCCCGACTCGACCTGAGCAAACCAAAGGGCTTTCTTTGCGGCGCAGCCAGAGGGCCGGCTGGTTGATAATTCAAGCTCTCTTTCGTCGAGCAGTGTTTTTGGCATCCGGGCACGGGCCTAATCCAAGGGTGGAGCGCACAAATTCGTCGTGGGATTTTCGTATGGCCCCTGCCGCCTCTCGGGTTTTCTTGCGTACGCTCAGATGCTCTGTTACGTTCGGGCTATGACTGACCTGTTAGAAGAGGCCATGCGCAAGGTTGCCGCTCTTCCCCGGGAGGAGCAGGATGCGATCGCCTCGCAGATTATCGAGACCCTGGAGGATGAAGCCGCCTGGAAGGAAAAGCTGGCACGCACGCGAGAAAGGTTGCGGGGTCTCGCCGAAGAAGCTCTACGCGAGCATGGGCGGGGTGAAACCCGCCCCCTCGATGACATCTTGTGATCGAATCGCGCGTCACGCGCTCATGGTTTGATACCGTTACACGTCAGCCGAGAAAGATGTTGCCGCGGATTTCGGGTTCGGAGTATAAGCCTGTGGACTCACGTTAGCGCGAACAAACACACGGTAGAGTATCGTCTCTCCTTGGGAGGAGACTCTACAAAAACCTGCGATGAGCTCAGCTTCCGGGTCCGCCAGCGTCGTTCCTCAACCTACCAACGCCTCGACGAGCTGGCTTTGGAACAAAGACCTCGCCCCGATTCCTCTCGAGAAGCGCACCTGGGGCACCTACAACTATGCGGCGCTGTGGGTGGCCATGAGCGTGAATATTCCCACGTACATGCTGGCGAGCAGCATGATCGCCGGAGGGATGAACTGGAAGCAGGCGATCTTCACGGTCTTCCTCGGCAACCTGATCGTGCTGATTCCGATGCTGCTGAATGCCCACGCCGGCGCGCGTTATGGCATCCCGTTCCCGGTGTTTGCACGCTCGTCGTTCGGCGTGCTTGGAGCTAATTTTCCGGCAATCCTGCGAGCGCTGGTGGCCTGCGGATGGTTCGGGATTCAGACGTGGATCGGCGGCGAAGCGATCAACACGCTGCTGGCGGCCGTGCGTCCCGGATGGAATCATCCTTGGCTCTGCTTCTTCGCTTTCTGGCTGCTGAATCTCGCCGTGATCTTGCGCGGTATCGAGACAATCCGATTTCTTCAGGGCATCACTGCCCCGGCGCTTCTTTTCCTTGGCCTCGCCATGCTCTGGTGGGCGTATCTCAAAGCGGGCGGCTTCGGTCCGATGCTTTCCGCGCCGTCGAAATTTCAGAGCTTCGGCGAGTTCTTCGCCTTCTTCATTCCGTCGCTTACGGGCGTGGTGGCATTTTGGGCCACGGTGGCGCTGAACATTCCCGATTTCACGCGGTATGCTTATGGCCAACGCGAGCAGATGCTCGGACAAGCGCTCGGCCTGCCCACCACGATGACGTTTTATTCCTTCATCGGTATCGCGGTCACGTCCGCAACCGTCATCGTTTTTGGATCAGCGATCTGGGATCCGGTGGTGGTTTTGAGCCGCCTGGGGAATCCCATCGCGGTGGTTGTGGCGATGATTGCGCTGCTGCTGGCGACGCTGAACGTCAACGTCGCGGCAAATGTCGTCTCTCCTGCCAACGATTTCTCGAATCTCTACCCGCGGCGAATCAGTTTCAAGATGGGCGGGATGATCACCTGCGTCGTCGGGCTGCTGATGCAGCCCTGGAAGCTGCTGGCAAACTACGGCAACTATATCTTTGGCTGGCTGGTAGGGTACTCGAGCTTTTTGGGACCGATCGCCGGTGTGATGATTGCCGATTATTTCGTCGTGCGAAAGAAGATCATTCTCACGGAAGACCTTTACGAGCGCGGCGGCTTCTACGAGTTTTCCCGCGGCTTCAACTGGCGCGCCATCGGCTCGCTCGCCGCCGGGATTGTCGTGGCCCTCATCGGGCTCGGGGTCCCCAGCCTCCACGGCCTCTATCATTATGCTTGGTTCGTCGGCTTTGGTGTTTCGTTTCTCGTCTATCTCATGTGGATGCCTCGCCCGAAATCCGAGTAATGTTGATCTGCCATGCGGCACAGACAGTCATCGCCGTGCGGATGCAGGTCGAACGTGGCCCTCTAAGTAATTTCGAATCTGCCGCAATAGCCGCAGCATCATCGCTTCCGTCAACTTCCCGGTGAACGTATTCTGCTGACTCGGATGATACGATGCAAAAACGCGCGGCAGATCGCCGGGGAGGGTGTAACTGGCGCCGTGACGGAATGGATATTCCGCTAGGCTTTTGATCGCGCCGCGCTCCTTGAGCAGCCCCAGGTACGCGCGTAAGGCGATGCCGCCGAGGGCCAGGATCGCGCGCGGCCGGAGCAGGTCGAGTTCTCGCTCGAAATATGGGCGGCAATTGGCCAGCTCCGAGGGCAGCGGCTTATTCCCGGGTGGCGCGCAGCGAAGCGTTGCCGTCAAATAGGCGCCTTGGAGTTTGAGGCCGTCGTCGCGCCGGATTGAGGTGGGTTGGTTCGCAAATCCTGCGCGGTAAAGCGCGCGATAGAGAAAATCGCCCGAGCGGTCCCCGGTGAACATTCGCCCGGTGCGATTAGCGCCGTGGGCCGCGGGCGCCAAGCCAAGAATCACGAACGCGGCTTTCGGATCGCCGAAGCTGGGTACCGGCTTCCCCCAGTAACTCCAGTCGCGAAAGGAGAGCCGCTTTTCTCTCGCGACTTTTTCCCGCCACCGTACGAGTCGAGGACACTTGCGGCACGCAATAATCTCCTCGCGTAAAACTGTGAGTTGCTCGATCAGATTTGCCATGTGCCGATTCTATCTTGAGCGCTCCCCCTTTCGGGCCCTGCCTTTGATGCTGCACTTGCGCGGCGGGGATTTTCCTCTAGGATAGAGGCTTGGGCATCGATTTGGGATCAGCCGACCATCTTGAATCCCAGAGGACCCCTCATCCATGACTCCTGCGCGCGAAAAAATCGTCATCATCGAGACAGACCCCGGCTTTCGGCAGAATCTGCAAACCGAAGCGGAGCAGGCGGGCTATGACGTGCTGGCTGTTGAATCGGCAACAACGGGCCTTGATTCAGTTCGCCGGCAGCCTGCCGATTTGCTTCTCCTGGATGGGAATCTTCCCGAGACGGACTGCCGCGAAGTCGTCGCCGGGCTGAAGGGTTCGGCGGCGACACAGGAGATGCGCATCATCCTGCTGGTGAGCTCGGACACCGCGGAGCGCGCCGCCGCCCTCGATCTCGGCGCCGACGACGTCCTCTCGCGGCCCTGGGAGCGCAGCGAGCTTCTCGCACGGGTTCGCGCTCAACTCCGGGTCAAGCGCGAAATCGATTCGCTGCGAGAGAAGACGGCCATCGCCGAACAGGGCCAGCAAATCGCCCACACCGCATTCGAGGCGCTCGCTGTCACGGAAAAAATGACCAAGGACGCATTCTCGCTCAGCCGCGCTCTCAAGATTGGCGTCAGCGCGGTTTTCATCATTGCCATCATCATGGCCGGAATCTTCTTTCTCTTTTCGCACAGCGCTCAGAAGGACATCCAGCGCGCGAACGCCGTCATCGCGAAGCTGGAAGGCCGGATCGTCAATCAGCAGGGGCTGATTGCCCGGGTGCGCGAGCTGCGCCAGCAAGCAGGGCGCGGGCCGGGGCCGACTGCCGTGCCGCCCGAGGTGTTGCAGAAACAGGCGGCGGATCTGAAAGCTAAGATGGCCACTGCCGATACAGAAGAAGTTGCCTCACTCGAAAAGCAGCTCGCGGAGACCAATGCGCGCCTGAAACGGATTGAGGAAGAAGGTCGCGCGGCCCAGACCATCATCCCTGCGGACGTTTCGAGCGTGGCGCTGTTGCACGTTGCGGTCGCATTCCGGCACAAAGAGAGCGGCCAGCGGCTGCGTTACGCCGGGATCAATCCGCAAGGCGAGCCTCTTCAAGACAGCGACGGCAATCCCGTTCTCACGCTTGAGGGCCGCGGACCCGAGGTGCGGGTCGATGCATTCGGCACGGCTTTTCTTGCCGCTACAGGGGGGCGCGCCATCACCAACCGGCATGTTACTCAACCGTGGTGGAAGAATGATGAAATGAGTACGCTCACGAACCAGGGCTTCCAGCCGGAAGTTGCATCCCTCACCGCGTATTTCCCGGGTGATCCACGTGCTTTTTCCGCCGAGATCGAGAAGATTTCCCAGGAGACGGACCTCGCCAGCGTCCACGTTCTTTTAGACGGGTTGAATCGTACCGCGCTTTCCATTCAAGATCGGAAGGACTCCGCTGTTTCCGGCGAGCCGGTCGTGCTGATGGGCTACGCGACTGGGCTCGCTGCCATCCTCGCGCGCACCGACGAAGACACGGCGCAGCAAATCATCGCCCGGGGCAACGGCGATGTTTCGCAGATACTCGATGAGCTGGCCCGACGCAACCTCATTCGACCGCTCATCACCCAGGGTCACGTCGGCGACGTCCTGCCTGACAAGATCGTGTTTGACGCTCAAACCACTTCGGGCGGTTCGGGCGGACCACTCTTAGATCAACAGGGAAAAGTCATAGGAGTAACCTACGCGGTTCTGAGCGGCTTCGGCGGGTCGAATTTCGGAATCCCGATCCGCTTCGCCGAGCCCCTCCTGCCTCATTAGTTGACCAGCCAAAGAACCGCTTCGGGAACCCGGCCGTCATTCTGAGGGCCCTTGGCGCCCGGAGAATCTCACCGGAAGATGGTCGCAAGATTGAAATTCTTCGGTCTCGCCGAGAGCGAGGACACCTCGAGCCCGCACTGACAGCAAAATTGACATCCTTGCAGGCGCTCGACTAGCATAGTCCCAGCGATTTCTCCCTGCCTTTTCTCAGGGACAACTGCGCCTTTCAGCCTATGACTGCCGGGACAAGCCCGAGGAACATCCTTTCACGCATCGTGGAAGCGCGCCGAGCGGCGGTTGCGCATCGGCAGCGGGTACTTCCGCTCGTTGCCCTGAAAATCGCCGTCGAAAAGAAGGCACCGCCAGCGCGCAATTTCCATGACGCTCTCACGCCGGCTCCGTGGAACATTATCGCCGAGCTGAAGAAGGCCTCGCCGTCGCGGGGCCTGTTACGGGAGGAATATCAGCCCGCGGTGCTGGCACCTCTCTTTGAGCAGGCTGGTGCTGCGGCGATTTCCGTGCTCACGGAAGAAGATTTCTTTCAAGGCTCGCTGGCACATCTCAAGGAGGCTCGGCAAGCTGCCCAAATACCCATTCTCCGGAAAGACTTCATCGTTGATCCGTGGCAAGTGTGGGAGGCGCGAGCGGCGGGCGCGGATTCTTTTCTCCTGATCGTAGCGATCCTCACGGACGATGAATTGAACGAACTGCTCGTACTGGGCCGGCAATTGGGAATGGAGCCGCTGACCGAGGTCCACACCCGGGAAGAGCTCGCCAGAGCGATCGAGGCGGGCGCAAGCATCATCGGAGTCAACAATCGCAATTTGAGAAGCCTGGAAGTTCGCCTCGAAACTTCGTTCGAACTTGTCGAGGCTATTCCGGAGGACTGCGTCGCGGTCAGCGAATCCGGCATTCGGTCGCGCGATGACTTGGAGCGCCTTTCACGCGCTGGATTCGACGCCTTTCTGATCGGCGAGCATCTGATGAGCCATCCGGACCCGGGTGAAGCTTTGCGGGAGTTCGTCGCGGCGGCTTTGCCCAAGCGCGCAGCCCCTTGAGCAGGACGGTGCACATGGTGCGAGTGAAAATTTGCGGGATCACGAATTGGACGGATGCGCGCCACGCTGTCGCGGCCGGCGCCGATGCGCTGGGCTTTAACTTCTATCCGAAGAGCCCGCGCTACATTGCGCCCGAGGAAGCGCGGCGCATCACGGGACGTCTGCCGCGACGCGTGCAGACAGTCGGCGTTTTCGTGAACTCTCCGGCGGCCGCGATCCTGCGAATTGCGCGCAAAGTGGATTTGAATCTCCTCCAGTTACACGGCGAGGAATCGCCGCGGCTGGTCCGCGAGCTGGCATGGCACTACCCGGTTATCAAGGCATTTCGCGTCGGGAACGGTTTTCAGCCCGTGAGATTGGCGCGCTATCGAGGCGCCTTCGCATTTCTCCTCGACGGTTTTGACCGCAATCGCCGAGGAGGCACCGGCCGGACATTTGATTGGCGCGTTGCGCGCCAGGCCAAGCGTTACGGGCCGATTCTACTTGCGGGAGGCCTGACTCCCGAGAATGTTGGACAGGCCATCTCAGCGGTCGAGCCTTTCGCCGTTGATGTGTGCGGCGGGGTGGAGGCGAAGCCCGGCCTGAAGGATGCATCTCGAATGAGAGAGCTGATAGTCGCTGTCGAATCCGCTTGCCGGAGGCTCCGGTGAGCGCGGCTGCTGCGATCCTGCCGGATGCGCGCGGCCGTTTTGGCGCCTTTGGCGGCCGGTACGTCCCGGAAACCTTGATGGCGCCACTCGAAGAGCTCGAAAAAGCTTACGAGACGGCTCGGGACAATGCGGAATTCCAAAACCAACTCGGCTCGATGCTAAGCAATTTTGCCGGCCGCCCGACGCCGCTGCAGCGCGCCGAGCGGCTCTCCCGTCACCTCGGCGGGCCACAGATTTTTCTGAAACGCGAAGACCTGCTGCACACCGGCGCGCACAAGATCAACAACTGCCTCGGCCAGGGCCTTCTCTGCCAGCGCATGGCGAAGAAGCGCGTCATCGCGGAAACCGGAGCGGGACAGCATGGGGTTGCAACGGCCACGGTTGCGGCTCGGCTCGGTCTCGAATGCGTCGTTTACATGGGCACCGAAGATATGGAGCGCCAGCGGCTGAACGTCAACCGCATGCGCATGCTCGGCGCTCAGGTGGTGGGCGTGGATTCCGGGAGCCGCACGCTCAAGGACGCGATCAACGAAGCCATGCGCGACTGGGTCACGAATGTCCGCACCACCTACTATCTTCTCGGTTCCGTGCTCGGGCCGCACCCTTATCCACGGATGGTGCGCGATTTTCAATCCATAATCGGACGCGAGGCCCGCGCTCAGATTCTCGAATCGATTGGCCGGCTGCCGGATTATCTCTTCGCTTGCGTGGGCGGCGGATCGAATGCCATCGGGCTTTTCCACGAATTCTTGGGTGATGCGAATGTGAAGATGGTCGGCGTCGAGGCTGGAGGCAGAGGAAAGGGGCTTGGCGAGCACGCTGCGCGTCTTGCTGCCGCTGCGGGGTATTCGGGTGCGGCCCCCGGGATTCTACAGGGTACCTACACGTATATTCTGCAAAACGCGGATGGCCAAATCTCGAGCACGCATTCCGTGTCAGCAGGCCTCGATTATCCGGCAGTTGGACCCCAGCATGCCTGGCTGGCACAGATAGGCCGCGCCCAATACACCGCTGTGGACGACGAAGCCGCAATCGACGCGGCGCGCACGCTCGCGCGGCTGGAAGGAATTATTCCTGCTCTCGAACCGGCGCACGCCATCGCCGAGCTGATCCGCCGCGGGCCGAGAATGAAGCGCGACGAAACTGTTATCCTCAATCTCTCCGGCCGCGGTGATAAGGACATGGAGATCCTTTCGAAATATGCCTGAGCATGCCTTATCGAAGCCGATGGTCGCGCCGTCAACCGCAAGCCGAATCACTCAGCGATTCCGAGAGCTCGCGAACGCCGGCGAACTCGGACTCGTTGCCTACATCACAGCGGGCGATCCGAATCTTGCTGCGAGCGAAAACATCGTCCTTGCCGCAGAGGCGGCCGGCGCCGATGTCATTGAGCTCGGCGTTCCTTTCAGCGATCCTCTCGCGGATGGCCCTACCATCCAGCGCGCGAGCGAGCGGGCACTGCGGAGCGGAACGACGCTCCGGAACGTTATTTCACTCGTGCAGCGGTTGCGAACGAAAACGCAGGTGCCGCTCGTCCTGTTCGGCTATTTCAATCCCATTTTTCAGATGGGACTCGAATCGTTTGCTGTTGCTGCGGCGGAGGCCGGCGCCGACGGCGTTCTGGTGACGGACCTGACGCCCGAAGAAGGGGGTGAATATCGCGCCGTCATGCATTCACGGGGCCTCGACACGATCTTTCTGGCAGCGCCGACTTCAACCGATGCGCGGCTCGTCCGAATTGCAGAATCCTCCAGCGGCTTCTTGTATCTGATATCCAGAACGGGTGTAACCGGTGCTCGCGAGTCGCTTCCGGAAGACCTTCCGGACCTGGTTCGGCGGGCGCGGGCTTTCACGCGCCTCCCGATTGCGGTCGGCTTCGGAATTTCTTTGCCGACGCACGTTTCGGTGTTGGGTGGAATTGCGGACGCAGCAGTCGTAGGATCGGCGCTGGTGTCCGAGATCGAGAAGGCTCATTCCGCCGACGCAGCCGCCGCGGCGGTCGGCGAACTTGTGGGCCGCTTGAAACGCGCCGCGCGGTCGGGGGTCAGCCGCCGCGCGCGGGAAGGAAACGCATGACTTCGGAGACGATCGAAGATTGGCGCCGGCAGATCGATGAGATTGATCGCAAGCTGCTCGAGCTCTTCAACGAGCGCTCGCGCTGCGCTATGCAAATCGGTCGCCTGAAGCGTGCCCTCGGTCTTCCCGTATATCAACCGGAGCGCGAGAGGGAAATTCTCGAGAACGCAGAACGCTTGAACCAGGGCCCACTGGACGACACGGCCATCCGGCGGCTCTTCGAACGCGTGCTGGACGAAGCGCGCTCCCTCGAGCGCCTGGCCGTAGCGCACGACGGCCCGGCGGCAGAGGCACCGGCGAGCGCGCCGACCGGAACGAGGAAGACGCGGTAGTGCGGCAGTTCGAGTCAGGGAGAATTTCATGGTTGTGGTGATGCAGGCGGGAGCGACCGACGAGCAGATCCAGCACGTGATCGATCGCCTGGTTTCGATCGGGTTCGACGTCCACCGGTCGACCGGAGAGAGTCACACGGTCCTCGGCGCGGTCGGCGTGCACCCCGATTTCGATCCCCGCGATATCGAGTTGCTCGAGGGGGTGCGCGAGGTCGTGCGCATCACGCAGCCCTATAAGCTCGCGAGCCGCGCCTTCCGGCCTCAGGGCACGATTGTAGATCTTGGCAAGGGTGTTCGCGTTGGGACGACGGAAATTGTAGTTGCGGCCGGGCCGTGCGCCGTCGAATCCGAAACCCAGATCAACAAGATCGCCGATTGCGTGGCGCGCATGGGAGCAAAGCTGCTTCGCGGCGGCGCGTTCAAACCACGAAGTTCACCGTACTCTTTTCAGGGCCTTGGCGAACCGGGTTTAAAGCTGATGCGCGCGGCCGCCGATCGCAACGGCTTGCTGGTCGTGAGTGAAGTGATGGACCCCTCGCAAGTCCAGCTGATCTTGCAGTATGTGGATCTGCTCCAAGTCGGCGCGCGGAATATGCAGAACTATCACTTGCTGCGGGCCCTGGGGGAAGTCCGCAAGCCGGTCCTGCTGAAGCGCGGCATGTCTGCCACCATCGAAGAGCTGCTGTTGAGCGCCGAGTACATCATGGCGGGCGGGAACTACAACGTCATCCTGTGCGAGCGGGGAATCCGCACATTCGAGACGTACACGCGGAACACGCTCGATATCGCCGCGATCCCGGTGATCAAGAAGCTCTCGCACCTTCCTATCTTCGCTGACCCGTCTCACGGCACCGGACGGCGCGATAAAGTCTCGCCGATGGGCCGCGCCGCGGTTGCTGCCGGCGCTGATGGCTTGCTCATCGAAGTTCATCACGACCCGGAGCACGCGCTCTCTGACGGTGCGCAGTCCCTCTTCCCTGAGCAGTTCGCTCAGCTCATGGCCGAGCTCCGCATCATCGCCCCCGCCGTCGGCCGTCGATTGGCCTGACCAATGGCCTGCGCTCCCCCGTTCGAGCGTGTCGCGGTTCTCGGCACCGGTCTCGTGGGCGGCTCTTTTGCGCTTGCGCTGCGTCGCGCATATCCGCAGACGCGCGTGATCGGCTGGGACTTCGCACGTGTCGCGCAACGCGCCGTCGATCGTGGCGCTGTGCACGAAGCCGCCGGGAGTCTTGCCGAAGCCGTCGAGGGCGCCGATCTTGTCTACCTGGCTCTGCCCGTGGGCGCTACGCTCGATCTGTTGCCGACGATCGCAGCTTATCCGGATCGCAGATGGCTCGTTACGGATGCGTGCAGCACGAAGACCTCTATCTGTCACGCGGCAGTGAAGAGTTTTCGTGCGCCCGCGCGCTTTCTTGGCGGGCATCCACTCGCGGGCAAGGAGCTCTCCGGAATTGAGAACGCTGATCCCGATCTGTTCCGCGAGGCTAAGTACGCCCTCATCGCCAATGCAGAAGATCCGGACGAGCGGCTGGCGAAATTCGCATCGCTGGTCCGTGGTTTTGGCGCGGAGGTGGCCTGGTGCGACGCGGAAACACACGATTGGGCCGTGGGAATCGTGTCTCATCTTCCCCAACTCACTTCCATCGCTTTAGCGCGTGTGGTTCTCGATGAACTCGATGAGACCGGTCTCCCAGTTTCACTTGCCGGGAGCGGCTTGCGCGACCTGTTGCGATTGGCGGGAAGCCCCTACAGCGTCTGGCGCGACATCTGCTTCACCAATACGGAAAATATCAGCCGCTCGCTCGATCGCCTTTCCCAGGCAATCGATCAGCTTCGCAACCTTCTGCGCAGCCGTGAGCTCGAAGACGAATTCCATTCGGCGAACGAACTCTACAAAATCCTTCACAACTTGCAGTAAACTGCGTCTTCCTCTTTGCGTCACACATATGGATGGGGTGCAATGGACAAACGCGTAGCCAATGCCGATGCCGCTATCGCCCGCGTGAACGACGGCGTGACCATCCTGCTCGGCGGCTTCGGTCTCTGCGGGATTCCCGAAAACCTGATTGACGCACTTCGCCGCAAGGGCACAAAAAACCTTACCTTGGTTTCGAATAACGCCGGCGTGGATGACTTCGGCATCGGCCTGCTGCTCCAGACCAAGCAAGTGAAGAAAATGGTTGCGAGCTACGTCGGAGAGAACAGGACCTTCGAACAACTCGCGCTGAGCAAGGAAATCGAGGTTGAGCTCAGTCCCCAAGGCACGCTCGCCGAGCGCATCCGCGCCGGCGGCGCGGGCATCCCCGCGTTTTTCACGCCCACCGGCTACGGCACCCTGGCGGCGGAAGGAAAGGAAGTCCGGGAATTTGAAGGCCGTCGGCACGTTTTGGTCCATGCCCTGCGCGGCGATTTTGCCTTCATCAAGGCGGGGAAAGGCGACCGCTGGGGGAATCTCGTGTATCGCAAAACAGCGCGAAATTACAACGCCATGATGGCGACGGCTGCGGACTATGTCATCGCCGAAGTGGAAGAGATTGTCGAACTCGGGCAACTGAATCCGGATTGCATTCATACCCCCGGAATTTTTGTCGATGCGATTTTCCAGGGCGTGAATTATCACAAGCGCATTGAGCGCCGCACCGTGCGCAAGCGCTAGTAACCGGCAGGCGTTTTTTAGGGGCGATTCGTCAACCCGCCCTTGCCCTTGCGAATTGAATATGGAGGGCCACATGTCACCTGAAGTGGATAAACGGGAATTGATCGCGCGCCGCGTGGCCCACGAACTCCGCGACGGCTACTACGTCAATCTGGGCATCGGTCTTCCAACGCTGGTTTCGAACTATCTCCCGCCCGGCACCGAAGTCGTCCTGCAGTCCGAGAACGGCATGCTCGGCGTGGGCCCATATCCGTACGAAGGCGAGGAAGACCCTGACTTGATCAACGCCGGGAAGGAAACGATCACTGAAATCCCGGGCTGCTGCTATTTTTCGAGCGCGGACTCCTTCGGCATGATTCGCGGTGGCCGCATCGACGTCACCGTCCTCGGCGCGCTCCAGGTGGATGAGAAAGGGAACCTCGCCAACTGGGCCATCCCCGGCAAGATGCTCAAAGGCATGGGTGGAGCGATGGACCTGGTGGCAGGGGCTAAACGGGTAATCATCGCCATGGAACACACGACGAAAGAAGGCCAGCCAAAGATCGTGAAACAATGCAGCCTCCCGCTCACGGGAGTCGCAGTCGTGGATTTGATCGTCACTGAACTCGGAGTCATCCAGGTGACGCCGCAAGGGCTGGTACTGAGAGAGATCGCTCCCGGTGTGACGCCGGATGACGTGCAAAAAGCGACCGAGCCCCTTCTCCGCCGCGCGCCAGACCTCAAGACAATGGCGATTTAGCGCGAGCTTCCATCTCCGGCTGCAAACGATAACTCTTGCGCCCGCAACAGTGTATCCTGACCGCCATCTGCGATAACATCCTGTGTAGACCGCCCAGGGACTAATTCATGCAACCGCATTCCATCGTCGTGGTGAGCTTACACAGCCCCAAGGAGAAGGTTTGGGGCGAGTTGGTCGAAATCTCGAACGCCGGCGTCACGCTGCGCGGGATTGACCTGAGCTCCTTCGATGAATTCGTACGCCAGATTCTGCATCCGGAAGGCGACCGCATGGGCCTGCCGACGCTCTTTTTCCCGATGCTGCGGATCGAACGCATCGCGCTTGACGAAGCTCGCGGCTCGATCCCGTCGCTGGCGGAGACGTTTGCACGAAAGGTCGGTCGCTCACTCGGCGAGTATTTGACGGAATTCGCCTGACGCCGGCTGCTCCCGGCTGAATCCATGGACACTCGAATCTTTACAGTTCCGAATCAGCTCACTTTCCTGCGCCTGGGATTCCTGCCTTTTTTCGTTATCGCCATTCACTATGACCGTTACGATTGGGCCTTGGGCATCCTGATCGCCGCTGGGTTGAGTGACGGTCTCGATGGTTTGTTGGCGCGAAGTTTGAACCAGAAGACGCCGCTCGGAGCATATCTCGATCCCATTTCCGACAAGCTTCTGCTTTCATCGTCCTATTTTGTTCTAGCCTTAAAAGGGAAGATCCACTGGTGGCTAACGATCCTGGTCCTCGGAAGGGATGTGCTGATCCTGGTGACGGCCGCCGTCGTCCTGGTGACGGTGGGCTATCGTCCGTTTCCTCCAAGCATCTATGGGAAACTGGCGACGATGTTCGAGATTCTTCTCATCTTCCTCGTAATTCTCCTGCAACTAGTCGATAGCCGTCCGCTGTTTGTGGCTCGCGTTGCCTGTGGCTATATTGTGCCCTTCCTGGTGGTTTTCACCGGTCTGCATTACGCCATCATTTTGGCGCGCCGGCTCTACGCCGAATCATAGGCTGGGCCTAGCTCGTGCGGAAGTATTGGAAGAGCATCATCACGAAGCTTACGGCAACGACCAATGCAGTCGCCCAACCGAGCGCGTAGGCGCGCTTGCGCGATACGGCGTCCACCGGCTGCCGATCGCTCATGATCTTTCCAAGCGCGTATCCGGCAACGAATCCCCCGGCATGCGCAAAATTATCAATCTGCGGGAACACGAAGCCGATGACCGCGATGTAGATGAGCCATTTGATAAGCTGGCTCCGTAACATCTGCATTCCCGCGCTCCGGCGGCCCGTGGTTAGGGCAAGCAGCACGCCGATCAGCCCGAGCAGCGCGCCGGATGCACCCACGCTAGTCCGAAAGAAGAACGAGCTCAGGCAGTAGCCCGCGACCCCCGTGACAACATAAATAAAGAAGTATCGCGCCGAACCGTACAGCTCCTCGATCTGCGGGCCGACGTCGAGCAATACCCACATGTTGAAAGCAAGATGCAGCAGACTCCCGTGGAGAAAAACGGCCATGACGAATCGCCAGGGCTGCTGGAGATTGAGCGGCAGCGGCAATGACGCTCCGAGGCGCATCAGGACTTGCCCGTTGACGCCCCCGAGACCGAAAAGACCGAATAGTCCGCCGCTCGGCGCTGCGAATCCTCCGCTGATGCGGATTGTCACCAACAGGCTCAGGCCGTACAGCAGGCAACATGCGAACAGGATTCCGTAAGTAATGGGCGCTTCGGAATGTATCAGTCCTCCCAGTGACCGGCTGGCCGCCGCGAGAGAAAAAGTCATGCTCGCGCCGCACTGGTAGCACTTGGTCGCCGAGGCGCCTACGAGTGTGCTGCACGCCGGGCACAGTCGGGGGCGAGCGTCCTCTTTTTTCTTCGCGCCGAGGAGGCCCTTGAGTTGTTCCAGGAATCGGTCGAGTTTCCAACGCCAGCGGATGGATAGAGCCAATGGGCTTCCTTGCGAGAAATTTCGCGCCTCCCTATAATAGCGGAAAATGAGGAAGAAAAATTGAGACAGGATGCGGAGTGAAGCCTTCCGCCCGGCCAGGGGGGAAGTGCAGTTGGCTGGAGGAGCCTCGCATCCGAAGGAAGCGCTCTCTCATTCGCTGGGCGCTGTCACTGAGCGCCGCAATTTTGATTTGTTCGGGTTGCGCCCATCGCGGCTACTCGACCCGACCGCCCGCATCGGCGCCTTCACCGACATCGCCATCGTCACCCAGCCCGCCTTCACCCCAGGGAACGCAGCCGGCCGTCCCCGGCCAGTATGTGGAGGAAGGGGTGGCATCGTGGTACGGCGTGCCCTTCAACGGGCACCGCACGTCGAACGGCGAAGTCTACGACATGTACCAAATGACCGCGGCGCACCGCACGCTGCCGTTCGGCGCAGTCATTCGCGTCACCAACCTGCGCAATGGCAAGCAAACCCAGGTGCGAATCAACGACCGCGGTCCATTCGTTGCCAATCGGGTTATCGACTTATCGCTCGCTGCCGCACAGGCGATCGACCTGGTCGGCGCGGGGACTGCGCCCGTGCGCCTCGAGCTGCTCGAAGGTCCGAATCCGGCGGCAGGTTTCTTCGGCGTGCAGGTAGGGGCATTCCTGGTCCAGGATAACGCCGAGAAATTGCGCGAGCGGCTGGCCGCGCAGTATTCGCCCGTCAACGTCGTGCCGTACGATTCGCCGAACGGGTATTTCTATCGTGTGCGCGTGGGGCGCGTTACAACCGAAGAACTCGCGCATCAGCTCGCCGAACAATTGCGCTCGGACGAGCAGTTGACCACCTTCGTCGTCCGCCTCGACAACTAGGTCCGAGTCCGAAGAGAAAAGTGCATTCAGCCATCGCGAGGGCGCTTTCCGCTTCGAGTCTGGCCAGCGGTCGCGATAAAATCTCGCTGTGAGTGTCGCGCGTTTCGCGCTCGAATTCTGCTTCTGCATTGCAGCCTGTGTTTCGCCGGCGGCACAGGTTCCGCCACCCAGAGAATCGCGTGCAGGGACCATCGTTCTTCCGCCAAGGCTCGTGGCCGGGCAACTGGCGACGCTGGCCGTTCTGGACGCTGATGGCCGGCTTGTGCCTGGAGCGACGGTGGAATTGCCGAGCGGAAAGAAAGTCACTACCAACCAAACCGGTCGCGCTACTTTCGCCGCTCCGGCCGCAGCGAGCGCCTTCCTGGCGAAGTTCCCGGACGGCTCCGTCATGAGCGCTGCCGCGAATGTGAAAAAAGTTCCAGCCGCGGGCATTGAAGTGACGCAAGTGCCTTCGTTCGTCTCATTGCGCGACCGCTTCGTGGTCCGCGGGCACGGATTCCGCGGGGATGCCGATGCAGACCACGTCACCCTGAGTGGCGAAGCCGCGCTGGTCCTGGCAGCTTCACCGGAGTCACTCGTTCTCTTGCCATCGCCAAAGACACCGCCCGGTCCTGCGAAAGTTGCCGTCGAAGTCGCAGGCGCCGCGACAGCCGCTCCGGTAACGGTGGTTGCCTTCGAGTTTAGTCCCGGCGAACAGCCTGTCGCTCCGGAAAAGAAATCGAGATTGTTCGTCCGCGCCATCGGAACCGACCGGCCGCTCGCCATCGAAGTGCGAAATCTCTCGCCAGGCACGGTGCATTTCCTCTCTGGAGATCAAGAGCGGTTGAAGACCCTCGGCGGCGAAGAAAACGGGGCGGCGTTTGACGTGCAAGGCGTGGTCCCGGGGGATTTTTCCTTTGCGGTGAGGCTCCTCCCGGACCCAGCCGCGCTGCCAGATACCCAAGCCGCGCGGCAATTCCTTTCGGCCGCGGTCCAACTTGCTCCTCCGAACGAGGAGTCCCGCCTAACCGATCTTGCCGGGCGGCTGGAAAAGCATCCGAAAGATGCCCGAAAAGTGGCGATTGAGCTCGAGAAGATTCTGGTGAATCCTACAAGCGCGGAATTCGATTTTTGGCTGAAAGCCGCGCTTGACGCTCTCCTCAATCCTTAGATATCGACAAGCTCCGCAGGGGCGTATAGCTATACGCCCTACTTTTCGGCTTGGCGTCAGATCGCGGAGCTACTCGGTAGCCGCAGGCTCAAGGACCCTTGGAGCGGCATCGGGCGGTGCGCCCTGCGACAAGTGCTCGAGCGAATTGCGCGCCCGCTCGAGCTTACTCGACGCGTCTTCGTAGCTCTGCTGCGAATGCCGCAAATGATTGCCGAGTTTCTCGTACACCTCGGCAAAGGAATCGATTTGCTTCTGGAGTCCCGCGAGACTGCCGAGCAATCGCCGCGCGTTCTCTTCCACTTTCAATCCGCGAAGACTCGTGTTGATCGCAATCAGGTACGCGTAGCAGGTATTGGGCGAGACCGGGAACACCTTCTTGCAGCGGCAATATTCATCCAGGCGGCCGGATTTCGAGTCTTCGGTCATCAGAAGCTCGTAGTAGACGCCTTCCGAAGGCACGAACATCAGCGCGAAATCAAGTGTTTGTTCATCCGGCAGGATATATTTCTCGGCGATTGAGTCGGCATGCTTGCGCACGGCCTGGGAAAAGTCGCGGCGCGCGTCTTCTCCTCCGTCCATCAGCCGCCGGTAGGCGTCCAGCGGGAATTTGGAATCGATGGACAGGAGTCGCTCACCGCTGTGCACAATGGCATCCACGATGCTTCCCGTCGTGAACCGGAATTGCGTTTGGTAAGCCGTGACCGGCAGAGCGTCCTCGAGCAAGCCCTCGAGAGCAGTCTCGCCCAGCGTCCCTCGCGATTTGGCTCCGCCGAGCACCATCTGCAATTCCTGTTGGGTCTTGGACAGTTCCCGGCCGGCCTGGATTACTTCGCCGAGCTGCATATTGATTCGGCCGAGCATTTCGAGCGAGTTCTTCAATTCGCCCTTCACCGCTTCCTGCGCCTTGGAAACCAGCATTCCCGAGTTGGTAAGCCCCTGCTGGAGAGAGGATGTCACCTGCCCCAGCTGCTGATTCACGGAGTGTGTAAGCTGGCCCAGTTGGTTGTTGATCGTTTGTACTTGCGCGGAGACGAGATTCTGCATTTCCTGCCGGAGAGCTGCCGACTGACTTTCCGACCGGCCCTGCATCCACACTGCAAGGCCCCACGCGACAAGCGCTGCCACAACGGCAGCCAGCAGAATCAGGATGACATTCATAGATTGCTAGTCCTCGGGACGATGCAGCCTCGCCCCCAAAATCCAATTAACTGTAGCGCGAACCCTGGGAGTAGAGAAGTCGTTTCCTTTCCTGCACAAAGAAGGGGAGCGCTCGCGCCGTGAAGCGAGAAACGCCCCCAAATGCGGACCCCGCGGAGAATTACCAGTTCACCTTCAATGCAAATTGGAATTGGCGTGGATCGAGCGCCGCGGAAGGTTGGCCGGCATTGCACGCGCCGGAGCCTGAAGTCGGGTCGCATAACAGGTTGACATCCGCGACGTTGAGCCGGTTCAGCATATTGAATCCTTCCGCGATCACTTCCAGGTTCAGCCTTTCGTGAATCGGGAACTTACGGGAGACCCGCAGATCGATCGTGAAGAAACCCGGGCGGTAGAACGCATTCCGCGCCAAGTCGCCTGTGCAGCCGACTGGCGGCGAAGGAACGAAGGGGGATGCGGGCACGCCTGGGCAGAAGGTTGGGGGAATGAAGGCGACGTTCTTGACGAACGGTGAGGTGGTCGATCCCGCAGTTCCTGGAGGAGCCACCGAAGGCCGGTCGGTGGTTGAAGAGAAGTCGAGGTTGATGTCGCTGCCCGTCAACACTGTATATGGCCGCCCTGTAGAGACATCGAAAATCGGAGCAAGAGTGAAATTCGCAAGAAGCTTGGGCCAGAAGCCTGAATCGCTGTTCGTGTACGGGCTCTCGAAAACGGCGCTGGTCACCCAGCGATGCCGTTGATCAAACGTCGAGTTGCCACGCTCGAGATTGGGGAAGCGGTTATCCTGCGGCTCGAGCAAGCTTTGCAGGTCAGTGGAATCGTCAATCGCATGGGACCATGTCCAATTCGAAAAGAGTTGGAAATGGTGCGACAACCGTTTGGAGACTGACAGCGTGAATCCGTGATAGATCGAGTTGCCGGATGACTCCTGCTGCACCACGTCGCTCCACGGCACCGGAATAAATGCTCCGCCCGCTGAGAAGCCGGCAGGGAAACCGAAGCCTTTCGCGATTGCCACCAGGTTTTGATACCCGCCCACCAATCCGGCGAATGACGGATTCGGCCCCGAGGGACGGAAGTAGTTGAATATCGCCGCCGTGCCGATAGCGCCGACCGGCGTCGTGCTGCAAGTGGTGTTGCCCACGGGGAAACCGGTGGCAGCGATGGGCGCCGGCCCGATCAGGATACTGCCGCCACCAGGCGTAGCCACACAGGAGCCTGGCGCCGCCAATGGTACTTGGACGAGCAGGGGATTCGTGCCAGCCGGAACCAGTCCGGACTCAATCGCATTGATGTCGTTGCTGACCAGCAGCGGATCGCTCACCGCATTGATATTCCGCGCACGATTCAAGTGCAAGCCGCGGTTGTAGGTATACGACACCCCGATCTTGAAATCCCTTCCCAGCTCACGCTCGACCGTCAGATTGGCCTGTTGGGAATAGGCGTACACGAAGTTCCTGGCCACCGGAAACGTGAACGGCAGGATCGTGAGCGGGACTCGGTCGGTCAGGAAGTTCTGGTCGATAAACAGCGAGTTCGGCAGCAGGGGATTGAAGCGCTGTTCGCCTGGTAGGTAGCCGACATTCGGAATGATTCCTGCATTCAACACCCCCTGGAATATCGAGGAAGCGTTCAAAGCGGCCGGGTCCGGCCCGAACGCCGAGCGCGTCGGAGTTCCTGGTCCGAAGATGAGCTGTGAGGACAGCGCGCCGTCGGCCGTGGTCGAGTCGAACGCGACCGCGAGCAGTGGATGATCGAAGAATAGCCCGTACCCGCCACGGATCACCGTCTTGCCGCTTCCAGTCGGGTCCCACGCAAAACCGATCCGCGGCTGGACGTTATTGCCGTCCACCGGAACTCCTTCGAGGACATTCATCGCTGGTTCAGCGGCGGCGTTGAGGGCGGTTTCCGGCTTGAAAGTGGGAGTCCATTCGATGTCGTAGCGCACGCCGTAATTTAGAGTGAGACGCGAATTGATTTTCCAAGTGTCTTGCAGGAACACTCCCAACGTTTTGTTGTCGAACGGCCGCCCGGAACTGCCAGCCCCTTGGAGGAAGTCGCCCGGAAGTCCAAGTCCATAAGCCTGGGCTGGCGCAAAGCCCGGAATCGGCACGCCGCCAATGGTGCAGGCGGGCGTAGGACATAGCCCGAGTGAACTGGCGGAAAGTCCGCTGAAGTCGTACCGCCCGCCATAGTCAAGCTGGAAAATCTGTGTGGGATTGTTCGAACGCACCTGAATCAGGTTCACGTCGCCGCCGAACTTGAACGTGTGGCCACCTTTCACCCAGGTCATGTTGTCGGTCCATTGATTGCGCCTTTCGATGCGGTCGACCGTCGAGAAGGGCTCGCGGCCGAAAAACGCCACGCCAAGCATGTTCACGCCGACTTGACTCCCGCCCGGCAACTGCGAAAAACCATAGTGCAAGCCCCGGCGGGCGAACTGATAGCGGAGCTCGTTGAACAGATTGTCGCGCAATGAAGTCGTGTGTTGGCCGACGAGGGACCAGTCTCTCGTCTGCTGCAGCGAAGTGCGCGAACCAGCATTTTCTCCGAAATTCTGGTTCTGCGCATTCACCTGAATTCCTGTAATCAACGACGGCGAAACATTCGCCCGCACAAACGAGCTGTTCTTCGAATTCCAGATGTGGTCCAGCTTCAACGAATAGAGGCTCGTTCCTTCTTTCACCGGGTAATTCCCGACCAGCGAATTCAGCGTCGCGAAGGACGTCGGCAGCGGTACCAGATTCGAGGCTGTGCATGGCGTCGGAGGTGCAAGGATTCCGCAGTCAATCGGCAAAGGGAATCGCGCTCCTGGTCCCGGGCCAAATGGAAAATTAACGCCGGAAGCGCCCGCCACCACACCCGGATCAATCCCCGCCAGCGCGACGCTCGAGCCAGAGCCCGCGAGACCGAAAATCTGCTGCACCACCTTGATGCCTCCCGGTGCTCCCAGTACCGCGGGGCTATTCACGAATTTCTGTTGCTGCGGAGTGAGCAGCAACGTCAGTCCCGGGACGGCCGGGGTTGTGGAGGGAACGAATCCGAACGACCCTGTCCCGGGTAGGCTCGAACCGATGTCGCTGAAGCCGGTTTCCTGCCGCCGGGTGATCTCGTAGCTGAAAAAGTAAAACGTCTTATCCTTCTGGATCGGACCACCGATCGTGGCGCCGGCCTGGACGCGAGTGAAGGGCTGCTTCACCGCCGTTACTGCGCCGGTCACCGGGTCCACCTGCACCGAGAACGGATTCCGAGCCTGGATGCTCTTGTGTCGCAGGAAGCCGAAGATGTTCCCATGGATTTCATTCGATCCCGACTTGGTCACGATGTTCACTACGCCGCCGGTGGCGCGCCCGTACTCCGGCATGTAGTTGTTGGTGATCAGTTGAAATTCTTGGACAGCTTCCTGTGAGACGGTCGCGCGCACGCCGTTGATCGAGTTGTCGACCGCGTCGGCGCCGTCGACTGAAACTTCATTCGACCGGGCGCGCTGCCCGCCAAAGTTCAGGCCGCTGGTCGGTGCGGCGCCGATCGATGGCGCGCTGTCGCGATTCGCCTGGGAATCGAGCAACGTGAAGTTGATATAGTTGCGCCCATTGATGGGCAAATTCGTGATTTGCGTCGTTGTAATGGTCTGCGAAACGTCCGTCTTCGTCGCTTCAATGAATTCCGGTCCAGCAACCACGCTCACGGTTTGCGTCGAGGTCTTTAGCGCCAACTGCGGGCTGTATTCGGCCGATCCGCCCAGGGTTAGCGTCAGCGACTTATTTGTCAGGGTGGCAAAGCCCTGCGCTTCGATGGTCAAGGAATAGCTCCCCGGCGGGACCCCGACGATCTCATATCGCCCGTCCACATTGCTCGTCGCCGTTCGCTCGGCGCCAGTGGTCACGCTCTTGAGGGTGACCTTGGCGCCATTGACGGACGCGCCCGAAGGGTCCAGCACAAGCCCCGACAGGTTCACTGTGTTTACCTGAGCCGGCGACGGACCGGCGGCCACCAGAAAGAGCCCCGCGGTCAAAAGCCATGCGAAGAACAAGTTTCGAAGATGCATCTTGGCACCCTCCCTGCCCACTTTGTTGACGCAGTTTTCCGGCCCGATTCCCAAGCTGACGATGATGATGGCTGACCCCATCCCCGGTGGGGGCAACGCTAACTTCGGTATTTATTCATCAATGTTCGGCTTGTACTCCAACGTCCAACCCTTTGCAATAGGAATGTTTGTTCGGAAAAGATTGATTGTTCAACCCGTAATCCCCCGGCGCTGTAAACGCATCTTTCGGAGTGAAAAGCCTCAGCGTGGAGTGATACAGGCGGGCGGCGTTACGCGGAGTGGAGCATGGTGCTGGGTTCCCGAGCGCTTCTTTAGCGCAGACGGCGGAGATCGTTCAAGTGCTGAGCGTCGATGGAGAGAGTTTCTAGTTTCGGGTCGAAGTGCCGGTAAGCTGAACGAACGGCCCTTGCGCAGGTGACGCGCCGGGTTTGATGGTTTGCGGGGCGCGCCAGAAATCGATTACGGAGATCTGGTGGACGCACGAAACAGTGCACCGCGGCGCGCACCCTTTCTGCGTATAGAACTCGCGATGGCGCTGCTCATCCGTGTACTGCTCGAGGGGCACTGCGGGGTAGCCGCGCTGCTGCGAGCAATAGTGCACCAGGCCATCCTCGCAGATATAGAGATAGCGCGACCCGGCGCGGCACCGCCAGTTGTTCTCTTTGCCCGCGGCGATGTTGTGCTGAAATTGGTTGATGCGCGAAAACAAGCGCTTCCCGAGCGACATAATCTCCTCGAAGATCTCGCGTTCGCGAGGGCCGAGAGGCTGAAGCTGCCCGTTGCCGTCGTGCAGGATTCCGACAGTTGAAGTGAACCCCAGCTCGATGGCGCGGTGCGCCACCCTGAGCGCATCTTCGGGATTCTTGATCCCGCTGCCGAGCACCGAATTGATGTTCACATGGAAATCGGCGTGTTCGGCGAGCAGCTTCAACTTCTGGTCGAGCACCTTCAGGCTTTTCTTCGAGACCTCGTCAGGCATTGCGTTGTCGATGCTGATCTGGAGGTATTCCAAACCAGCGCGGTTCAGCCGCTCGATGCGCTCGGCCGTCAGCAAGTAACCGTTCGTAATGATTCCGGCGATGATTCCGTTCTGCCGGATTCGCCGGATAATGTCGTCGAGATCGGGATGGAGAAACGGTTCGCCGCCGCTGATCGTGATGATCCCTGTGCCCATAGCGCCCAGACGGTCGATCCGGCGGAA
The DNA here is from genome assembly GCA_049644285.1 of Candidatus Acidiferrales bacterium. GTDB lineage: Bacteria > Acidobacteriota > Terriglobia > Acidiferrales > UBA7541 > CAVRXT01. The sequence continues at coordinate 8,235 of JBARRP010000157.1, read as the reverse complement.
CATCTCTTCGGTTGGCACCGGTTTCGAGAAGTCGTCGTACTCGTTGCAGTAGGTGCAGGAGAGATTGCAGCGGCGCGTCGGGATGATGTGCACGAGCAGGGGGTGGCGCGTCGAGGCGAGCCCCTTCAGGGCCATCCGCCAGCCCCTCGCCAGGCGGTGCGCGGCCAGCAGCTTCCTCCGAATTCTTCTTCCTACAGTCATTGCCTCACACGAATAGCTCCGCGTGCGAAATCGAGGCCCCGGAGGAGCACGAAGGTCTCGAAAAATGCGCCGGGAGCCCCTATGCTATACCAAAGCCACGGATTCACTCCACTTTTTGAGTCGACTTGGTTTCTCAAACTGTGCGTGGCGGACTTCAGCTCAGGGCCTTGAATCCAAATCTGTCTGCTATCATCCTACTAAATTACGGAGGAATCGGGTTCACGGACCCGAGAGGTTTGGCGCCTGGTAACGCCTTGCCCGCCGTACGCGTCAACTTAGGTTGGGGTGATGCGGAGACCCTGAGTTTTTCTCCTCAGGCGAGTTCAGGAGTCCGATCAGGAGTGAGCCGATGTGGATAGTTCGCCTTGCGTTACGCCGGCCTTATACCTTTGTGGTTGCCTCTATCCTATTGCTTATTCTGGGTCCGATCGCCATCCTGGGCACTCCCACGGACATCTTTCCGAACATCAATATCCCGGTCATCAGCGTCCTCTGGAATTATGCAGGCCTGGACCCCGAGCAGATGTCCAACCGGATTGTCTACAATTACGAGCGGTTTCTCACGACAACGGTCAACGATATCCAGCACATCGAATCGCAATCCCTTAACGGCATTGCGGTAGTGAAGATTTTTTTTCAGCCCAACGTGCAGATTGCGAATGCTGTTGCGCAGGTTACGGCCGTTTCGCAGACAGCTATACGGCCAATGCCTCCTGGAACGTATCCACCGCTGGTTATCCAATATAACGCTTCCACCGTGCCCATTCTCCAACTCGCGCTCTCAGGCAGGGATCTCTCGGAACAGCAGTTGTTCGATGTCGGCGTCAACTTCATCCGCACGAACCTCGTGACAATCCCAGGCGCAGCCATACCGTATCCATACGGGGGGAAGCAACGGCAGGTCCAAGTAGACCTCAACACGGCTGCCATGCAATCCAAGGGGTTGTCGCCCAACGACGTGGCAAATGCCATCAACTCCCAGAACCTGATTCTTCCGGCAGGCACAGCCAAAATCGGAGTTTACGAATATCAGGTGGAGATGAACGCTGCCCCGCTGAAGATTCAGGAGTTGAACGATCTGCCCATCAAGACTGTTGGCAGCTCGACCATCTACATCCGCGACGTCGCGAATGTGCGCGACGGTTTTCCACCGCAGACCAACATCGCTCGCGTGGATGGCCAGCGATCGGTCCTCATGGTGATTCTCAAGAACGGAAACGCATCGACGCTTGACGTCATTTCCAAGATCAAGGCGAAACTGCCCGGCATAGCGGCAGGGCTTCCTCCTCAATTGCAGATGTTGCCTCTTTCCGACCAGTCGCTCTTTGTGCGCGCGTCGATCCAAGGGGTGGTTCGCGAAGCGCTCCTCGCCGCGTGCCTGACGGCCTTCATGATTCTCGTTTTCCTCGGAAGCTGGCGCAGCACGCTGATTATCGCCGTTTCGATCCCGCTGTCCATTCTTACCTCGATCATTACGTTCAGCGCTTTGGGCGAAACGATCAACATCATGACTCTCGGCGGGTTGGCGCTCGCCGTCGGAATTTTGGTAGACGACGCCACCGTCGAGATCGAGAACATCAACCGGAACCTGGACCAGGGGAAGGAAATCGTCCAGGCGATTCTGGACGGCGCGCAGCAGATTGCGGTTCCCGCTTTTGTTTCCACACTTGCGATTTGCATCGTGTTCGTGCCGATGTTCTTCCTTACCGGAGTGGCGCGCTACCTCTTCGTGCCGATGGCCGAAGCGGTTGTCTTTGCGATGCTGGCTTCTTATCTGCTGTCCCGGACCTTGGTGCCCACGTTGGCGAGATATCTGCTGGTGGCGCAGACGGCGGAAGAGGCCCGCGCGAAAGCCGCGGAATCCCGCAATCCGTTTGTTCGCATTCAGTCGAAGTTCGAAACCGGATTCGAGCACATGCGGCAGCGCTATCGGAACCTGCTCGATGGCTGCATTCGGCACCGCAAGGTGTTCGTTGTCTGCTTCCTGCTCGCGTGCGCGCTCTCCTTTGGACTGCTGCCGTGGCTCGGAGAGGATTTCTTCCCCAGCGTTGACAGCGGTGAATTCAAGCTGCATATGCGTGCTCCCACAGGCACGCGCATCGAGGATACTGCCGCGATCTGTGACCGCGTCGAGCAGGATATGCGCAGGGTGATTCCCCCTTCGGAACTCGGCAGCATCATTGACAACATCGGGCTGCCTTACAGCAGCATCAATCTCTCCTACAGCAATTCCGCGCCCGTCGGAACAGGGGACGCCGACATCCTGGTGGCTCTGAAGGGAGATCATCGTCCAACGGCCGACTACGTCCACGAATTGCGCCGGAAGCTTGCCCGCGATTTTCCGGGGATCACCTTTTACGACCTCCCCACCGACATTGTGAGTCAAATCCTAAATTTTGGTCTTCCGGCGCCCATCGATATTCAAATCATCGGCCGGGATCTGGTTGGCAATCGCGAAGTAGCCGAAAGGTTATTGAACCGGTTGAAGTACGTCCCCGGAACGGCTGACCTGAGGATCCAGCAGCCGTTCAACCAGCCGAAGTTGCACATTGAGGTCGACCGCACGAAGGCCCAGCAGATCGGCTTCACCCAGCGTGATGTCGCGCAGAATCTGCTGATTTCGCTTAGCGGGAGTTTCCAAACCTCGCCTACGTTTTGGCTGGATCCCAAGACCGGCGTGAGCTACAACATTGCTACACAAACCCCTCAATACCGCATCGATTCTCTGCAGGCCCTTCAGAACATTCCGGTCACGGGTGCGAACCCGTCTACACCGCCCGGAATTCTCGCGACCCTGGCCTCCTTCAATCGGGGCGCTGAAATGGGCATTGTGTCGCACTATGATATCGAGCCGCTTATCGATATTTATGGGTCGGTTCAGGGAACGGACCTTGGCAGCGTTGCCCGGGAAATCACTCCGATTATCGAGCAAACCAAGAAGGAATTGCCGCGGGGTTCGCGAATCACGGTTCGCGGTCAGATTGAGACGATGCGCTCCTCATTCATTGGGCTCTTGGCAGGTTTGTTTTTCTCCATTGTTCTCGTCTACCTGCTCATCGTCGTGAATTTTCAATCCTGGCTGGATCCTTTTATTATCCTGATGGCTCTGCCGGCGGCGCTGGCTGGAATCGTGTGGTTCCTCTTCGTGACGCACACGACGATCAGCGTGCCGGCATTAACCGGAGCCATCATGTGCATGGGCGTGGGTACGGCAAATAGTATTCTTGTGGTGAGCTTCGCGAAGGAAAGGCTCATCGAAGGACTCGACGCAGGGGAAGCGGCGCTGGCATCGGGATTCACCCGCTTCCGCCCGGTTTTGATGACCGCTCTGGCGATGATCATCGGCATGCTCCCCATGTCCATCGGCCTGGGGGAAGGCGGCGAGCAAAACGCGCCTTTGGGTCGCGCGGTGATCGGCGGCCTTGTGTTTGCCACCGTTGCCACGCTCTTTTTCGTCCCCGTTTTCTTTAGCGTCGTGCATGGCCGCAGGAAGCAGGAAACTCCCGCGCTTTCTCGATGAAACGAGAAAACTCGAAGGGCCGTCAAATTAGCTCAGGTACCAGGCGAGAGAGGTTTTCATGAGTGAGCAGTCAGTAATGGAGGCACAGCCCTCCGGTGGGCAGGATCAGAGGCCTGCCTCTGCCGGCAGCAAGCGGGGCGTCCTCATTGCTGTTGTGGTTCTGATTATCGTGGCCAGCGTCGTGGTCGCCGGTATCGTGCCGCGCGAAAGAGCGAAGGCCGCCCTGAAAGCGGAGACATTCGATCTGGCCGTTCCGACTGTCTCGGTGATTCACCCGAAGCGCGGCGCGCCCGAGCAGGAGATTGTCCTCCCCGGAAATATGCAGGCGTTTATCGATTCCCCCATCTATGCTCGGACGAACGGTTATCTGAAACGGTGGTACACGGATATCGGAGCGCACGTAAAGGCAGGTCAATTGCTCGCGGAGATTGACACGCCGGAGGTCGATCAGCAGCTCGACCAGGCGCGAGCGGACCTGAACACGTCCCAGGCCAACTTGAGACTCGCGCAGGTTACCGCAGAACGGTACGAAGATCTCAAGACTACCGATTCTGTCTCGAAGCAGGACGTCGACAACGCCACCAGCGATTACGCCGCCAAGAAGGCCATGCTACAGTCGGCCGACCACAATGTGAAGCGTCTCGAGCAATTGCAGTCCTTCCAGAAAATTTATGCGCCTTTCGACGGTGTCATCACCGCGCGCAAGACGGACGTCGGTGACTTGATCAACTCCGGCAATGGCGGCCTGGCGCAAGAGCTCTTCCACATTGCCGCGACCCGCCGGCTGCGCGTCTATATCAATGTGCCGCAGCAGTATTCTCAGGCGGCCAAGCCGGGTCTGACCGCCGATGTCACCCTGCCCGAGTTTCCGAATCGCCGTTTCAGGGGAACGCTGGTGCGCACAGCCAACTCCATTGATTTGGCCTCACGCACGCTCCTCGTCGAAGTCGATGTGGACAATGCAACCGGCGAGCTTCTTCCCGGCGCTTACACGGAAGTTCATCTTCAGCTTCCGGAGAGCACTCCGACGTACCTCCTGCCGGTTACTGCGTTGATCTTCCAGTCCCAGGGCATGCAGATCGCGGAGGTGGATAACAACAACCGCGCCGTGCTGACGTCCATCACGATCGGCCGCGACTTCGGCGGCGAGGTCGAAGTCGTCTCTGGCCTTACGGGCCAAGAGAACGTTATCGACAATCCGCCTGACTCGCTCGTTCCCGGAGAGACAGTCCGGGTCGCTTCCGGACCGAACGGAGAAAACCCACAGAACGGAGGAGGCTCCCGGGATGGAGGAAACTCGCGGTGATTCAAACCCTGCGAGCAGCTCCGCGTTCGAAAGGCTCATGGGGAGCAGGTTGGGCTCCACTGTGCGGCTTCGCGATTCTCTTGCTGAACGGCTGTGCGGTCGGTCCGAAATACGTCCGGCCAGCCGCGGAGGTCCCTTCATCGTACAAAGAGACGGGCGATTTGAAGCCGGCGCAGCCGAGCGATGCAATCGCTAAGGGCAAGTGGTGGGAGGTTTACCAGGACCAGCAACTGAACGCCCTCGAAGAGCAAATCAACGTCTCGAACCAGACCCTGAAGGCGGCTCAGGATCAGTTCCTGCAGGCTCGAGCTGCCGTGCGCGTCTCCCGATCGGCTCTTTTTCCCACCGTGACTGGCGGCTTGTCCATCACGCCCACACAAAACTCCTCCCATCGTCCGTTCTCTACCGGTGCGACCCGGGGGAGTTATACCGACATCGTTCTTCCGGTGGACGTCTCGTATGAAGCCGATGTTTGGGGCAGGGTCCGGCGAACGGTTGAAGCGAGCCGCTCCGAGGCGCAAGCAAGTGCTGCCGACCTGGCGAACGTCAGCTTGACTCTGCATGCGGAGCTGGCGCTCGATTACTTCCAGCTCCGCGGTCTCGATGCCCAGGAACAACTCCTGAATTCGACCGTTGACGCCTTCGGAAAAGCGCTCGATCTGACGCAGACTCGCTACAAAGGCGGAATCGCGTCGGCTCTGGATGTGGCCCAGGCGCAGACACAGCTCGAGACTACCCGAGCGCTGGCTGCCGATATCGAAGTGCAGCGAGCGGCGCTGGAACACGCCATTGCAGTCCTGAGTGGCAGGCCGGCGTCCACATTTAATATCCAGCCCTTGCCCTTATCGGCTCCGCCGCCTCCGGTTCCTTCCGGTCTGCCTTCCGACCTGCTCGAACGCCGCCCGGATATCGCTGCGGCGGAAAGACGCGCACAGGAGGCGAATGCCCAAATCGGCGTTGCCAAGGCGGCCTACTTTCCGCTGATCACGCTGACCGGGACCAGCGGGCTTGAGAGCACCGCCTTCGGTACGTTGCTTCAAGGGCCCAGCGCATTCGGGCAACTCGCGGCGGCGGCCACCGAAACGCTCTTCGATGCTGGGCGGCGTCACGCCATCTCTGATCAGGCGAAGGCCGCGTACGATCAGTCCATCGCGAATTATCGGCAGACCGTCCTCAGTGCTTTTCAGGATGTGGAAGATAATCTGGCCGCGCTGAGAATCCTCGAGGATGAAGCGAAGACGGAAGATGTGGCCGTCGCCGCAGCGGAGCGTTCGCTCGCCCTTTCAACCAACCTTTATAAAGGCGGGCTGACAAGCTACCTCCAAGTGATTACCGCGCAGAACATCGCGCTTTCGGATGAACGAACGGCGGTGGATATCCTCACGCGTCGCATGACCGCGAGCATACTGCTTGTCAAGGCGATCGGCGGCGGGTGGGATGCGTCGCAGCTTCCTCGAATCTGATACAGCGTCTAGCAGTCAAGAAAAGCGTTGCTTTAGCCTAGTATTTTCCGATTCTTCCAACAATAAGGAGAATTTTCGAGAGGCGGGTCGGTGTGAGCACCGCTATGAGCAACCTTAAACGTAGCTGGGAGTTGGCAATCGAGGTCCAGTCCTAGCACTTCCGACTCAATTTGAGTCTGGTACTTGCTTCCGGTGCTCTGATTGCACGGACCGTTGTTGGAGAGGTCCAGCGCCATGGTTAGCTACCAGTCGCAGTCCGCGAGTCCGACGAGACCGCAAGCTTCGTTTGTGCTGCTTGCCGCAGGGGCCATGTGGGGAATGGCCTTGGCCTATGCCTTCAGCATCCCGCTTACTGCCGGACAACTGGCAATTCTAGCTGCAACCGGCCTTGCCCTGGCAGTGAGGGGCTTGATCGCCAGTAGCCTGTAGCTGAGCACGATGATTCGAGCTGTCTGATCGGCTCAGGAAGGGCTGAGCCAGCTCAAGTAGGCAAGCGTTCACTTCCTAAATCCCTCGGAGGTTCTTTATTTTGCCTGCCCCGCTGCGAACGTATCGCCATCTGTCAATTTTGCAGCAGCGCCGCAAGAAACCCAAGTTTGCTTGACTGAATCCCAATAATTACGATAATCCGTCGTGCAGATTCTCTTTCGACTTTCCTCAGTGTCTTTTGCTTTTTCTTGTTGATCTGCCAACTGCCATGCAGCAACATTTTTCGCCTGGTGCTTCTTCTTGGCCATATGCGCGATCAGTCTGCCGGCCAACAGTCCACATCCAGGCTGATAACCGGGGTCACTCGTTGTTGAATTAGCTGACTGCGGCGTGGGTGTCCATGTAGGTGCGGGCATGGAAATTGCAGGGGTGCTGCCAGATGACGGCTGAGCCAGCGCAATGCGATGCTCAGTAACGGGAATTGATGCCTGCGGCGTATAGACTGGCGGTCTATGCAATTCTTGATGCGGTTGTGGCCGTTGCATAGGCAAGTCCTGATGGGGATAATTGACGCCGCGGTAGCCGCACGGTGTGGGTTGGCCGCACTGCGCCAGATTTGCTTTCTCCATCTCGGTCTGCACCTGTACGGAGCCTGCGAAACCAAGAACCAAGACTAGAACCAGAATCACTTTCATTGTTGCTCCCTTTGGCCAGAATCCCAGCGAGTTTCTATAAATAGGGCGGTCGTACCGTGCCCGCCCACCTAAAGAGGGCGCGGCGGAAGGTCGCGTGAATAGACGCCGTTCTTATACGCTTATGCAGCGTCGTTTGTCTGTATAAGAGTGAACAAGTGTATTTTTTGGATGATCGTGCTTTCGGATAGTCCCGCTTTCACCATGCTAAGAACGTCGGGGTTCGTGAGCACTCTTTCCAGCGGGGTGAAGATGCGGCGTCTTTTTTCTCCTGTTTCTCTTGGGCCGGGACTCTACGTCGCTCTACTTCTCCTGCCATGCGCGGGATTCTACCGATGCAGATGACGTGCAGTCAAGCGAAGGGCGGAATGCCATCCGAGGCGGTGACGCAATGCGTTTCCATTCAGAGGAGTCGCGGGGTGGCGGTACAACCTAAGTGGGTTTTTTACAAACGCAATCCGCCAAACAGATACACCAGCAGGACAATGAGCAGGACCGTCCCGACGATACCCATCCCTCCGCCCGTCCCCCATCTCGAATATCCATAGTAGCCGCCACCTCCACCGAACAAGAGCACGAGAACAATAAGCAGGAGTAACATGGGGATCTCCTTTTCAGCTTCTG
>JBARRP010000156.1:0-5159 GCA_049644285.1 Candidatus Acidiferrales bacterium | reverse complement strand
GGAGATCCTACGATATGAGGGCCGTGGTCAAGAAATGGGGAAACAGTGCCTCGGTGCGAATTCCCGCCGCCGTTTTGCAAGCGGCGCACTTGGATCTGGATGAGCCCGTGGACGTGCGGGAGGAATCTGGCCGCATTGTCATCGAACCGGTGCTGCGCAAGGAATATGATCTGGCCGAGCTTGTGAAGGGGATTACCCGTGGGAATCTGCATGAGGAAGTCGATTGGGGTGGTCCTGTTGGCAAAGAGGCATGGTAATGGCGCGGTCCCATGTGCCCGACGTTGGCGACATCGTTTGGATCAGCTTCAATCCGCAGGCGGGGCGTGAACAGGCCGGACACCGGCCAGCGGTCGTGCTGAGCCCAGCCGTCTATAACGCGAAGACGAGTCTGATGGTCTGCTGCCCGATGACGACACAGATCAAGAATTATCCGTTCGAGGTCGTCGTTGCCGGTGAGAATCCGACCGCGGTCCTGGCGGATCAGATCAAAAGTCTCGATTGGCGGAAGAGGCGGGCCAGGCGGAAAGGCACGATATCGGCAGCCGAGTTGGCGGACGTGCGCGCCAAAATTCGGGCGTTGATAGGTTGAAACGTTGAGAAATTATCGATCGTTGTGCTGATTTCGCCGACAATCCATCACGAGGACCTATCCGTCACCCAACTTGCCGACGAACGCGCCAAGTTGCGAGAAGTCACAGCTCAGGGAACAGCCCTACGAAGTTCGAGGACCGAGAATCCGACCGATTCTGCAGCTTCAGCCAATCGGTGGTCTCCGCAAATGAAGCTTCTCCTTGACGGACGCTGTTCGCACCAGATCAAGGACGCCGCGAGCTGGAGGCTGTCAGCCGCCCGCAAAGAATACTTATCCAGCGACTGCGTCGCCAATTCACGAACTTGGTCGCCAGGAAGGATTTCCCTCCATCCACGACTTAGCAATCGCAGACGTGCCGCCGCGCCCTGTTTATCGAGGTCTGTAATCTCCTTCTCATGATGGAGGCGGCAAATCGCGCTATGAACTTCTACTAGGCTTCCCCACCACACCACGGGGCTGAATCTCCTCAAGTGGGATTGAGCGTGACGACTCGCAGCCTCGTGAATACACAAGGGAACCAACGCGCTGGCATCCCAGAACGCCGTTGTTCTCTTCACAGTTCTTCTTCTCGGTCGGCGAGAACGGCTTGAATCGCCTTGTTTCCTGCAACACTTCCCGTTGGGATCTTCAAGAGCTCCTTTACATTAAGTCGCACCTTGGGGAGACGCAATTTCCCGGCCGCAACCAGCATTAGCTCCTGATCGTCGGCGCCTTCCGCCGAAAACGGAACCAGTTTCGCCACCGGGAGATTGCGGTCTCGGATCACCACTTCTTCACCGCCCCTGGCGAATGTAAGGTACTTGCTCAGCCGGTTCTTTAGTTCCGCCACATTCACGCTGCGCATTCGGGCTCTCCTTGCTCATGGCTATTATAGCCATGAATGGACCTCAAGTGGAAGAGTCAGTGCTGTCCTACCGCTCCATTCCGGCAGTTGGTTCCCCCCTTCGTGCCGAGTCCGAGCTACTCGAGGGCGTCCTCCTTCTGGTGGAAGAATAGGCGCTGGAGGTATTTGGCGTGCTTTCGCTCCTCACCGAAGCGCGTCGGCTATTTTCTATCCGCTGGCCAGAGTCGTGATCGGCAAGCGCCTGCGCCTCGTCTTGCCGGGCGCGGCCGGAATATGGGACATATATCTATAAGGATGTGACGCCCGCCGACTCACTCAAAACAGCTCGATTTTGCCGCTCCTCGAAATTCTCAAAGCCCTGTCTGCTCAATATGTTCTCCTAGTTCGTTTTGTAATTTTCGGTCAGTACCTGAAGACGCAAATCGCGAGATCGATCGAACCTAGCCAACTCGAGCGTCTGCAATGGATCCTCGCTCGATGAGCTCCTTCCGGGCACCTTCGGTTGTAGGGACGCCAAGATTTCTTTCTTGCGCTCACGCGCGCGGAGCGCACTGCGGTCAATGCACAGCCGGAATTTTGAGGTAAACGCGCCAAAACCAACCCTTCCTGTACACCAAGGACAGAATCTATTTTACCGTAGAGTTAATCGCGGATGGCGAGCATTTCTGAATAGTTTTTCGTACATTCTTCGCCTTGGACGCGAAAGGTCAGGCACAGAGGACCGGAAATGGGGATGTGGAAGAAATTGCCTTTCGCCTGTCCCTTCGACCAGTAGTATTTTCGTCCGGCTCTTCCTAAGCTAGTCCGAACCTCAGACTGTTGGGAAAGTGTGCGAAGATGGATCCGCTCAGCACGCTCAAAAAGATCAGGGAAATAATCAAAAACACCACCGACCGCAAGCTCGTAAAGCTAATCCTCGATTTACAGAAAGACGCCTTTGCGATCGAGAGCGAGAACCTCAAACTAGCCTCCGAGCTGGCAAGCCTCAAACGACAACCGGCTTTGCAGGCAAGGATGCATACGGGCCCACCGTTCGGTTACTACTTTCAGGACGGGGACGACGTGCCTTTCTGTCCGAAATGCTGGGAGAGCTGTGGGGACGCAATTCATTTACAAGCGCCCGAACCGTCGGGCGGTAGAATCCGGCGGGAGTGTCGGGTTTGTAAGAAAACCTACTGGGAGCCGGCCATTGCCAAGGGACGAAGCCGGGCTCATCACGCTTAGACGCCATCGCGCCATCACTAATCGTTCTGGGCGCATTGGTCCTCGCCTATCAAGGCATCGACTACACACGTCAGAAAAAAGTCCTCGATGTGGGATCGGTGCATGTCACCACAGAAACTCACGAGCGAATTCCCCTTTCTCCAATACTTGGAGGGCTGGCATTGGCTGGAGGGGTCGTCCTGCTGGTCATGGGGGCGAGGAACAAGTCATAGCCCGGACTAAAGACGGGCCTAGCGTTTCAGCGCCAGCGTACGAGCGGAGTGAAGTCTATGACAGGAATCCTGGGTCACAAGCTGAAAGGAGACTTTCGATGCTACTGCTAATTATTGTTCTGCTGCTGTTGTTCGGCGGAGGCGGCGGCTATTACGGGTATTCCAGATGGGGGGTCACGCGGGGGCCTGGGGATAGTCGGGACGGTCCTGCTCATCGCGGTCATCTTGTACCTAGTCGGCGCGTTTCGTTGACCTTGTTAGGATCGATCTGAAATCGAGGGAAGGGAGATCGACTGCGATTCCGCAACGGCTGCGGCAAGACCTGAGCACAGTTTGTGCCTCTCGTGGGGAGCGACGGGCGATTCGGGATGCGCTCTCGACCCTTTGCTTTTTGCAAGGAGAAGAATCGGAATGCAGTTCGGATGACCTGCGCAATTTGGACATTGCCTAAATGGAAGGCTGAGCACCAATGAAAGACAGACGTATCGCTCTGTTGTAGTAGTTGTAGCGACGCCCAACTCCAGATCGTATGACTGCTGTTAGTTCCTTCGCCGGTCGCGTTCTCAACAGCGGTCCTCTGAAGAATCTGGGCATCGCTGAGAGGATATACAAGGAATATAACCCGCAGAAGCGCTCGGCGGCATCGTCTCGTTTGTGACCGTAGCCCAACTGATATTTGCCGTTAGCGTGACGATCTTCCCAAAAACCCGTGGGGTTCAGCCCAAATGCCGAAAAGGCAACCAACCATCAGAATCTTGGTCGCTGATGACCACGTAATCTTCCGGGACGGCTTGCGCAAGCTGCTGGAAGCCTTCGACGATGTCCAGATTGTCGGCGAAGCGTCGAACGGGAATGAGTGCATTAAGATGGTGGCGGATCTCAAGCTCGATATTCTGCTCCTCGACTTGCGCATGCCAGAAAAAGACGGCCTCGGCGTGCTCGGGGAGATCAATTTTGCTTCGGTTTCGACGCGGGTGATCGTGCTTACAGCCGTGGAAGATGATCGCGACGCGATCCGTGCGATGCGCCTGGGTGCACACGGCATTGTCTTGAAGCAGTCGACAAGCGACCTGCTGGTGAAGAGCATCCGCAAGGTCCATGAGGGCGAAGTCTGGCTGGGCAATCGCATAACGGCCGAAATCATCGATGCCTTCAAGAAATCTGCCAAAGCGAGGCAGCGCCATGAAAAGCCGCTCCTGAGCGACCGGGAGATGGAAATTGTTCAACTGGTCGCGCAAGGCTTTGGCAACCGCGAAATCGGCGAAAAGCTCTTCATCAGTGAGCAGGCCGTAAAAAATCACCTAGTTCGCATCTTCGATAAACTTGGAGTGTCTGACAGAGTTGAGCTCGCACTGTACGCCATCCAATACCGATTGATTGAGCAGGCTTGAGATTCACTTCCTTCAAATTTTCGGCAGTAGCATGCGGGAAAGCGAATTGGTCGATGCCTGATAAATTTACGTGACGGGTCAAATATGTGGGACAGGGTAGGTTGTCGGGCTTCTCGTCCGTTTGGTATTCGGATTTTCTTTGCCCTCTCTCCTCCTGTCCGGATGGTCAGGTTTTTGCGTCGCATAGAGTGGACTGTAGAGAGCTCCTCGGGGACCGAACCATGCTTTGAATCGAATGAAGGAGGAAAAATGTGGACAAAGCAGCCGCAAACCGAAATTCCCGAGGCTAAAGATTCAGTGGCCGCACCTGGACAGAGACGCAGCAAACGGGTCATTCTGGACGTGCCGCTTGTGATTCGCGGTGAAGCTGAAGACAAGCATCCCTTTCAGGAGGAAACGTTCACCGTGACTGTGAGTGCTCACGGTGCGCTTGTAGTTTTGGAAAGAAAGATAGCACTGGGACAGAAAGTCGTGTTGATGAACCCAAGAAACTGGGAGGAACGCGAAGGCACAATTGCTTTTCTTGGACCGCCCTATGCTGGCTTAGCCACCGTTGGTATCCAATTCACTCAGCCTGCGCCTGAGTTTTGGTCGATTAACTCACCTCCCGCGGATTGGAACCAAACCTAGACGTAGGTTCGCTGGATTAAGACGCTCGATTCGTATCTATCACGCTCGACGCAGAGCACGTTCGTTGGCTTGGCTGTCGAGCGCCAGAGGGACTTTAACCCTCCAGAACAACGCACTGCTCAGCACACACTTCCGAGTAGCCGATTATTACCGGCCAATTCTGTGAATCACACCCCTAAATAGCCATAGCCGAGAAGCTGTATTCTCTTCCAGTTGGATTTTTTGCTTCAGAAGGAAGGAGCTCCGCTTCCGGCTGAGATCTTGGC
>JBARRP010000155.1:0-9217 GCA_049644285.1 Candidatus Acidiferrales bacterium | reverse complement strand
CCACCAGCGCATAGGCTCCAGCCGTCGCCGTATGGGCGGGCAATAATCGGTGCGCGATGCTGCCGAGGGTGCCCCCGAACATAGCCCCGATAAATAGGCTGGGGCCAAAGATGCCCCCGGCATTCCCCGAGGAGTAGCTTGTAGTGGTTGCCACAAGTTTCAGTACAACCAGCAGCGCCATCAGCCGGAGCGCCATCCTCCCGTTCAAGGCATCGCCGACATAGCCGTAGCCCACTCCCAGAACCTGTGGAACAAACCAGCCCAGCAAACCGGCCACCAATCCCCCAGCCGCTGGCTGAAACCATTGTGTCCACGCTGGCATTTTCAAGAAGCGGGCACGCATAACTAGCAAGAGCTTCGTGAACGCCACCGACACCAGACCTCCGACCACACCGAGCACGCCGTAGATTGCGAACTCAATTGGATGAACCAATTGATATTGCGGGACTCGGAAGAGCGGGTTATTGCCCAGGAGCAGGCGCAGCACGACCCATGCAGTTGCGGAGGCAAGCACGGTGGAGCCCAACACTGGCGCATTCAGGTCGCCCATGATCTCCTCGAGCGAAAAGAGCACGCCCGCCAGGGGTGTATTAAACGCTGCGGCGATCGCCGCCGCCGCCCCCACCGGTATGAGTGCTTTCACTTTCTCGGGACGCAGGCCGAGGCGACGGCCCAGTATCGAAGCAATACCCCCACCGACTTGAACCGAAGGCCCCTCACGCCCTAGCGGGATTCCACTCGCAAGTGTGGCTGCAGTGCAAAAGAATTTACCAAGCGCTGTGCGTGCGGTAATCACACCCTCGCGAGCGAACAGGGCCGCTTTCGTCTGCGGGACGCCACTGCCCCGCGCTTCTGGAAAATAGCGGAATAGCAGATACCCCATACCTAAGGAGCCCAACGTCGGTATTAGAACGCGTCGCCAAGCCCCACTGCCCACAGGATAGAGCCGCATTCCAAGTCGTTCGGTCAGCAAGATGAACGCGACAACGGTCGCACCCGTCAAGGCACCGATCACAAGCGCCAGCACCAACAATAGTTGGTCTTGACGTTGCTGAAGTTGGCCTATCCGTTGTGAGAGCCAGGCTTTCCACCAGGCCTCATTTTTCATCTGGCCGGCCTCATTCATCTTTGCAGGCTTGTCCTGCAGACCATTCGGCGTCGGTTCTCTTCTTAACCGGCCGCGTTATGGCTGCTCCATTCAGCGATCGAACCCTCTTACCAATTTCTTTGGAATACTGCGACCCGACAGCCGGGCGCTTGCGCGGGATTTCGAAATCTTCGGCAAACATTTGAAGGCAGGCGTCGCTAGGGCCGAGACCGATTCCTGGCCGAGATTGCAACAGTGCACACGTCAGGAAATTCCGTTCGCCACTTGTCGATGTTAACGCTAACCAGCATTCCGAGCACGGGTAAAAGTTTCTGGTGCCGGTTGCATTATGTGGAATCCCTGTCGCGACCAGAAGCGCATGGCTGAGTTTCTGGCCGGTATCCTGTAGCGTTCTCGCCGCCAGCTGAAGAATTCCACGTCGTTGGCTAGGCACGGAGGAGACCGAAGCAAAACGGATTTTGGGTGGGAGCTGAGTGCTCCGGCAAGGAGCCAGCCGCATCACGTTCAACGTCGGTCGCAATGTTCTCCGACGCAACACAATACAGCCCTTCAGCTATAAGAGCATCTAGGCCGTTCTCGTCGCAGTACCCTACTAGCTGACCGTCTTGGTTGTACACGTTGTACTCCATTGTTGCTCTCCCTTCTCTTTAGCCATTGGATGCTGCGAGGGCCTGACCGACCGTGCTAAACGCAAAACTCTTTGCAGGATTAGCGGGCATAGCGCTTGTGGTTGCAACCCTCGGTAGGGTGCACGCACTCCCCCATGGAAATCTCGGGTTGCATGTAGGGTATTTCGTGTTCGGCCCGTTTTACTGGCAGCTTTTTGTAGCCTTAGTCTGCGCGGTTTTCGGGTTCGCCTATTTTGGCGTTGTGCGATTGACGCGGCGTCCTCTCAACCAGATGGTCGGACTCGTGAGCTTTTTCTTTGTCGCCTTTGCATTTGGAAGCTGGCTAATTTCGAGCTTCCTTATGACGAGCGATTCACTGCCGAGTCGTCGGCTCTAAATAGCCGAGGCGCTTCGGTGAGGGGGCCAAAGCACCTCGGCATCCTAGGGGAATTTGATGGTCTCCGGGAGCCGGACTCGAACCGGCAAGCCCCTTTCGGAGCAGAGGTCTCTCTCCAGGAGCCTCCGCGTCTGCCGTTTTGCGCCACCCCGGTTCCGCCTGTCTTTCAGCAGGTCGGGTTCCAGCTTGATGTTTTGCGTTGCTATTGAGTCGTGGTGACTTAGGGGTACTGCTCTAGTTCTTTGGGCTGGGACGCGTCAAAGAATGAGAGACGGCTTCAGTTAATGCGCAGAGAGTTTCAGCGGCGAAGGGCCGATGCGGCACCGATCAGTTTAGTTTTGCGTACTCGGCTTTGGCTTCGCGGATTGTGATGCCGGCCCGCGCGTTGCCACCTCCTGGCTGACGCGGAGTGCGAAGCTAATTCGGGTTAGTAGGCGCGCCAGCGCATTCGCGGAGCCAAGCCAGCAAGACCTGCATTTCCTGCGGCTCCACTTCTGTGAAAACGACCCCCATACCCATGTTCGGAAGTACGTAGATCACTTTGCCGAGCGCATTGAACACCTTGTTCCCGTGATAGATCGTCAGCCTGATTCGCGTCTTGCGTGCGAAAGGGTTAGGTGTGTCGATAAAGCAGCCTTTCTGGCTCAGTTCGGAAACCCGTCCCGCAAGCTCAGCCCCGGTTTCGACGTCGGTCTCTTTTGCCGAGGCGATGAAAGGGTAGCGAGGTACGGTGCGGCGCTCACCTTTTCCTATGCTTGGCTCACCCTTGGGTGATTGGAAAGGATCGTCAGGCATGCGTAGGATGAGAGTCTGCACCGCACTGAAATCGATGGCAAGAAATTTCCCTAGAAGCCTGCCTCCTGAGCAGTGCTACTTCAGCTTGGCGTACTCGGACTTGGCCTGATGCAGGATGGGGATGTCGGGGTCGGCGTCTTTCCAGAGCGTGAGGAAATCCTGATAGGCGGTGAGGGCTTTGGCGGTGTCGCCCGATAGCGCGTACGCGCGCCCCAGTCCGAGCCGCGCGAGTGCGCCGATGGTTTCGTTGACGACAAGGCCGCGGTGGTCGAGGATTTTGTGGAATTCAGCCACAGCTTCGCTGCCCCGATGCGCGGCCAGATAGGCTTCCCCACGAACGAACACGGGATTCAGTGCGAAATCATTAAAGCCCGCGCCCACGGCGCCCAGCTCGTAAGGGGCTGCGACCTGAAGGGAATCGATAGCTTTCGAAGAATCGTTACGGATGAGCGCGAGTTGAGCACGGACTGTTGGGAGGTAGTTGAACTGCACCACCGTGTCCTCCGGGAAACGTTTGACCAAATCATCTGCCAGTGTCTGCGCGTGGCCTGCATCCCCTGCAAACGCCAGCGCCAGCGCGGCTCCATACTCCACATCCCGGCCGTTCGAAAGCCCGAGCGCTACCGTGGCTCGTTGACGGGCTTGGCTCGCATTGCCAAAAACAGCCTCCATGAAGGCTGCTTCGGCTTCATAGCCTGCCGCCCCCTCCTTCTTTTCTGCCCGTTGGGCTGACGTCACCGCCCGGCGGGAAAGCTCCCGGGCTTTTTCGAGCCGCCCGTAATAGGCGGCCGTATCGGCCTCTTCGTTCACCATCAAGTCTTCCACCTCCGGCTGGTTCGCCGACCAGGCCACCTGCTGTGCCATCCTCGCCGCATCATTCTGCAAGAAGGCAAGCCAATACAGATTGAGGTGCAGCGAGGGAGAATCGAGCTTCTTTGCCGGCGCCTCTTCGGCAGTAGCCTGCGCTTCGTCCAGACGATTCAGATTAAGATAGCAGGTAACAAGGGTTTCATAATCAGAACTGTTCGTCGGTTCGAGGCGTAGGGCCTCGCGGAATTCCACAAGCTCTTTGTCATATTGCCCGAGACTAGAGTAGATGTTACCCAAGCCGCTCCGCGCCCCCTCATCTCGCGGATAAGTCCGCGCCCAGAGTTCATTAGCTTGGCGCGCCTTCTCCAAGTCGCCGGTGACCAGTTGGTAGTAGGTTGACTCGATGGCAAACTTCTCCGGCTCGCTCACCCGGTCGCGCAATTCGTAAGCCTTCCGCGCGTTCTCCGCCGCTAGACTGTTTTCCCCAAGGTTCGCATAGTCCGCGCCGAGCAAAGCATAGGCCATAGCGAAATTCGGGTCGAGGCTGACGGCCCGCTGGCCCAAGGGCACGGCAGCGGCAAAGTCGCCGTTCTGCAGGGTCTTCGATCCCAGGCTAAAGGCTTGAAGGGCTTCGAGGGAAGGTGTGGTGGCCTGCTCAATCGGGGTATCGAGCTTCTCGATGGTGCTGAGCGATTCGCCGAGCTTCCCTCGCAGCTTCGTGCTTGCATCCCCTAAGGCTTTCAACACGTCTTCTTTGCGTGCTGCCTGAACCTGTTCCTGAGCGAGCGAATCGCCCGTGCGGCAGTTCACCGCTTTGAGGCCCAAAACATATTGACTCCCTAGGCTCGCAATCGAGCCTTCCAGCATTGCGGCGCTCTCCGTCCGCTGGCAGAGTTCCCGTGCTACATCCGGCGTAAGCCGCGCATCAGCCGACCGGCCCATCAGGCGCAGGGTCTGCTGGATGCGCCGCTCCGACACGAGGCTGAGGAAAGGTGACTGTTCGAGCTGCACGGCCAGCCCCTGCCGGAGCGCACCGTCAAAGACTGGGTCGCCCGTCGCATTCGTGAAATCGGCGAGGACAATCGTGTCTTTTTCGGTTAGTGGTGCTGTATGACGCGAGCGGAAGTAGAGACTAGCGGCGACAAGAGCGGCGACCCGAGGAGGCGCAGGCAGCCTTCCTGACCGCCGAGAAGAAGTTTCGCCATCTCAGCGAGCACCCCAACGTGGTTACCAACCCGAAGGTCAACTGCCGATGGTGGTGCGCCTTGGAGGAGCTCTACCAGTGCGACAAGAAGCTCTGGCTCCTGTTTGTGGGGCAAGACCGGAGCGTGCGCTCCAACATAATGTACAACGACTACAGGGAGCGGCTGGTCAAGGGCAGGTACACGAAAGCGAACGCGTGATCTCCGACGAGCGCCTACTAATTAGACGCGACGTTGACCTCTCCTCGCTATACGACTTACCATTCCCACTCAATGGCTGCGGACTCCCAAACTGTGGGGCAGACAGTTTCCCATTACCGTATCCTCCGCAAGATTGGCGGTGGGGGCATGGGTGTTGTTTACGAGGCGGAAGACCTCAAGCTCGGTCGCCACGTTGCCTTGAAGTTCTTTCCTGACGAACTCGCCCACGACCCGCAGGCTCTTGCCCGCTTCGAGAGAGAAGCCAAAGCCGCATCTTCGCTGAACCACCCCAACATCTGTACGATCCACGAGATCGATGAGGTCGATGGGCGAACATTCATCGCAATGGAACTCTTGGAGGGGCAAACCCTCCGGCACCTGATCTCTGGCAAGCCGTTGGAGATCGACACGGTGCTCGATCTAGGAATTCAGATCGCAGACGCTCTGGAAGCAGCACACACCAAGGGCATCGTTCATAGAGACATCAAGCCTGCGAACGTTTTAGTGACGACTCGTGGGCAGGCGAAGATTCTCGACTTTGGACTGGCAAAGGTGGCTTCCAAAGGCGCTGGGTTGTCGGCTTCCGAGTCAACCATTGACAGTAGTGAAGAACACTTGACCAGCCCCGGTTCCACGCTGGGCACAGTCGCTTACATGTCGCCGGAGCAAGTGCGCGGGAAGGAACTCGACGCTCGTACAGACCTGTTCTCCTTCGGTGCGGTGCTGTACGAGATGTGTACAGGAGCACTCCCATTCCGAGGGGACACTTCGGCGATGATCTTCAACGCCATTCTGGATCGTGAGCCGACCGCTGCCGTCCGTCTGAATCCCGATGTGCCATCGGAACTGGAGCGAATCGTTAAAAAGGCGTTGGAGAAGGATCGCGGCGTTCGATACCAACATGCCTCCGACATCAAAGCTGATCTCAAGCGCCTGAAGCGCGACACCGAGTCCAGCAAGACTGTATCGATAGGCAATCCGAAACCGCGCCTGTCTCACCGCACACTGGTGATCGGCGCGATAGCTTGCATCGTTGTCATCGCACTGATTGCAGCGGGGGCTTTCTATCTCGGTAATGGCAACCGGACTCGCATCAATTCGGTAGCCGTACTTCCGTTTTCCAACGCCAGTGGTGATCCAAACGCGGAATACTTAAGCGACGGAATAACGGAGGGCGTCATCGACAGGTTGTCTGGTCTCCCGAATCTGAAGGTGATCTCTCGCACATCTGCCTTCCGCTACAAGCATCGTGACATCGACCCGCAGAAGGTTGCGAAAGAGCTAGGAGTGGAGACGCTGGTCACGGGAAGGGTTGTTCAGCGTGGCGATGACCTCTCAGTGAGCGCAGAGCTTGTGGATGCACGCGAGGACAAACAGCTTTGGGGTGAACAATACAAAGCGAAAGTTGCTGAGATCGCTTCCCTCCAACAAGAGATCGCGACTGCTGTATCTGGAAATCTGGGAGGAAGACTGACCAGTGAAGAGAAGACTCGTTTGGCGAAGTCGGTCGCGACGAATCCTGAGGCTTATCAGCTTTATCTGAAGGGTAGATATCACGCGAATCAATCAACAGCAGCAGGGCTAAAGAAGAGTATCGAGTATTTCGAGCAAGCCATCGACAAAGACCCCGCTTACGCTCTAGCCTACGCGGGTTTGGCTGATTCCTACTCTGGTCTTGGAGGTGATTGGTTGTATCTTCCTCCTACCGACAGTTTTCCGAAGGCGAAGGCAGCGGCAACGAAGGCGCTGGAACTTGACGACACCCTCGCCGAGGCACATGCTGCGCTAGCCTATGGCAAGCTCTTCGACTGGGACTGGGTAGGTGCAGAGCGAGAGTTCAAGCGGGCAATCGAGCTGAACCCGAACAGCGCTCTCTCACATCAGCGTTATGCCGAATCCCTGAAAATGAGAATGCGATTCAACGAAGCCATGACAGAGGCGAAGCGGGCGCAAGAGCTTGACCCCCTCTCACCGGAAATCACTGCCGGAGTGGGAGGCGTGTATGTATTTACGCGGCGATACGACGAGGCTATTGCTCAATACCAGAAGGCGCTCGATCTTAACCCAGACCTTCCAGCGATTCGTGCCGAATTATCTTGGGCATACGCAATGAAACACATGTACCCGCAAGCCCTTGCCGAGTACGACAAAATTGCCGAGCAGGACAAGTCCGTCGCAGCAGAGAACCAGTTCGTTGCTGGCGTTCTAGGGTGGCTCTATGCCGTATCGGGCAGGCGGGCTGATGCGCTAAGGATCGCCAAAGAGTTCAGGGATTTGTCCTCGCACAGTTATGTCGATTTCTATCAATTCGCTTGGGTTTACGCGGGGTTGGGCAACAAGGATGAAGCGTTCCGGTTGCTCGAAAGGGGCTACAACGAGCATACGGCTGCTATGGTCTATCTCGGATGCGACGTGGCATGGTACGGGATGCGTTCCGATCCCCGCTACGCCGACCTGCTGCGCCGGATCGGGCTGCCGCAGTGAAGGTGGTCAAAAGGTCGGTGCTCAATTCCCAAGCTCAAAATCGTTGCAACGCGAGAATTCTTACCCACAAATTTACCCACAGAGAACGGTTCCTACAGTCCTCTTCAGCGACTGGCAGCCCCCGTTGAGAACGTAAGTCGCTGATAATAGGTGTATGCCTAGACTGAAGGTGTAAGCGGTCTTGCATGTTCGCCGCGCCCAGCGCCCGGCGAAGTCCTCCTAATTTCACACCGATTGCCCTGCTGGAGCAGAGGTCACCTTTCAACCTCGCCGGAATGTCCACCGAAATTTTCAGGTCGAGCTACGGGCTGCAATTACTCACTTCACTACTGCGACCGCCTCAATCTCGATCATAAAGTCTTCCCGCGCTAACGCCGTCACACCGACCAAAGTGCTGGCTGGTGGGCGTTCCGCTGAAAAATACTTGCTGCGAACCTCACGAATAATTCGCACCTGATCCGGCTTGAGGTTCACCACGTAATAGTTGACCTTAATGAGGTTCTCCATTGTCGCTCCAGCAGCTGTCAGGGCGATCTTCAGATTTTCTAGTGCCTTCGTGACCTGTACACGAAAGTCACCCTTACCCACGATTTCCCCCTTATCGTCCCAAGCCACCTGCCCCGATATGTAGACCAGTTTGCCCGGCTCGGTAACGACGACGTGTGTATATCCGGCTGGTTTGTTCAACCCGTCTGGGTTGAGAAACCTCGTTTCTGACGGCGTAGCTCCTTTCGAAGTGCCTCCAGACTGTGCAGCCGCAGTCTGTCCGGTCAGGACTATCATCGCCACTAGCAGGCATTGGAAAACCGGATTGTGCTCACTCATCTTTGTGATCTCCACCCGATTGTCAGATTCTAAATTGAATGCCTTGTGCCCGGTGCTTCAGCGCGTACTAGAAGACGGAGTGAAATCACCTGCTTCCCACTGGCCACTTTCCTCGAAAGAATTCATCTATAGCCGAGATCACCGCTTCCGGCTGGTCAGCCCAGATGAGGTGTCCCGCGTTAGGGATCAGCAAAAAATGCGCATCGGGAAGAGACTTGACCCATTCTTGCGTGGCATCCAACGGAACGTTTGTCCCGGCTCCTTCGAGCACCAGTGCGGGCATTGTTACTGATTTCATCTCGGAGCGGAAATCCCACTCGCCTAAGCTGGCAAGACCGGACTGAAACACGAATTGCGCGTTTCTCAATCCCGCTACAGGGTAGGCGCAGGGGTCTTGACGAGTTTGCTTGAGGTGGCTGGTATCCACGACATACCAACGGTGGGACGCTTGAAACAATTCTTTGCACAATGCCGGTACGTCGGCATCCGGCGCGGTTCGAATCCTTTCTCGAACCTGTTTTTCTTCTTGACGTTCTTTATCCGTTTTGAGCGACGATGACCAGCTCGTAGCCGACGAACACGACAGCGCACCCGGGAAATTGATTACCCACCTAAGCAAGGGGACATTCTAACGCGCTTTTCATGAGAGGGTGGCTGGCCTCAGCCCAGACGCCAACGAGTCGCGCGAGAGTCGGCCAATGCCTCGGATGCGGGTGGCGGCGGCCTTTGCGGATAGGCGCTGTGACCCCTCAACCTAGAACCTTCTTGCATCAATCCACGATTGAAC
>JBARRP010000154.1:0-53379 GCA_049644285.1 Candidatus Acidiferrales bacterium | reverse complement strand
GCCCGATCAATCCATCTCCTGATCTCGCGGGATGAGCTACCCGACTTGACCTAGCTGACCGGCGAAAAAATCCAGACAGGATTTCGGTCAACCAGATCGTCAAGACGGTCTGCGATTGACGCTTACTCCAAAATGTTGTTTTTGGAAAAAGCAAATTCGTTTCATCCAGGCGCAGCTGAAGCCTCGCCAACGCCGGAAGCCGCGCGCCGAGGTCGAACAGCATGTATAAGTACAGCTGACAAGCTTTTCTCCATCCCATCTTGGGCTTGTAAGTCAGTGCCTTCCCCACTTGACTGAGAAATCGGCGATCATTCCCGAGCTCTGCTTGCCGAATTACTTGGGCGGTACAACTGTCACTTAGGAACAATTTATCGACCTTAATGAGGTCCAACACTGCTCGCCGGCCCCCTCGCCGAGCCTGGGCAATGACAGACGAAACATGCGCCTTATATAGGACCGCAGATAGTGCCGCTGCTCGCGCGGCTCGGCATCTCGTGGCTAATGAAATCAAGGAAGATAGACCCCCCTGCTTGATCCGCTTCCCAATCTGGTGATTCAGTTTTTCCACGACATCCGCGCGTGCCTTGTCAAATCCGGAAGTATCCCCCGCCTGGAGCGCTGCGATCATTCGTTGCACGTCATCCGGAGATATGGTCCCCAACAGATTCGCGATTTCCTTTTCTTCTTTCTCGCGTGGGTCCGCCACGACGGCGAAGGCCTCTCTCAATACTTCTCGCTGAGTAGCAGCCTTGGTGTGGTCTCGGAAAAAGCGCCCTTCAAACTGGATTGGTTTTGCCCCCATCTGCGCAATCCAATCAGATATCTCTCCCTCGATCGGACCGAGAAAGCTCATCTCTTCCTCTTTTAGGAACCAGTCCGCAAGCGTCAGAAAGAGATCGACCGCCTCGTCGGTGCCCGGCCCCGACCCGACAATCATCGGTCCAGAAGGTGTCGGTTTGTCCCTCTCGTGGTCCGTCATACTTTTCAGGCGATCTCTCTAAGAGATCCCCTGGAGGATACGACCGGTCATGGCCGAAAACCAAGCTAACTCAGCAGGAGACTCGAAAGAAGGATTGATCCTAAAGCCGGCGCTGCGACAGATCGGAATCACGCCGTGCCCCGTTTGCAAGAACAAGGTTGCGGTTTTCTTGACGAAGACGAACCGACCTTTTATCAATTGCGGCCTTTGTTCAGCAAGGATTTTCTACAACGGGCGAGAGTCGATGCGTCTGTTGAAGAAAAAGATGATCCCGGTCAAGGGTGAATCAGCAGAAACGAGCCAGTTCCTTTTGTGACCTAACCCATCGAAAAAGAGATGACTCACGATACAATCTCGACCCGTCAAGGAAGGCGCCCTGAGCCAACAGGGGAAAGGAAGGACCCCATGGCTCGGCGTCGCTTTCAACGAGGTTGTATTGTCACCCGAGGAAGTATGAGGTTATTGCGTTACCGCGAAGATGTACTGGGTCCGGATGGACAGTTTCGACGACGGCACCGGGCGGTCGTTCTCGGCCCCGCCGAGGAGCTCACCTTGCGGGAAGCTCAACGGCTGGCGGAACAGATCCTCCGTCCGATCAATGCCGGATGTTGGCGTCCGCAGTCGATGCTGACTCTGCGCGCGTTCTATATGCAACACTACGAGCCGGATGTCTTGCCCAACTTGAAGCGTTCCACTTAGAGTTCCTATCAGGCCAACCTGAACCAGCACATCCTCCCGGCTCTTGGAAATCAGCGCTTGCTGGAGCTCTCACGGGGCGATGTCCAGCGCTTTGTGACCGCCTTGGCAGGTAAGGATCTCTCACGGCAGAGCGTGAAGAATATCTCGACAACCCTCTCGGCCGTTCTCACCGTGGCAGTCGAGTTCGGCTATCTGGAGCGGAACCCGGCTCGCGGGATCAAGTTGGGTGCTCGCGAGTATCGCAAAGAACGGTTTGTTCCATCCCCGAGCGAATTTTCCCGTTTAGTTGCTGAGCTTCCGGAGCCAGCACGCACCATCCTTTTGTTGTTGGCCGGGACGGGAATGCGCATCGGGGAAGCGATGGCACTGCGGATTGAGGATGTGGACGTTTCGAATCTGGAAATCCATGTCAGGAAAGATATCTGGCATGGACACCTGGATTCCACGAAAACAAATGCGAGTGAAGCCACTCTTCCCATCGGGCCGAAGCTCGCATCGGTGCTGGCCCAGCATTTGGCCAGATTGGAAAAGTCCGCGGGCTTTCTGTTCGCGAACGAGCAGGATCGCCCACTCGATCCGAAATACCTGGCCCGAAAGCAACTCTATCCAGCCCAGGACTCACTCGGCTTGCCGAGATTTTCCTGGCACACTCTCCGACACTTCCATGCCACACGGCTCAGCGCTCACAACGTTCCGGTGCGGATCGCGCAAGCGCAATTGCGCCACCGAGATCCAGCTCTCACCTTGAACGTCTACACTCATGTGATCGAAGAGTCCCGCAGGCATGCGGTAGAGCAAGTGGAGCAGGATTTGTTCTCAATTGTTCTCAGTTCAGACGAAGCCACTGAACAAGCAAATGCACTTGCACCAACAAAATAGTGGCGCGCCTGAGAGGATTTGCCTTTTCTGAAGAAACTCCCGAGGGACCATAAGTTTGCTGTTGAGATTCGAAATAAACATTGGCTGGACGCCCAATTCGCGGACGCCCTCCGCGAGCATCGTCTGGCCCTCGTCCTCCAAGACCGAGAGTGGATGCCGAGACCGAGCGAATTGTTTGAGAAATTTGACCCTATAACCGCAGACTTCACCTACATTCGCTGGCTTGGCGACCGCAAGGGAATCGAGCGACAGAGAAAGACGTGGGACAAGACCATAGTTGACCGCACGCAAGAACTCAGCAGTTGGGTTGATGCCTGTCAACGGATACAGAGGCGAGGCGTGACGATTTACGCGTACGCCAACAACCACTACGCCGGACACGCACCTGCGACAGTCGAACTGTTCCGTGATTTATGTGGAGCGAGGGGCATGGTGGAAGCTGGGAAGCCTCGCCAGACGGAAAAAGAACCGACGCTCTTCGATTAGGGCCAGCGGAGGCATAACGAATGCCGGAGGATTTTTCGGAGATAAGCAACAAATCCATTTGGGTGCTCCTCAAGCACCTCACCGCCATCGTGGATGTTTTGAAGAACGAACTCCCGTTCGATTATTTGACCCCGAGCTGGCATATCGAGGACGCGACTGACAACTTCACCGTTGGGGTCTCCGGAAGATGGGGCGAGAGATACCACTCCCTGATGATTTACACACATTATCTCGAGTCAACAGAGCGATGTCGGGCGGGCAGTTTAGTCGGACAGGGAAATAAGATGTCCCGATACCAAGGTGTTCTTCACCGCCGGTTCGCGGACGAGAAGCATGGCCTGTTCGGCTTCATCAAGGCCGGACGGGAAGACGACGAGCAAAACGAGAACTAATATGAGGTGAACCCCCGCCCTTGAGTTGGTTCGGGCCGAAGACAAGTCTCCGGCTACAGCCCGAAGATATCTGCGCAGATCTTCTTGCGGGCGCCAACTTCGAGACAAGGAATCCTCATGCCCTAATGTTCTCGCTAGATCGGCTTTGGTTTCCTTCCACACCCGGAGAAACAGGAATTCCGAGGCGGAGCCTTATTGGCAGCAAGCTCATCCATTGACTGAGTAGCTAGTTTAATCTGCCGCGAAAATCCCAGCCTTGCAGCTTTCATGATAAGGTCAGCGTCAGGTAGGGTAGGGGATCAAGGAACAGGCGCGCTAATGTCTGCGTCTCTTGCGGCGTAAATGAAGAGGCCGGGCCTGGCGAGCCCGGCCTTTTCTTGGCGATTTGCTTCGCACCTGTGAGAGCCGCTAGTCCTCAGGCACGACAGTAAAGGGTATCGTCTGCTGCGCGAACAGATTGGAGTCGATCCGCAGCTGGTACGAGCCTGGCGTTAATTGGGACGTATCCAGACCCAGGACGTAGAAGCCGAAGAAAAGACTAAAATTCGGCAGAGGACTACCGGGAGCGACAACCTGCTTGACGGCGCCGCTGCTATCGAGCACCGTGACGTTTACCACGTTGGGGGGCACGGTAGCATTGGTGATCAACCTGGACCCCTTCAGCAGTAGAAAGATGATGGGAAGTCTGTCGGTCTGCTCGACGTGGGTGTTGGGCTGGGGCGCGAACAGGAATAACTTGACGTTCGGCACGGTCTGCGGGAAAACAACCTCGACATCGTTGAAGTTTTTCGAGCCTCCGCCGAGGCCGGGGTCGAATCCCACTTGGCCGCCACTCCCGTTGAAATAGGTCGTTATGTATTGTGTGTACTGGTTGGCGTCGGCATGCGGAGGCGAGCTCGGGTCGTCCGCCATCTGCCGATTGCCGCACTGATATGTGGTAGGGAACGTTACAGCCGCACACGCGCCGGAAGTGACAAACGTGTCATCATTCCAGGCAATATACCAGTAAATGGGGCCCTGGTAGAGCGACGTGTCCGGCGGATTCTCTATCCGGTAGTAGACGCAGTGTTGGACATTATTGCTATCCTTGAAATAGGGATCGCAGAGCGGCACCGTCACTGCCGGGGGTGTGCCAGGTGTGCCGAAGTGGTTCACGTACCGGCAATCGTTGGGATCGGCGGGATCGTCCGCAATGCCGCTCTCGCAACTCCCGTCGCCGTCGACTATCGTTGAACTCACCACCAGCGAGAACGGCTGGCCCACCTGGCTAGCCGTGAGTTTGAGCGAGTGCGCTTCGGGGTCGGCGCAGGAACCATTTTCGTTGAAGGTTGTGCAGTTGAACTTGGCCACCTGGGAAGGTTGGCTGGGCGTGAAGTTTAAGATCACGTTGGTCGTCTGGCCCCTGTGCGGCGTGAACGACCAGTTCAGAATATCGTTGTCCTCGTCGTCAGCTCCTGTAGCGCCCGTGAATCCGACCCAGGCCGTGCCGCCAGTACCGAGACTCAGCCTGGTGGCAACATTGACGCAGGCCCTCAGTACCGGCGTGTTACCGTCCAAATAAACTTTAAGGGCGGGGCCGCCGTCGCACGCGTCAGAGGAAGTAGGATCATAGTTGATCACCACCGTGTGCACATTTCCGTCCGCCAGTGTGATCGGCAGCTCGGAGTTCGTGCCAAGATTACAAGGAGTTTCGCTATCGCCAAACAGCGCAGTCTCATCCGAGCTGTTCGCGCCCGTGCCGCAGCTTTGAACTGCCACGTGGTTGGCGTTAGGATCACCAGTGTTCTGGAATGTATCGAACTCGACTGCCAGACTGTCCGTGATACCAGTGCCCGAGGAATCGAGGTTCGTACCGTATCCTATACCACCACCACCCGGGCCTATTGCCGTTGTACTCGCTGCCGAGTTTTGAATGACAAACGCAAGGCCGTCCGCAGGCGGGGTGCTAGGGTTCGAGATTCGAAACTGAAAAGTGGTGGTGAAGCCGTTGCTGACTACCTGCTGAGTGTTGAACCAGACCGAGCCCACCTGACCCGCTACATTGGGCGTGAGCCGCAGCACAGTGCTGGTGCCCGTCCCGGACGGTGCGGCGTTTCCGTTCAGTGTGAGGTTCGTCCTCGAGCTGAAATTCGGAAAATTGAAACCTTGCGCGAAAACCGGCGCGGCGCCGAACGCGAGCACCAATGAGAACACGAACAAAACAGCGAGCGCGAACGCATATCTCTGCATGACGGCCATGTGCGGCCCTCCAACTCTGTTTTTGAGCTGCGAAACGTTCTTCGAGGACGTGCGCCAAATTGTGCGGGTGTACGCGTGCTGCGGTCAAGTGAATTCTTCGCAAATTCAGCTTGCTAGTATGACTAGAACCATCTCGACGAGGTCAAATTGCGCTGAAACGCGCCCGGCTCCTCCGCTTTATGCAGGCGGGATGGCAGACGCAGCGTAGATTGGGGCGAGGTCACTTCGCTTGAGTACGGCATCGGTGCCTGCTTCTTTGCGAATCTCGTCGAGAATCTGATGAGCCTGGCTATAATGCCGTGCCGCCTCTGTCTGATTACCGCTGAGCTGAAGAGTCCGGGCGAACAAGTAGTGGCTTTCGGCCCGCAGGGTGCGCAGGCCCAGTTTCTCGCTTCGCCCCAGCGCGCTCTCGAGCTGTTCCGTAGCGCGCGCATAATCCTTCTTGTTTACCAGGGCCTCGGCCATATCGGTGGAACATTCCACCGAAAGATATTGGAGGCCGAGCGTGTCGGCCTCTTCTGCCACTCCCTTGAGGCCGTCGAGAGCAGCCTGCGCGTGTCCTTCCTTGATCGCCAGTTTCGCAAGGTTTACTTTCGAAACGAGGATCAAATGGCGGTCTGCAGTCCGTGAGGCCACACGCGCGGCTTGTTCATAGAGAGCCTTCGCGGTTTTCAAATCGCCACGGTAGAAGGAATCGTCTCCTTGATAACCCAGGGTCTGAGCAACGAGGGCGTCGTTCTTGAGTTCGTGAGCCAGGCTCAAGCCTTCGTCAAGGCTCTTTCGCGCTTCTTCGCTTCTCCCGATTTGTGCGAGCGCCTCTCCATAGCCGCTCAAGATCTCCGCGAGCCAGAAGCCTTGTTCCTGCAGCTCGCGGAAAGCCTTAAGGGCCTCTTCCTTGGAATTTACGGCTGCGCTATAGCGGCCCTGGAACCCAAAGACGGTCCCCAAGCTATACGACTCGATCGCTGTCCCGCGCTTGTCGCCGGCTCCGCGCCGTAGGTCAAGAGCGCGAAGGTATTGGGCCATGGCTTGGTCATATTGCCCCGCCTTCGTGGCCGTCTCCGCCAAATTATGCAGCGTGTCGGCAATGTCGCCGGGAACCTTGAATTTCTCCCGGATCGTCAGAGCCTGTTCAAAGTAGATGCGCGCATTATCGTAATCGCCTTTAAACAGATAGGTGTTTCCGATGTTGTTCAAGGCCAGCCCTTGGTTGTTTTCGTTACTTACGTCACGCTGAATTTGGAGCGATTCCTTGAACAATCGCAGCGCCTGATCGTACTGCCCGCGACCGTTGTAGAAATCGCCTAGATCGTTGAGGGCGTTGCCGAGTCCTTCCTTGTCCCCGATTTCGCGTCGGATTTGCAGGGCTTCGTTGAAATTCTTCAGGGCCTGATCGGCCTTACCCTGACTCGCTTCGATCTGAGCGATTTGCTGGAGGCTATTGGCGATCCCGCTTTTGTCCCCGAGGCGGCGCTTGATTTCGAGCGACTGCTGGAAATCTTGCAGCGCATCCTCCAACTTGTTGAGGATCGAATAGTCGATACCGATTGCCTGCAGCACCATGGACTTCTCTTCGTCATTTCCCGTTTGGATCGAGAGACTCAGCGCTCGATTCAGGGAATCGAGTCCGCCCTGTGCGTCGCCGCTCTCGATGGCTACGCGGCCCACCGCCAGCAGAACATCGACGGACTTAGGATCGGCTTCCAGCACCTTGCCGTAATACGTGTGCGCTTTGTCGAGCGCACCGGAGTCTTCGTATAGCTTCGCAAGGGCGAACAGGATGTCGGTGTTATCGGGAGAGACCTTCGCAAGATTCTCATAGGATTCGATGGCTTTCGCGTAGTCCTTCGTGATTCGAGCGTGGTTCGCCGCGATCAGATACCTCTCCTGAGCGGGAAGGGTCTCACTCAAGTCCACCGCCTTTCGAGACACCTGCTCGGCATCGGTCGCACGTCCCAAGCTCTCATCGGTCAGCGCCAGTTCGGAATAAGCCAGAGCGAAATCCGGGTCCTCCTTGGTCGAGGCTTCAAACTTTTTCACGGCTTCCAGATTTTTTCCCTGCCGCGTGAGCTGTAACCCCTCGTTGTAATAGCGGAGAGCCTGCAGCGACTTTGAAGAAGGCTTGAGCGATTGCGCTTGGAGCTCCTTGATGACGTCGCGCGACAACGAAAGATTTTCTCGGAGCGCCTGTGCCAGGTGTTCGACCGCCCCAAGAAGCGCTTTCTCGTTCGGCGCCTCTGTCTTGAGCGCGGTCACTCGATCGCGCTTCAGATCGCGGATGGTCGCGTCAACCCGAATCTGATCCCCCACCTTGATGTATTGCCCCGTAACTACGATCTCTGCATTGCTGAATTCCCCGATACGCCGAAGCGTCGCCGGGTCCAGCGATGAAGCGGGCGCCACCTGCAGGTCACGCAAGATCTGCAGGATGCGATCGGAAGAGATGGTTCGAAGGTGTGACGATTCCCCTAGATCGGTGGTTAGCATGTCGGCGAGGCTGGGCCCGAGCCAGTCTAACGACGTGTCCCCCGAAGCATTGCGGAACGGCAGGATGGCGAGCGCAACTGGCCGCGCCGTGACTCCGGGGTTGGACGACAACCGGATTGGAAGTTTCTGTCGAAAGACGATGCCGGTGACCAGCACAATTGCGACCGCCCCAATGGCCAACCATTTTCCCGACCGCGACACCTGCCGGAGCCAACGTTGGGTCGAGGTTGCCGCGGAGACACCTGCTCCAGCCTGCCACGCGTCCAGGTCTCCTGCCAACTCCGTCACGCTCTGATAACGTTGCTGCGGGTCTATCTCCAAGCACTTGACCACCATGTCGCTCACGGATCGAGGAATCCCAGGTTCCACATCCACCGGCGGGCGAGCGGGTTCGCGAGTCCGCTTCCAAAGCGTCGCCATCGCGGTGTCGGCCTTGTAGGGCGACTGGCCGGTCAACAATTCATAGAAAATGATGCCCATGGAAAACAGGTCAGACCGCGCGTCGACTTTTTCGCCCTTGGCTTGTTCCGGCGACATGTACTCGGGAGTTCCGATCAGCGCTCCGGTCTGTGTCAGTCCGGTCGTCTCCGAGGAGCGCGCGATGCCGAAATCCATCACCGAGACTTTCCCCTGTTTGTCCAACATGATGTTCTGCGGCTTCAGGTCGCGGTGGATGACGCCTTCGGCGTGCGCCGCCTCGAGTGCCTGGCACACTTGCTGAATGATTCCGACGGCCTCCACAGGGGCGAGTTTTCCCTGTGCACGAAGCAGGGCCATGAGCGACTGGCCCTCGATGTACTCCATCGTGATGAACTTGACGCCTTCGGCTTCGCCCAGGTCAAAAATGCGGATTACATTGCGGTGGGTGATCTGGCGGGCCAACACCAACTCCTGCTTGAAACGCTGCAGGACATCCGGATGCCGCGCCAAATCGGGGCGAATTACCTTCAGCGCCACGAGCCGATCGACTTCGCGATCCCGCGCCTTGTAGACGGAGCCCATGCCGCCTTCGCCGAGCAGCTGCAGGATTTCGTAACGGTTACCCAGGACCTTGCCCGGTTCCAGTGCCTGCAGGGAGGCCTGATACACGGAGACGCCACTCGTCCCTTCAGGGATTTGCCAACTCTGGACAGCAGCTGCGGTAACTGCGTAGCTCTCCGGATCAAGCGGCGTCTCGCACTTGATGCAGCGAGCCGAATCAGCTGAATTCTGGAATCCGCACTGTGGGCAATCCATCGGAAATGCTCAAGAAGCGCTCATAGTCTGCCTAATTATGGCCTATCGCCCTGCGAAATCAAGGCTCCGCCGAACCTTGCGACTCCAATCTTCACAACCCCGTCGTTTCCTACGAATCTCCGATTTTTCAGAAGAGCCGCCCGTCCCGTCCCAAAATGCGCGTGGAGAGCTGCTTCCAATTGCGAAAAGTACTTCGAAATGCTTGGTTTCCGGCACACCGCAGGGAGCACTTGAATGAGTGGCACGTCCTGGCCGTGCATCAAGTAGTACCGGGACCACGCGGAACTTTTCGTGCCCAGTTGTGTTTGATTGGGTGTAGGCAATCACACGCCTAAGCCACAAAGGAGAGACACCGTGAAGATCGAGACAATCATCCGACGAGGCCTGACCGCGTTCGCCCTGGTTGGCCTTCTTTCGTTCCCCGCCTGGGCCCAGACCACGGGCGGCAGCCCCCAAACCACCGATACCCAGCAAGACCAGAAAGATATCAACAAGGACAAGCGCGATCTGCAGAACAACCGCCAGGATCGCAATGCCGATCAGCGCGACATCAACCACGACCGCCGCGACCTGAACAAGGATCGTGTGGACCGCAACGCCGACCAGCGGGACATCAACCATGATCGCCGCGATCTCAACAAGGACCGCGCCGACCGCAACGCCGATAACCGCGACATCCGTCACGACAATCGCGACATCAGCAAGGACAAGCAACAGCTCCAGCAGGACAACGCGAAGTACGGGACGAATAGCGCGCAGTCTCAGGCTATGCGGAAGGACATCGCCGGCGACCGCCGTGACCGCAATGCGGACGTGCGCGACCGCAATGCCGATCAGCGGGATATCAACCACGATCGCCGCGACCTGAACAAGGATCGCGCCGAACGCAACGCCGATCAGCGCGACATCAACCACGACAAGCGCGATCTGCATAACGACCGCAAGGATCGTAATGCCGACCAGCGCGACATCAACAAGGACAAGAAGGACCTGCATCACGACCGGAAAGACCTTCACAACGATCGTCACGGCCGTTAAGCAGTCCTGGCTTCTTTTTTTTCACGAGGCCGATCCCTTCAGGGTCGGCCCTTTTCTTTTGATCTTTGGGCCTAACGCAGCCGGCACAACCACACGGCCCACGGAGTTGCAAATTCTACGAGAACGGAAAGTTTGTCATCCTGAGGGCCAAGTTTGTTGGCCCCAGGATTTCACCTTCGCGAGTTCTAAGCAGGTTCGGAGCGAGGTGCTGAAAGCTGATCGCTGACAGCTCTTCAAGCTTCGATGTAGCCTTCGAAGATACGCACAGCAGAGCCGCTCACGCGGGGGACCAGTCGTCCGCGACTATCGCTTACTTCGACCCGGATCTCGCTGGGCCGGCCGATTTCGACTCCCTGGGTAATCATCAGACTCTTTCCTGCTGGCAGGCGGCTATGGCGCACGAGGTAGGCCCCGAGCGAGCCGCCTGCCGATCCCGTGGCCGGATCCTCCAGGATAGCCCACGGCAACATGCCGCGTGCGTAGGCTTTGCCGGGCGCGTCCAGAGCAAAACAGTAGGCCATCACTCCATCCGTCCCCAGCACCCGATAAAGTGAGTGAATGTTCACGCGGATTCGGCGCAGCGCCGCTCGGGTCGCGAGAGGTACCATCAAGTTGAAGATTCCAGTCGAGACGAATTCGAGCGGCAGAGAAGGATGCAAGTCCTTCGGTCGCAGGCCAAGGGAATCGGCAAGTGCGGCGAGCTTGAATCGTGGCCTCGCAAACTTCGCCGGCTTTTGGGTCATGATCACCCGTTCCGGGCGGCCATTGTGGAACGCAAACTCAACGGGCAGGATTCCGGCGCCGGTCTGCTGCATGATGTGCACCGCGCCTTCTGATGCCGGCACCACGCCCAATTCGGCTAAGAGAAACCACGTGCCGATGACGGGATGGCCGGCGAGCGGGAGTTCACGCGTGGTTGTAAAGATTCGCAGGCGTGCAAGAGCGCGGTTGCTGCTGGGGCGCTGGACGAACACGGTTTCGGAGAGGTTCATCTCGCGAGCGACCGCCTGCATCCGCGCCGGCGAAAGACCGTCACCATCCGTAATCACCGCGAGCGGATTGCCCGCGTACGGCTTCGAGGTAAACACATCGAGCTGGTAGAGCCGCCGCTTCACGATGCCTGCCCTTCCGCGGAGCGCTCCAAACTAGCACCTCCTCACCAGGGTGCTGACCTCATCAAGGATCCGGCGAGTCGTTTCCGGGCGAGTCGTCTCAGAATAAATCCGCAGCATTGGTTCAGTTCCTGAACCTCGCACCATCACCCACCCGATTTCGCCGAGATAAACCTTGACGCCGTCGAGATCCTCGCGGCGCACCACCGGCCAATCCAGAATCCGCAAGAGCTTGCCATCGGCGAAATACGCAATGGCCTTTTCCTTCTGTCCCGCGCGCAGCTCGAGATCGACGCGGCCGTAGTGATGCTCGCCGAATTCAGCGTGCAGCATCGCCACCAGTTCGCCAAGTCGTTTCCCATGCCAAGCCATCACTTCAGCCAGCAGCAGCGCGCTGACCGTTGCATCGCGCTCCGGCAAATAGAGTTTCGTCCCGATTCCGCCGCTTTCCTCGCCGCCGAGCAGGATATTCCCTTCCAGCATGCGATCGCAGATGTATTTGAAGCCGATGGGCGTCTCCCAAACCTTGCGGCCCAATTTCGCCGCAATTTTATCGATCATCTTGGTCGTCGAAAACGTCTTGGCCACGTCGCCATCGAGTTTGCGGGTGCCGGCAAGATGCCAGAACAGCAGCGAAAAAATCTGGTGGGGCGTGATGAAGGCGCCGTCGCGATCCATCGCGCCGATGCGGTCGCCGTCGCCATCAAACGCGAGTCCGGCATCGTAGCTGCCCTTGCGCACGGCCTGCCGCAGCGCTTCGACGTGCGGCTCGATTGGTTCCGGATTCACGCCGCCGAAAAGCGGATCGCGGTTACCGCGAATCTCATCGCAGGCGATTCCATTGCGCAGGAACAGGTCGCGAAGCAGGCCTCGCGCAGCGCCATGCATCGGATCGAGAACAAACCTGAATTTCGCGGCGCGCAACCGCTCCCAATCCACCAGCTTCTCGACCGTTTCGAGATACGGAACGCGCACATCGAGCGAATGAACCAGATCCTCGCGCGGCGGGAGCGGCGGGATACCGTCGCGCACCACCGCTTTGAGCTGCGTTTCGATTTGCGCGACGATGGCGGGCGAAGCGGAACTGCCGTAACTCGCCTTGAACTTGACGCCGCTCCAGCGATAAGGATTGTGGCTCGCGGTGATTTGAATCCCGCCGGCCGCGCCGCGCAGCCGCACAAGCAGGGACACTGCCGGCGTCGGGCAGGCATCGGCCGCCAGCCACACCGGCGTTCCAGTTGACGCGACGGTTTCCGCCGCGACTCGCGCGAACCGTTCGGATCCGAATCGCGTATCAAAACCGACCAGCACACCGCGCTCCGGCTGCTCGGCTCGCACCACGTAGCGCGCGATCGCATACGCCACCTTGCGCACATTCTCATCCGTGAAATCTTCGGCGATCACGCCGCGCCAGCCGTCCGTGCCGAATCGAATCTCAGTCATTTGCCAGCAGTATAAGCGAAGGGTGAATCGGGGAGAAGGGCGGAGCTCTTCCAGCTCTGGGATTAATCGCCAAAGAACTTGAGGTACAAATTCTCTTGCTGGCAGCGCCGAGCCATACTCTCGATACTGTCGATGAAAGCGCGCTCCTCCTCTGTGGAGGCCTGCATGCGGACTCGCTGCAATTCCGAAATGACTTGGTCCATTTGAAGATGGTTGAACACCGTGTCGCCCCAGGGATCAATGTTGCGGAGGCATTGGAAGCTCGGATCTTCCCAGGACGGCAGGAGCCGGCTGAGGAGATTATCCACATCCGGCAGTTCCTCCAGCAGTTTGCCCTTGCGGTCTTCGAGGCGGATATCAATTCCCATTCGCCCGCGCTCCAATTAGAGCTAGATCAGCTTCGTGCGCCCCTTTTCTTCGAGCCATTTCACGATCTTGCCGACATCCTGGGCGCGTTCACGCGGGCACAGCAAGATGGCATCACGAGTATCGACCAGTACGAGATCGCTCACCCCGAGCGCGGCTACAAACTTCTCCGGGCTCCAGAAATAGTTGCCGCCGGAATCGAAAGTGAAGTGGGGTCCTGCCGAAACGTTTTCACCCGGCCCGCGCGCTAGAAGCTCATAGACAGCGGCCCAGGAGCCGATGTCGCTCCAGCCGACCTTGGCGGGAATCGCGAAGACCCGTTCTGATGCGCGCCCGCCCGTGACGCGGGTCGCAGGCTCCATAATCGCATAGTCAACGGAGATGTTTTCGAGGCGCTTATACATCCGCTGCAGCGCGCGCGCATAACGCGGCGTGCCGGTCTGCGCCGAAAGAGCCTCCAGTGTGAAATATGTTGCGGGAAGGTATCGCTTGAGGCTGTCAAGAAATGTGGACACGCGCCAAAAAAACATTCCCGCGTTCCAGAAATAGCGCCTCGAGGCGACGTAGCGACGCGCCAGCGGCAGCGCGGGCTTCTCGGTAAATCGGCGCACCGAATAAGCGGCGATCCCTCGGGGCCGCGCGGCGGCACCGCCACGCTCGATGTACCCAAAGCCCGTTTCGGGTCGCGTAGGCGGAATTCCGATCACCACCAGATTCCCCGGAACGGCAGCGAGCTCGAGCGCCGCGGCCACGATCTTGCGGTACCGGGCAGCCTCCGAGATGTGGTGGTCCGCCGGGAGCACGGCCATCAGTGCGTCGCCGTGCGCTCGCGCAAGATGAATGGCTGCGAGGCCGATTGCCGCGGCTGTGTTGCGGCCAATTGGCTCCGCCAGGACGTGAGAATAGGGGACGCTCGGAAGCTCCCTCCGCACTGCGGCCGCCTGTTCGGCGTTGGTCACCACCCAGAGATTCTTCGCCGCGAAGAGCGGCCGAAGCCGCGCCGCAGTTTCTCGCAGCATCGTCTCCGGGCCGGTAATGTTGAGAAGCTGCTTCGGCGTGCGCGTCCGGCTGCGCGGCCAGAAACGCGTGCCACGTCCCCCGGCCAGCAGCACGGCGCAAGCGGGCAGCTTTCCTCTTTTCACGGGTACACCAGCCGCGACCACTCCGCTTCGGGCACGCCTCGATCCGAAAGGCGCTGGACCAATTCGTTGACGTCCGATGGGACAAATGTGCGGAGCAACGATGTGCGGCCGGCAGGAACGATCTGATAAGCCCCGAGCGCGGCGGGAATCAGCCACACTTGGGCGCGCGCATACTCGACCGATTCGCCGCTCCATTCGAATCGCCCGCGACCCTCCAGAACGATCAAAAGATCGAAATGTTCGCGCGAAGTAGCCGCGGCGACGCGCCCCTTGAAATCCCATTTCTCTGTCGCGAAGTAACGGCAAACCACAAAATACGTTTCCGTCACCGCGCCGCGCTCGGTCCGCACCGGCTCGAGTTTCCCGCCACTCTGTTCTCCAAAATGAATCACGTCCAGAGCTTTATCGATGTGCAGCGGACGAAGCTCACCCAGGGCGTTCCGCCGGTTATAGTCGTACACGCGGTAAGTTATGTCGGAGTGCTCCTGGATTTCGCACAGCACCAGCCCCGCGCCAATCGTGTGCGCCGTGCCCGCCGGAACGAAAATCGCATCTCCTGCCTGTACCGGCACCCGGGCCAAGCAGTTTTCGGCGGTGCCCTCAACGATCGCGCGCCGGAACGATTCCGGCGTCACACCCGGCTTGATTCCCACCAGGACTTCGGCGCCGGGACGCGCGGCGACCGCGTACCACATTTCCGTTTTGCCTCGACCACCTTTGTCCTGCTCAAAACGCGCGGCGTATTCGTCTCCTGGATGCACTTGCACGGACGGCTTGTCTTCGGTAAAGAGGAATTTGACGAGCAGCGGGAACAGCTTCTCGCTGGCGAACTCTGTTCCCCTCCATTCCGCGGCCATTTCCGGCCACGCTTCGCCGAGTCTCTTTCCGGCAAAGGGGCCGTCTGCGAAGCGGCAGTCACTTCCGGTCAGCCAAGCCTCGCCGATGTTCTCGCGCAGTTTCTTTTGCTCGGGGAAGAGCGGAGCCAGGGAAAGGGTGCCCCACGGGCGGGGGTCGAAGTTGGGTTCCAGGCGGGCGGGGCGAAGGCTCACTTTCCCTGACCAAAAAAGCGCTCGAGACGGCGGAGGCCTTCCTCGATGCGCTCGAGCGAAGTGGCATAGGAAATGCGGATATACCCCGGAGCCCCGAATCCTTCACCGGGCACTACCGCCACATGTTCACGCTCGAGCAGCTCGCGCGCCACTTGCGACGTGTCCGGCTCGCCTGCCGCCGTCCGCGGAATTGATGCGCCACGTATCCTGCAAGCAGCGACATTCGGGAAAACGTAAAACGCGCCCTGGGGTTCGTTGCAATGCACGCCCGGAATTGCGCGCAGACCCCGCACGATACGCGCGCGGCGCCGGCTGTATTCCGCGAGCATCGTCCCCACCGAATCCATCGGCCCGCGCAGTGCTTCGAGCGCCGCGTATTGCACAATCGAAGTGGCATTCGATGTGGATTGGCTTTGAAGTTTCACAACTGCCTGAATCAGAGGCTCCGGAGCAAGAACGTACCCCAATCGCCACCCGGTCATCGCAAATGTCTTCGAAAGCGAGCCGGCGATGATGACGTGCTCCTTCGAGCCTGGAATGGCGGCGATCGAGTACGGCTTGGCGCCATCATAGACAAAGTGCGAATAGCATTCGTCCG
The DNA here is from genome assembly GCA_049644285.1 of Candidatus Acidiferrales bacterium. Lineage (GTDB taxonomy): Bacteria > Acidobacteriota > Terriglobia > Acidiferrales > UBA7541 > CAVRXT01. The sequence continues at coordinate 37,235 of JBARRP010000154.1, read as the reverse complement.
TAAGCAGCCACACCCCTCGGCGCCTGGAAGCATCGTAGATGCGCACGAACTCTTCGGGCGGCACCACCGCGCCAGTTGGATTCGAAGGCGAATTGATGATGGCGACCCGCGTCCGCGGCCCAATCAGTTTCTCCACATCGGCCGCTCGGGCGCAGAATCCGTCGCTTTCCTTCGTCGGCAGAAAAACAGGCACGCCACCCGCGTATTTCACAATGTCGGGATAGCTCACCCAATACGGTGCCGGGATGATGACCTCATCGCCGGAATTGATCAGCGAGCAGATGATGTTGAAGAGCGCATGCTTGCCGCCAACCGTGCAGGCGCATTCGCTGGGTTGGTAGTCCGAGCCAAGCTGCGCCCCATGCCATTCGCAGACCGCCTGACGCAGCGGAGCGATCCCCGCCGAAGGCGTGTATTTGGTGCGGTTTTCTTCGAGCGCACGGATCGCGGCTCGCTTGATGTGCTCCGGAGTCGGAAAATCCGGCTCGCCCGGGCCAAAATCCACGACGTCCACGCCCCGGGCCTTGTACTTTTCCGCTTCCGCCAAAACCGCCATCGTCGGAGAAACCGAAATGCGGTTGACGCGGTCGGAAAGCTGCAAGGTTTCCTCGCTCTTTGGCAGCGGCGCACTCGACATTATGCTCACCTCACCTAACCTTCGCGCGCAGGCGCTCTTCGACGATCGCTGGCACCAGGTCCTTCACCGGCCCGCCCAGCCGCGCGATTTCCCGCACCAGCCGCGAGCTCAAGTAGCTGTAAGCCTCCGCCGGCATCATGAACACCGTTTCAATCAGCGGCTCGATCTTCCGGTTCATCAGCGCCATCTGCAATTCATACTCGTAGTCAGATATGGCGCGAATCCCGCGAAGGATCACCTGGGCCTTCTTCTGCCGGGCGTAATCCATCAGCAGGCCATTGAAGACATCCACTTCGACGTTCGGCCAGGGACGCGTCACTTCGCGCAGCATCTCCAGACGCTCGGCGACCGCGAAGAGTGGATCCTTTTCACTGTTGTGCAGGACGGCGACGACGAGCCGGTCGAAAATCTTGGCCCCCCGCCCGATCAAGTCCAGATGCCCGTTCGTGACCGGGTCGAACGAGCCGGGATAGATAGCCGTGACGGCTTTCATCGTCCAAAATGTCTTCGCGTTGCATTTTAACCCACAAACCGGAGCCTCGACCGCACAAAAAGAGCCAAAAGCCCGCGCCTTGACGTCAAAAACAACAGTGCAAGCTTGTGCGCCTTGCTGCGCTAAGATTGTAGGCGTGGTAGGAATAGCGTCCGAGGGGGATCCATGAGATTTGGTCCTTTGACATGCGGACTTGCCGTCCTGCTCGTGTCGTCGTCAGCCGTAGTTGCGGTCCAAGCCTCATCCCAGCAGTCAAGCGCCAAAACAGCCTCCCACGCAACGAGCTCATCCACATTCGCCCCTCTCGAGCAATGGAAGGCTGCGGTCGTCGCGGGCGACAAGTTAGCTCTCGCCGCGCTCTACAGCACTTCTCCCACCGCCGCCGCAGAAACTCCCCAAGGCAAGACTCAGGATCCGAACGAAGAGCCCTCCTTCTGGTCCTCGCTGCGTGCCGAGGGGCTCGGTGAGTTTAATCCGAAGATACTGGAGGTGGATCGGCCTCAAGCGGCCACGGTTCAGTTGACGCTTCGAATCCAAGGTACGTTGCGGACGAGTTCGGGCGAACAGCCCTTCGTCGTATCAGCGGCTCAGGTTTGGGTACAGCAGGGAAACGACTGGCGAATTGTTGCCACAAAGCGAGGTAATCCAAACCCTGTGACCCCACGCCGGCTCCCCGAGCCAGCCAAGCCGAATCCCAATCTATACCCCGACCCAGCAGAGGCTCCCGCTGAGGTCAGCGCCGCGCTCGCGGCGGCGGCGAAGGATCATAAGCGCGTGATCCTGGTCTTCGGCGGCAATTGGTGCTACGACTGTCACGTCCTGGACGCCACGTTTCATTCCAAGGACATTGGCCCGCTCGTCGAGACAAACTACCACGTCGTGCACATCAATATCGGCGAATACGACAAGAACCTCGACCTCGCCCATAAATACGAAGTTCCCTTGAACAAGGGAGTGCCCAGCCTCGCCGTCCTGGACGCGGATGGGAAGCTCGTTTTCAGCCAAAAGCATGGCGATTTCGAAAACACGACGCGGATCGGACCTGACGACGTCGTGAAGTTCCTTAACCAGTGGAAGCCACCCCACGGCACGTGACCTACTCTGATGGGCGAACGCGAGTACCTCGGACAACCGTTGGACTCCCAACTCCAGCCGTTTAAGCTTCCGGTTCTACCTGTCGCTGCCCATCGTTTGACAAACCGGACTAAAATGGTCGTGATTTAACCTATTGGTCTGCTGGGGCTTGGGCAGAAGGTTCCAACTTGACAATCCTTGCGGACGGCCCTACAATTCAATTGCGACCGATTTGGTCGTATATCCAACGGTGCTGAAGCTATCGAAAAAAGCGGACTATGGGCTCATCGCTCTGCGGCACTTGGCCATCCATTACGGCCAGTGTTCCTGCAGCGCGACCGATATCGCCGTCGAGTACGGCATCTCGATGCCGCTGATGGCTAAGATTCTGCAAAAGCTGGCACGGGTGGGGTTGGTGACTGCGCGCCACGGGTCGAGCGGGGGGTATACGCTGGCAAAAGATCCGGCACAGATTACGCTTCTCGATGCAATCCGAGCCGTCGACGGCCCGTTTTTCATCACATCCTGTGTGACGCATCGCGGGGAATGCGAACAGTCCACCACCTGCACGGTCCGCGAGCCGCTCCGGCGGGTCAACGAAACGATTGTCAAGGTTCTTAACAAAGTCACGATTTTGCAGATGACCGATGACGCCCCGTCGTCCGAGGTCGTCGAGCTTCGAGTTTAGGAGAGCGAGAATGGCCGTTCAGCTTCCGATTTACATGGACAATCACGCGACGACCCCGGTCGATCCGCGCGTCCTCGACACCATGCTTCCCTACTTCCGGGAGACTTTCGGTAACTCCGCCAGCCGCAACCACGAGTTCGGCTGGAAGGCGGAAGAGGCTGTCGAGAACGCCCGCGGGCAGATTGCCCGGCTGATCAATGCGTCGCCCAAGGAAATTATCTTTACCAGCGGCGCCACCGAATCTGACAACCTGGCCATCAAAGGCGTCGCCGAGATGTATCGCGAAAAGGGCAACCACATCATCACCCAGGTGACCGAGCACAAGGCGGTGCTCGACACCTGTAAACGCCTCGAGAAAGAGGGCTACGAGGTCACCTACCTCCCTGTCGAGAAGGACGGCCGCATCGATCTCGATGAGCTGCGCCGCGCCATCACTCCGAAGACGATCTTGATCACCATCATGTACGCCAACAACGAAATCGGTGTCGTTCAGCCGATCGCGGAAATCGGCAAGATTGCCAAGGAGAAGGGCGTTTTCTTTGCCGTGGACGGAGTGCAGGCCGTCGGCAAGATTCCTGTCGACGTGCAGAAAGACGGGATCGACCTCCTGGCCATGTCGGCTCACAAGATCTACGGGCCGAAGGGTGCCGGCGCCCTGTACGTGCGCCGCAAGAATCCCCGCGTGCAACTCTCCGCGATTATCGATGGCGGCGGCCACGAGCGCGGGATGCGTTCCGGCACGCTGAACGTTCCGGGCATCGTGGGTCTCGGTAAGGCCTGCGAGATTTGCATGAACGAGATGCCGACCGAGAGCGAAAAACTGCGCCGGCTGCGCGATCGCTTGAAGGACGCCATCATGTCGCAGCTCGATGAGACTTACATCAACGGCTCGATGGTTCATCGCCTGCCGCACAACATCAACATCAGCTTCGCCTACGTCGAAGGCGAATCGCTGCTGATGGGCATTAACGACGTGGCGGTCTCGAGCGGCTCGGCGTGCACATCGGCGACCCTCGAGCCCAGCTACGTGCTGAAGGCTCTGGGCGTCGGCGAAGACTTGGCCCACACCTCGATCCGCTTCGGCATCGGCCGATTCAACACCGAAGAGGAAGTGGATTACGTGGTTGCGCGCGTGGTCGAAACGGTGAATCGCCTGCGCGAACTTTCGCCGCTCTACGAGATGGCGAAAGAAGGCATGGACTTGAGTAAGATGAACTGGAAGGCCGAGACAGCTTAAGTGGCGCCAAATTGATTCGAACTAAATAAGGAGAAAGCACGATGGCTTATTCCGATAAGGTGATAGACCACTACAACAACCCGCGCAACGTCGGCTCCCTCGACAAGAAGGATCCGAACGTCGGCACGGGCCTGGTCGGCGCGCCCGAGTGCGGCGACGTCATGAAGCTGCAGATGAAGGTCAATCCCGACACGCGCGTGATTGAGGAAGCGAAGTTCAAGACCTTCGGCTGCGGCTCGGCGATTGCCAGTTCCTCGCTCGCCACCGAGTGGGTGAAGGGCAAGACGGTCGAGGAAGCGCTCTCGATCAAGAACACGGACATCGTCCGCGAGCTTTCGCTGCCGCCAGTGAAGATTCATTGTTCGGTGCTCGCTGAAGACGCGATCAAGGCCGCCCTCACCGACTGGAAGAAGAAGCAGGGCGAGTCGGAAGCTCAGGCCGCGGAATCCGCTGCCGGGCACAACTAATCGCCCGCCCCTCGCGTACCGGGCTTAGCGTGTTCTAACAAGCGCCGGGCTCGACTGATGCGGGGGGTGCGATGACGGCCATGATTCATCTGACGGAAAAAGCGGCGGAAAAAATCCGCGAGTTGCTGAACAAAGAGGGCGTGCCCGAAAACTCGGGTGGACTGCGGGTCGGGGTGCAGGGTGGCGGATGCTCCGGACTGACGTATGCGATGCGCCTCGAGACCGAGGCGCGCAATCGCGATAAGGTGTTCGAGGAAAACGGGGCGCGGCTTTTTGTGGACCCCAAGAGTTATCTCTACCTCAACAACACCACTCTCGATTATCACGAAGACTTGATGCGACAGGGCTTCGTCTTCCAGAATCCGCAAGCCACTCGGAGCTGCGGCTGCGGCAGCTCGTTCACGGCGTAACTGGCCAAGCAACTGTAGCGGCGGCCTCTTGCCCTGAGTGAAGCGAAGGGTCAGGCCGGCGCGAGTCAAGCGACCGCTCCGATCTCTCACCCCCGCTTTCAATCAGGGAACTTGGGAAATCACCACATGAGTGCGACTTCGAAAACCGCAACCTCGTCAGGCGCTCCCTGCTGGAGCTGCCACGCCGCGGCAAATGGAGACCATTTCTGTCCGGCCTGCGGCAAGATTCAGCCGCTGCCTCGCGGAGCAAGCTACTTCGTGCTTTTTGGACTACCGGAGAAGTTGCAAATGGATGCTGAAGCGCTCGAAGCGCAATTCCACAAGCTGAGCTGGAAGCTGCATCCCGATAATTTCATGCGCGCAACTGAGTTCGAGCGCAATCTCTCGCTCGAGCGCTCTTCGGAGCTGAACGACGCCTACCGCACACTGCGCGACCCGATTGTGCGCGTCGAATATCTGCTCGCGCAAGAAGGCATGCGCAAAGAAGGCGCCACGAAGCAGCAGGCCCCGCCGGAGCTGCTCGAAGAAGTCTTCGAGCTGAACGAATCGCTCGACGAGCTGCGCGAAGCGCGGGCATCCGGCGGCGATCTGGGCGAGTTGCGCAGCCGGCTCGAAGTAGCGCAGAAGAATTTCCAGGAAAAGCTCAGCGAGGTGGACGAAGAACTGGAATCAACGTTCGGCGAATGGGACCACGCCATCGAGAAGAACGCAGACGACGCGGCCCGCAAAGCGGTGATGGCGAAAATGAACGAAGTCCTGAATCGCCGGTCGTACATTCGCAATCTCGTCGCGAATGTGCAGAAAGAATTGACGGAAGCCTGAAGGGGAATCATGGAACGTGTAGTTGGAATCGATCTGGGCACAACTTATAGCCTGATTGCGTACATGGACGCGGAATCGGGGGCGCCTCGGTGTATCCCTGGCCCCTACGGGACGCCGCTCTGTCCTTCCGTCGTGAGCGTAGATGAAGAAGGCAAAATCCTGGTCGGCGATCCCGCTCGGGAATGCCTGCTGACGCAGCCCGAGCGCACGATTTATTCGGTGAAGCGGCTGATGGGCCGTGGCGTCAGCGATATACAGGATGAGCTGAGGATTTTTCCTTTCCGCATCGACCCTGGCAGCCAGAGCGTGATCCGCGTGCGTTTGGGCGACCGAGTGTTCACTCCGCCAGAAATTTCTTCCTTCATTCTGCGCGAGCTGAAGGGCTGGGCGGAGACCTATTTCAAAGAATCGGTGGACCGTGCTGTCATCACGGTACCGGCATACTTCAATGACGCGCAGCGCCAGGCCACGAAGGATGCAGGGAGGCTCGCCGGGCTCGATGTGCTCCGCCTAGTGAACGAGCCGACGGCGGCCGCGCTTGCCTATGGCTTGCACGAGCAGCAGCGGGGCAGAGTTGCTGTCTACGACTTTGGCGGCGGCACTTTCGACATCTCCATCCTGAAATTGATTTCCACAGGCGAGGGCGACATTTATCAGGTGCTCTCGACCAATGGCGACACGCACCTCGGTGGCGACGATATCGACAACGCCCTCATTGCTCGCGCGCGCGAGGAAATCAGGAAGAAGTTCTCCGTATCGCTTGATGAGCGTCCCGAGGCAATCCAGGAATTGCGCAAGGCGCTGATTCGCGTTAAGCACGATCTATCGGGCTCCGAGACTGCCGCGATCCGATTTCCCCTCGGCAATGGCGTCGTCTACGAGCGCGAAATCTCGCGCTCCGAATTCGAGAATTTGATCCGGCCCATCGTGGCCCGGACAATGGGACCAGTAAAGATTGCGTTGGCGGACGCGAAGCTCGCCCCCACCGACCTGGAAGAGGTGGTTCTGGTCGGCGGCTCGACGCGCATTCCGCTCGTGCGCAAGACGGTGGGCGATTACTTCGGCCGCGCTCCGCATTGCGAACTGAATCCCGACGAAGTGGTCGCGCTCGGCGCCGCGGTTCAAGCCGACATCCTCGAAACGGGCGTCAAAACCATGCTCCTGCTCGACGTCACTCCCCTTTCGCTGGGCATCGAAACCATGGGCGGCGTCGTTGCCAAGATCATTCCCCGCAATTCCACGATTCCCGCAAGCGCGCAGGAACTCTTTACCACAGGCGTCGAGAACCAGACGGGAATCGACGTTCATGTTCTCCAGGGCGAACGTGAACTGGCCAAAGATTGCCGGTCCCTCGCGCGATTCCAGTTGCGAGTTCCGCCCGGGCCGGCGGGTCTGGCGCGCGTGGAAGTGAAGTTCCTGATCGACGCGAACGGAATCCTGCAAGTTGCCGCTCGCGATCTGAGGACAAGCGAGCAGCGTACGCTCGAAATCCAGCCGAGCTACGGCCTCACCGACGCCGAGATCGAGCACATGCTCGAAGAGTCCATCGAATTCGCCGAACAGGATTTCGAGGAACGCCAGTTGATCGAGGCCCGCAACGACGCCGAAACGATCCTGGCGGCAACCCAGAAGACGCTCGCGGACGACCGCGCCGGTGAGCTTTCGCCCGACGAGCGCCGCAAGATCGACGAGTCGGTCGCAGAGCTGCGCGCCGCGCTGCCCGGCCGGGACTACAAGCTGATCCGCGCGCGCATTGATGAGCTCAACCAGGCCACCATGCATCTGGCCGAGATTCTGATGAACAACGCTCTGCAAACGGCGCTTGGGGGCAAGCGGCTGGATGAAGTATAAGGGCACGAAAGGAGCCAGCCACGATGGGCGGAAAAAACCCTTACATCGAAGAAACTAAATACACGCCCGCCACCCAGAAATTCAAAGTGACATTCGGGAAAGAGGGCAAGACCGTCGAGGTCGACCCGGAGAAAGTCCCCTACGCCCGCGAGGGCCTGCCGGGCAGCATCTTGGATATTGCCACGGGCTTCCACCTGGGCCTCGACCATGCCTGCGGCGGCGTCTGCGCCTGCTCCACGTGCCACGTGATCGTCCACGAGGGCCTGGAGTCATGCAGCGAGGCAACGGACGCGGAGCTGGACCAGCTCGATGAGGCCCCCGGCGTTACGCCCAAATCGCGCCTCAGCTGCCAGTGTGTGCCCGACGGCACCAAGGACTTGGTCGTCGAGATTCCTGAGTGGAACAAGAATTACGCCAAGGAAGCCGAGCACTAGGAGCCGTAGGGAATGAGGGTGTGTCATTCTGAGGGCCAAGCTTTACCGGCCCGAAGTGCGCGTTTTGCACTCTGGGTGCCTTTGGGGAATCTCTCATGAAGATTCTGCTTCACCCTATGGATTGGGCGTAGCAACAGTTCGGAGGAGTCGAAATGCCCGACACATTTGACTGGGACGACGCCGAAGAAATCGGCATTCACCTCTCAGAAAAATTTCCCGACAAGGACCCTCTGACGGTTCGCTTCACCGACCTGCACAAATGGGTCACCGAACTCGCCGGCTTCACCGGCGATCCCAATGGATCGAACGAAGGAAAGCTCGAAGCAATTCAAATGGCCTGGCACGAAGAATATCAGGACCGCGAAGGCGCCTGAGAGGCCAGTTGTCCCCGGCCGCCCAGTTCCAATTGTCGAGGGTTTGTAGCCCGCCCCTTCGGATTTGTGAGCGCAGCCCAACCTGGCGGGGACTTTCGATGGGTGCTACCCAGCAGTGAAGAGCGTTTGTAGCCCGCCTCTTCAGACTTGTGGTGAGGCCCAGCCGAACCAGGCGGGGGTTTTCTGCCGCCACGCAGAACCAATTCAAACATCTCGGGTCTCACGATCCGATCTGCACTTGCCAAGCCGGAGGTTGAAAATGCCCGAACCAGACCTGCGCTACCCAATCGGAAAATTTCAGAGAGATGACTCACCGACCCCGGAGAACCGCCGGCGCTACATCGAGGAAATCGACGCCGCGCCGGCTCGGCTCCGCGCCGCCGTCGCGGGCCTCCAGCCCGAACAACTCGACACGCCCTATCGTCCTGGCGGTTGGACCGTTCGCCAAGTCGTCCATCATGTGCCGGACAGCCATCTCAACGCCTACGTTCGTTTCAAGCTCGCCTTAACCGAGGACGAGCCGACCATCAAGCCCTACGACGAGGCCCGCTGGGCCGAGCTCGCCGATACGCGGACAACTCCCCTCGAGACGTCTCTCGCCCTGCTCGATTCCCTGCACCAGCGTTGGGGAAAGCTGTTGCGTTCCCTCTCGCCCGCGGATTTATCTCGCCAGCTCCGCCACCCTGAACTCGGAGTGATGACTCTCGACAATCTGCTCGCCCACTACGCCTGGCACGGGCGCCACCATGTTGCGCACATCACCTCGCTGCGCGAGCGCAACGCCTGGCGATAGAAAGCATCAGAGAATCAAGAAAGGTCCGCTTGGCGGAAACGGCACTGCTTGCGTGTTCCTCGCCTTTTCTACTGCAACCTCATAAAACCGTGGGTGGCCAAGTCTCCGAGAAGCACGTTACATGTCCGTTGACTTCCGCTTCCAGGCCCTCCTAACATGAGATTCAAGGGCGGAGTCCTTTCCCCTTGATCGGGCAGACCATCTCGCATTACCGCGTGATCGAGAAGCTTGGGGGCGGCGGCATGGGTGTGGTCTACAAGGCCGAAGACATCAAACTCAATCGCTTCGTAGCCCTGAAGTTCCTGCCGGACGATGTAGCCAGAGACCCTCAAGCACTAAGCCGCTTCCAGCGCGAGGCCAAAGCCGCATCGGCTCTGAACCACCCAAACATCTGCACCATCTACGAGATTGACGAGCAGAACGGAAAGGCATTCCTCGTTATGGAGTATTTGGACGGTGTCACGCTGAAGCATCGTATCGAAGGCAAGCTGCTGCCGCTGGCGCAGGAACTGGAGTTGGGGACTGAGATCGCCGACGCTCTGGACGCGGCCCATGCAGAGGGCATCATCCACCGGGACATCAAGCCTGCAAATATCTTCGTAACAAAGCGAGGACACGCCAAGATCCTCGATTTCGGTCTAGCGAAACCTGCTCCCGCCGGCGGAAGCGTTGGTGCCTCTGCCATGCCGACAGCCGCTACGGAAGAATTGCTCACCAGCCCAGGCACAGCGGTGGGCACGATAGCTTATATGTCCCCGGAGCAGGCACGTGGGGAAGAACTCGATACACGCACGGATTTGTTCTCCTTCGGTGCGGTTCTCTACGAGATGGCCACGGGCCGGATGGCGTTCCCGGGCAACACCACTGCCGTGGTGCACGATGCGATTTTGAACCGAGCGCCGCCTCCCATGGCGCGTCTGAATCCTGACGTTTCTCCAGAGCTCGAGCGCATCATCTCCAAGGCGCTGGAAAAAGACCGCAAGCTCCGCTATCAAGGTGCCGCGGACATCCGCAGCGATTTGCAGCGGCTGAAGCGTGACACGGAGTCGACGTCCCACGCCAAAGTGAGCCTGCCGAGTCGTCCATCCACCTCCCGAAGGGTCCGGCTGGTCGCGCTCCCAGTCGCGTTCCTCGCACTCCTCGCGCTTGGGTTTGGCCTGCTTCGCTGGCGTCGCACCGGCTCTTCCGCAGGTTCTAACTGGGTGCAGGTCACGAATTTCGCCGACTGGGCGACTTCGCCTGCATTCTCTTCCGATGGACGCATGATTACTTTCATTCGCGGGCCGGAAACCTTCGTCACTCCTGGACAGATTTACGTAAAGTTGTTGCCGGACGGTCAGCCGGTTCAGCTTACTCATGACAATCTCCCGAAGATGGCTCCGGTCTTTTCCCCGGACGGTTCGCGCATCACTTATACAGCGACGGACGCGAGCTTCGGATGGAACACCTGGGTTGTACCAGTCCTGGGTGGAGTGCCGCATGAAGTCCTGCCAAACGCAGCCGCTCTCACATGGATTGACCGGCAGCATGTTTTGTTCTCGGAAATGAAAACAGGCATTCGGATGGCCCTCGCCACCGCTGCCGAGAGCCGCGCCGGAGAGCGCGACGTCTATGTGCCGGCCAACGATGAGGGAATGGCGCACCGCTCCTGGCTATCTCCGGACGGCAAATGGGTCCTCGTTTCTGAAATGGACAATATTGGATGGATGCCATGCCGGGTGCTTCCCTTTGACGGAAGCTCTGCCGGTGAGATCGCGGGCCCTCAGAAGGGCAGTTGCACGTATGCGGCTTGGTCTCCGGATGGCAGTTGGATGTACTTCACCGCCGATATCGGAGGCGGTTTCCACATTTGGCGCCAACGCTTTCCGAGAGGTGCACCGGAGCAGATCACTTTCGGCCCAACCGAAGAGGAGGGCATCGCGATTGCTCCGGACGGCTATTCGCTCGTGACCTCCGCAGGCATCCGGCAAGGGAGTGTCTGGCTGCACGACGCAAACGGAGACCGGCAGATTTCCTCCGAGGGCTTCGCTGCTTTGCCCGGTCTCGGGTTAGGCGGCGGCGCCGCGCGTTCCGTCTTCTCGCCCGATGGTAAGAAACTCTTTTATCTGGCTCGCAAGGAAGGCTCCCGCGCCTTCAATTCGGGAGAACTCTGGATGGCCGACCTGGAGTCTGGCCGGACGGAGGGCGTCCTTCCCGGCGTATTGATGAGCGACTTCGATCTTGGGCCGGACGGAAAACGCATCGCCTTCGCGTCTCTTAATGCGGAAGGGAGTTCGCGCGTTTGGCTAGCGCCACTCGACCGCGGCACAGCGCCGCAACAGCTAACGTCATTCGAGTCTGACATGCCATCTTTCGGACCCGCCGGCGATCTCTTCTTTCGGGGGTCGGAAGGCAACTCAGATTTCGTTTACGGCATGGGGCAGAATGACGCCAAAGCCCGAAAAATGAGTCCCAACCCCGTTCGGGATTTCAGAGTTGTTTCGCCGGATGGCGAGTGGTGGCTATTGAGCGCGCCTTGGCCAATGGCTCAACCAGTGCGCGGAGGTCTAACAGTTCGCATCTGCGATTTCTGTGATGTCGGCTGGGGACCAGGTGGCAAATTTTTCTACGTCAGGTTGCGTGGGATCGGCGCCATGGGCGGTGGAAAAGCATTCGCAATCGCCTTACCCTCTGGCAAATCACTCCCCACTCTACCGCCCTCCGGTCTCAAATCCGCCGAAGACCTAAAAGGCCTAAACGTTGTCGCTGTCATTGACATGACCGGGATATCGCTTTTTGCTCCCGGTCTCAATCCTTCGATCTATGCCTATGCTCGTATGACAGTCCAAAGGAATCTCTTTAGAATCCCGCTGAACTGACGCAGGTTTCTTGCACATGACGAGCGCACTTCTAGGAGATCCACGATGATTCCTGAATCGGCCATTCAGAAACTCAGGTCATCTCTTCGGGGGCAGTCATTCTGTCCTGGCGAGCAGGGTTACGACACTGCCCGAGCTGTTCCTAACGCACTGATTGACCGGCGACCAGCCATCATTGCGCGCTGTTCCGGCGCTGCCGATGTGATCGCGTGCGTTCGTTTCGCTCGCGAGCACGACCTACTCGTCTCTGTTCGCGGCGGAGGTCACAGCGTTGCGGGAAAGTCAGTTTGCGACGGCGGGCTCATGATCGACCTCTCCGCCATGAAAGGCATCCGCGTCGATCCCGCCAAGCGGTCCGTCCGAGCCGAACCGGGTCTGACACTCGGCGAGTTCGACCGAGAGACCCAAGCGTTCGGTCTGGCCACGACTCAGGGCACGGTTTCCAAAACCGGCATTTCTGGACTGACCCTCGGCGGCGGGTGGGGCCACTTGCATGGCAAGTACGGCATCGCGCTCGACAACGTGACCGCTGTGGATGTGGTCACTGCCGATGGGCGCCTGCTCACTGCGGATGCTTCGGAAAATCAAGACCTATTCTGGGGTGTGCGGGGCGGCGGCGGTAACTTCGGAATCGTGACCTCATTTGAATACCGTCTTTACCAAGTCGGTCCCGTGCTGGGGGGCGCCGCATTCTATCCGGTAGCAAAGACGAGAGAGGTTCTACTTTTTTACCGTGACTTTGCAGACGCCAGTCCCGACGAATTGGTTACCCAGGCGGGTTCCTTTACGACTCCCGATGGCGCCACAGTCTTTGCCGTGGGCGGGTGTTACTGTGGGTCCCTATCCGAGGGCGAGAAGGTCTTGAAGCCCTTGCGGACTTTTGGTTCGCCGGTCGCCGATATCTTTGGTGCGATCAACTACGTGCAAATGCAAAGTATGTTCGACGATTTCTTCCCGCCCGGGCGTCGGACTTATGCGAAAGCAAACTTCATCCGCACTCTTGACGACGCTGCCATCGAGGCATTCGTCGAGTACGTGGGTAAGAGTCCCTCTCCCTATACGTTTGGCCCTTGGCTCGAACACTGGCACGGAGCTGCCACCCGCGTCGGAGTCACAGATACTGCTTTTCCCCATCGGCGATATTCCTACAACTTCTTCGTCTGGTCGAACTGGGAAAGTTCGTCCGAGTCGGAAAAGAACATCCAATGGACACGCGCCTGTTGGGATGCCATGCGACCGTTTATGGGCTCAGGCACGTATGTCAACTACCTCGAGGACGAGGGAGACCCGCTAGCGCGCGCAGCTTACGGGCCCAACTACGATCGCTTGGTCGCTTTGAAGAAAAAGTACGATCCAACCAACTTTTTCCGCATGAACCACAACATCAAGCCTGCCATCTAGCCGTAGTCGGCGGCTCACCGCACTCGCCCTTGCAACTCCGCCAACGATGAAATGGCTGTCCCCGCTCACAAGATGATCGAACTTGCTGGCAGATGACGAAAGCTGAGGAACTCAGCCACCATCGGGGCTTAGGACGAAGTGTATGGGGGCGCGAGGAAAGAGCACTGACACAGCGGCTCACCCGCTACGCCTGGCACGGGCGCCATCATGTCGCGCACATCACCTCGCTGCGCCTTCCGGTTGTGGACCTTTCGGCTAATCGCGAGAGGCGAAAAATGCCCCAGCAAGGCTTTAGTCAAGTACCTGCTATGCCTTCAGCCGCGGGAATAGTCGCTCGGCATTCCCGCGATTGATGGCCTGCAAGCCGTTCGCGGAGAATCCGAAATGGTCGAGCCCGCCCGTCGTCGTCGGGTAGGCCACGATCGGAAAATCGCTTCCGAAAAGGATCTGCGACGTAGCAACGAGCTTGGTCAATGCGGACAGCGGTTCCGGATAAGTCGCGTGTGCCACTTCGTAGTAAATCTGCTTGAGTTCCTCCCGCACGCCGCCCGGCGCCCCCTCGGCGCCCTTCTTCGGAAAATATTCGCTTACGCGGTTGGCCAGCACCGGCATCGTTCCTCCGGAATGGCAAAAAATGAAGCGGATGTCCGGGTACCGCCCGAACGCGCCATTCGCCAGAAGACTTGCAATCGCGCGCGTCGTGTCGAAGTCATACTCCGCCACGTTTTCCCCAACGCCGGGAATGAGCGTGCGGCAGCAGCTCGGCGCCGCGGGGTGGAAAAACACCACCGCCTTGCGGCGATTGAGTTCCTCGAACGCTGGCGCAAAGGCCGGGTCGCCGGGCCACTTGTCGCGGTAACTGGTCCAGAGGCCGATGCCGTCCACCCTAAGCGTGTCAAGCGCGTACGCGATCTCTTGCAGGCTGCCTTCTTGATCGGGCAGCGGCAGCACCGCAAATAGCCCGAAGCGGCCCGGGTGATCCTTCACCAGTTGCGCCCCGTATTCATTGTGCTGCCGCGCCAGGCTGCGCGCTCTTTCGCTCTGGTCGCTCAGCGAGTCCTGCACCAGGTGCAGAAGAGGCGACACGATGGCGGTCGCGATCCCGCTTCGGTCCATCGCTTCAATCGATTTATCAGGGGTCCATGATGGAACCGGACGGCCGCTGGCGGCGACCTCCTTCTCCATCACCTTCACATAAAACGGCGGCAGCAGGTGATGGTGCACGTCGATGCGCCCCTTCATACCGGCAACCGCCGAACTCACCTGCGCCAGCAAGCCGTCCGCGGGCAGAATTGCGCTCGCTCCGGCTACAGCCATGAATCGCAGAAATCTCCGGCGCGACGGCTCCGAACGAAAAGCCTCGCCATTCGGTCGGTCCGCATCAACGGCAGCAATGCCGGCTCCTGCGTTCGGATGTCTCATCAGCGTTCCTTTCCTCCAGCCGGCTTCACCTGCCTGGAGCCTCTAATAAATCCAGCTTAGCGCGTTGATTCCAAGACGCTGCCGCTGAACGCATGATTCCTATCCCGTGCAACCCTGGTATCCATAGAGCCATTCGACGTATTCGAAATCGTCAGCGGCACGCTTGGCCAACAAGGCATTACGCAACGTAATGCCCACGCCGTGAACGTGCTTGACCTCGCCAAAGAAGCGCGCGATGCCCTGTACGCGAGCCGTCCGCTTGATGCGAGGCTCCTGGTAGGCGAGGAACGCGCGCGCCGCATCGCCGCCGCACTTTCGCAGGTTGTCCCCCAGGCATACCGCGTCTTCCAAGGCTTGGCACGCTCCCTGCGCGATATATTGAAGCATCGGGTGCGCCGCATCTCCGAGCAGGGTGATGCGATGGCGCGTCCAGTTCGGTATCGGGGGGCGATCGAGCATCGGCCAGCGACGGTTACGCTTAATCCGGGCGACCGCGGTTCGCACCCGGGGGCACATCTTACTGAAGTGCTCGTCCAACTCTTCCACGCTGCCCCAGTCATCCGAGCCCTCCTTGTACCGGTAGCTCCTGAACACGGCGACCTGGTTGAAGAGTTCTCCGTGCCGCACGACATACTGAACGAAGTGCAGGTCCGGCCCGACCCAAAGCGTCATGCTGTCCAAGTCGGAGTCTCGGGGAGCTTCTTCGATGGGGATGGTCCCGCGATAAGCAACGCATTGCGCACAAATAGGATCCCCATCGTCGTACACCACTTTGCGAATCGTGGACCACAGACCGTCGGCCCCCACCAGCGCATCGCACTCATAGACCGAACCATCCGCGCACTCGACCCGGGCGCCGTCGCCGAGGTCCTCGATCCGCACGGCCTCTCTGTTATTTTCCAGCGTGATGAGGCGGCTGGCACGGCAGGCCGCGAGCTCGACGGCCAGCAGATCGCCGCGATGCATCACGATGTACGGATAGCCGAAATGCTCCAGGAACTTCCTGCCAAGTTCCAATGACGTGAGCTCCTGCCCGGAGACCGCATCCATCAGTACCAACCGCCGAGGGAGAATGGCGCGCTTCCGGATTTCATCCAGGACGCCCAGACGGTGCAGCATTCGCGTGGCATTCGGAGCGAGCTGAAGCCCCGCGCCAATTTCGGTAAATTCCTCGGCTTTCTCGATCACATGCGCCGGATGGCCCGCTCGAGCGGCGGCAAGTGCGGTAGCGAGTCCCCCGATGCCGCCTCCGACGATAAGGAGAGGGATCCTGCTCGATCGACCCACAACGTCCTCCCAAGCAAGGTCGAACGGATACTATATCAAGCCTCAGGATTCGGCAGCACAACACGCCTTGAGAGGGCAGGTCGGAGAGTCGTGGATGGTGCGACGGTCGCTGCGCCCAGGGCACGCGGTCTCGCCTGCCGAGCGATCCCCGATCAGCTAGGGGTTGGAGTCGCAACCCTCTATCGCGTGGCGCAAGGGCGTTCCAAAATTCAGGAACAAGGATTAGGTCCTTAGCTCAGCGGTCGCTATTCGGATGGTCTGTTCACACCTCGCGTCCCATCTAAGAGCTCTCGAACTTTTCGCGCGAGTATCTTGGGTCCGTAGGGCTTCTCGAGGACGAGTGCGCCTCTCGCCACCATCGGAGCCAGTCCGGCTTCATCCTCGGAATAGCCAGACGTGAAGATGGCGGGCACGCCAGGCTTCAGTTGGGAGATCTTCGCGTAAGCGTCGGGCCCTCGCACCTTGGGCATTACGACGTCCATCACGACCAGCGAAATGTCGCTGCGATGTGCCTCGAACTTTTGGACGGCTTCCTCCCCGTCGCGCGCTAAGACCACTCGATACCCCAGCGATTCCAGCATCTCTTGTGCCAACTCCCGTAGCCCGTCATGGTCATCAGCGACAAGAATAGTTTCAGTCCCGCCACAAACTTCAGTTTCACGTGCTGCCGGCGCGCGCGGCTCCGCACTACCCTGGCTTGGGGGCAAATAAATGTGGAAGGTCGTGCCCTTGCCTGGCTCGCTTGTGACTTCGATAGAACCTTCGTGTTGTTTGACAATCCCCAAAGCAGTGGACAAACCCAAACCCGTCCCTTTCCCGACCTCTTTGGTAGTAAAGAACGGCTCGAAAATGCGCTCAATCGTAGCCGCGTCCATGCCGACGCCAGTGTCGGAAACCGACAACCGGACATATCGCCCTGGCCGGCCATACACATGTTGCCGGCAATAGTCTTGATCGAGCTCAACGTTGCACGTCTCGATCAGCACCCGGCCCCCTTTGGGCATTGCGTCGCGAGCGTTCACGCAAAGATTCAGCAACACCTGTTCGATCTGCGCCGGGTCGGCACGGGTGGCTTGAAGATCAGGAGCCAGAACGAACTCTACCTCGACGTAGTCGCCGGTGACTTTCTGGACCAGCGCTGTGGTCTCAGTGATGACCTGGTTCAAGTTGACGTTGCGGGGCTCCAAGATCTGTCGCCGGGCATAGGCAAGCAGCTGTCGAGTCAGCCCAGTAGCACGCTCCGACTGGCTGACGATTTGCTGGAAGAGGTTCGCCGCGCGGCTTCCTGAGGGCACTGCTTCGTATCCAAGTGTAGCCCAGCCCATGATGGCTCCGATGACGTTGTTGAAATCGTGGGCGATTCCACCCGCTAATCTGCCGATGACCTCAAATTTTTCCAATTGGTGCATCCGCTGTTCGACGCTCCTGCGCTCACGCCGAATCTCCGCCTCTCGCACCTCTCTCTCGACCGCGGGAAGCAACCGCGCGAGGTTGCCTTTCATGATGTAGTCTTGTGCGCCTACCCTCATGGCGTCGACGGCCGCATCCTCCCCGATCGTACCGGATACGAAGATGAAGGGAACGTCCAGCCCTCTTTCTCTGATCATGGCCAATGCTGCTGTGCCGCTGAAGCCGGGCATCGAATGATCCGACAGCACGATATCCCACGCCTGAGTGTCCAGGCTGGCTCTCAGTGCAGCGGCGGAGTCAATCCGCTTGTGCTTGACGTCGTAGCCTTGGCGCAGCGCGCGCACGAGCAGATCGCAGTCAGCCTCAGAATCCTCTATGACCAGCACGCGAAGTGGCGTCGTCATCTGTGCTTTTCAAGCGTTGGTGGAAGTTCATTCAGGAGCAGCCAGTAAAGCCCCAGTTGCCTCACCGCTTCGGTAAACTGGCCGAAGTCGACGGGCTTGCGTACATAGCTGTTGGCGCCGAAATCATACCCTTTCAGACGATCCTGTTCCTCGTTCGACGAGGTGAGGATCACGATCGGAAGTAGTTTTGTACGTTGGTCGGCCCGCAATCGACGCAGAACCTCAAGCCCATCCACTTTTGGCAGCTTTAGATCGAGGAGAACGACCTGCGGCAATCCACTGCCAGCGCGGCTGCCAGCCCCCAGAAGGATGTCCAAGGCTTCCGCTCCGTCCCGCGCGACCATGACTTCGTTCGTGATGTTGTTTTTCTTCAGCGCGCGCAGGGCAAGGGCTTCGTCGTCGGGGTTGTCTTCGACCAGCAAGATCACCTTATCATTCATCGCTTTCCTCCCATAGAGATCGGCCAACTCACAAAGTGAAATAGAACGCCGCGCCCTGATCGATTGCCGCCTGCGCCCAGATCTTCCCGCCATGGCGGTGAATGATCCGTTGCACGGTCGCCAGACCAACGCCGGTTCCGGGGAACTCGGACACCGCGTGGAGACGCTGGAACGCGCCAAACAGCCGGTCCGCATACGCAGGATCGAAACCCGCCCCGTTGTCGCGCACGAAATACGCCGACGTGCCGTTGGCTTGTGTCCGTCCTACCTCGATGCGACCATGGTCCCGTTTGGATGTGAACTTCCAGGAATTGCCGAGCAGATTTTCTAGCACGACCCGCATGAGCCGCGGGTCTCCTTCAGCGCGAAGCCCCGGATCAATCACGAACTCTACTGCTCGCTCGGGTTGCCCACTGTGAAGCTCCGTGACAATCGCACGCGCCATCTCGCTCAAGTCGATGTGTTCCCTCCGAATCTCCGCACGCGTTATTCGCGAGAGATTGAGGAGATCGTCGATCAGCGTACCCATCCGCTGTGTTGCCGTTCGCACCCGCTGAAGATAGTCTTTCCCATGGTCGTCGAGCCGGTCCGCGTAATCCTCGAGTAAAGCCTGGCTGAAACCGTCGATGGCCCGGAGCGGCGCGCGCAGGTCGTGCGAGACGGAATAGGAAAAAGCTTCCAGCTCTTTATTGGCGGTGGCGAGTTGGGAAGTGCGCTCCTGGACCCGCTGCTCCAACTCGCCCTGAGCCTTTTGCAGAGCTCCATCCTGCTCCTGAATCTGCTTCAACATCTCATTGAACGCCTCGATCAGGACGTCCGGTTCGTCACGCTTACCGGTTGGGGTTGCCCGCACCGAGTAGTTTTTGTCGCGAGATACGATTCGCGCAATTTCCGCCAAATGCAAAATAGGTTCAGCAACGGCTCGTTGGAATATCGATGACACCAGAAGCGCGGCAATGAGAGATGCCGATAGGACAAGGGCAGCGATTCCCGCATAACGCTTCAGGCGCTGATTCATCTCCTGCAAATCAGAATGGATGTAGACGGTGCCAGTCGGCTTCCCCTGGAACACAATCGCGCGGACCAGTATGAGCTGCCCATCCTTGAACCAGTGCGCCTCGGTTTGAGCGGAGGGAATCGGGGGCAGCGTCGGATTTTGTCCACTGCCATCGCGCCAATACGTGGCGAAAGGCCGCCCGTCCGAGGTGTAAATGCCGGCCGATACGATGTTAGGGGCAGCCTTTAACGCCGACAAAGTGTTCTCCGCGGATTGCGAATCATTGAACAGGAGTGCCGAGACGCTATTGGACCCAACGATTTGAGCCTGAATCGAGAGGTTGTGCACCGTAGCCTGTCGAAAAGTGATCAGATCGTAGGCAATAAAAGCCGCACAGGCGATCAACAGGGCCGCGCCACTGACCAGCATGTTCATCCTAGTCAGCTTCTTGGTAATCGAATAGCCGCGAACCCTGAGCATCGTCTATCAGTCTCCAGGCTGAGAGCTCCTACTCACGCTGATTGCCACTTTGAGCAGTTGGGAACTCAGAGTTAGGCCAGCACGCTCGGCACTCGTCAGGTTGACCTCGAAACGCACCCGATTCGCCTCCACAACGAACTGGATCATGCCGCCGCGCCGGGTGAACTGGGGCATGTCACTGACTGTTAAGACGCTTGTCTGCTCAAGCGTTGCCAGGATCTCTTTGAGTCGGCTCTCCTCCGACGAACTGATGAAAAGGATGCGGCAACTCACCGCGTCCTGTGGTCTCGGCATTCGCTTAACGACGACGCTCCTGCCGTTGATCGTTTCGCTGGCGATGGTCGCATTGAGGCTCGCGCCGAAGGGGTCCTGACCAAGCACACAAATAGTGAAGGGGTCGCTGGCGACTGAAACCTTGGCGGGCCATTCGATGAATTTGCCGAAGTTGTACAGGTAGGCGGCCTTGACCTCATACTCCGTTGGGTTTGAATGTTGGGCATGCACGCTTAACGCGCCAATGAGCGCCCAAGCCATGGCCACAGCCATAAATTGAGACAGACGGCCCGGATGTCTGCTGGTCATGCACTGTTGTAGTGTGCATTGGAAGGGGCCTCTGCCGCAGATGCGCTTCCCGGTCACCTTTGCCATGTTTGCCAGGTAATCTTTGCGTAGGCGCTTCGCTCGATCCCGACAAGAGGCCCAGGATCACCACCGAACTCCGCGTGATGAGGTTGAAATAGGTTCTGCCCGACGAGGGACAGGTCCAGGGAGCGGGTGGCGCGCCAACTGAAGTGCACGTCCGCCGTTGTGTAGGCTCGCACCAGTTGGGCTGGCAGCGCGCTCACATAACGAAAAGTCTGATCAAACTCCAGGCGCTTGGGGAAATCCAGGGAAGATTGAATCACCACTTGGTGATGGGGGCTTGAGCCCTGGGTTGAACTAACGGTCGAGGGGTCGAGGCTCCCCGTCTTTTTGGTCAAATCCATGTGCAGGTACGAATACGAGCCTCTTAAACGCCACCAGCCTGTGGGTGTCCAATCGGGCGCGATCTCGAACCCGGACGTGCTGCCCAACAGCCCGTTGCGGAAAAGAAACGGCACGACGACATGCGGTGGGGGCGGTGAGGTTTCTGAGAAAGGCGCACCGGGCTCGATACTCAGGAGATGATCGTAGTTGTTGTAAAACGCTGCGATGTCCAGATAGAACTTGGACTTCACCAGGCTCCGGTACCCGGCTTCGTAGCCAATCAAGTTTTCCGAGGAGAACTTTCTATCGCCAGTGATGCGGACAAAAGTCAGCGGATTAGATATCAACAATCCGGTGAGCTGAAGGTCTTCCTCGACGCGGGAGGGTGTGCGCACCGCTCGAGTGACGGCGCCCCACACGGTTTGCCGCGGACTGGGTGTCCAGAGTAGCCGTGCGGTCGGCTGTACCTCGAAGCCGGAATAGTTGTTGTGTAGGAATTTAGACCCGACGGTTAGCGAAAGCTGATTTCCAACGATCGGGATTTCATCCTGGACGAATGCGGTGTAGAGTTTTTCCGTGAAGTGATTCGGCGTGAATGCGACAGTGGGAACGACCTCGGTAGCATTGCCCGAACTCAGGCGAGTTCCGAGGCCCCACAGGAAGTCCTGCCGTCGGGGTAAGCTGAAATGATGGATGAAATCGATGTCAAACGTATCGCGAGACTCGGCGAAGTTGGCCTGTTTCCGGTTCGTACGGTCGTAATAAGTTTGCAACTGGATGTCGGACCCTGCACCCAAGACACGTTTCCAACGACCTAGCAGATTGCCGCCCGCAAGCTCGGCATTTTGCTCCACGTTGGTCATAAACGGCGGAGAGTAAGTTGTGATTCCCACGCTCTGTCCGGCGTCACCGTTGTAAACGTCGCCTTGAAGCGTCAACGTGTCACGATCATGTAAATCCCAATCCGCGCGGAGTCCGGTCTGACCCATCCGCCAGTCATCAAATTGTCTGTGGTTCGGATGAAATTCGGGGCCCCGGGTGAACGCCTTGCCGTATAGACGGTAATTAAAGCTTTTGCCGTTCCCAGCTCCGTACCGGAAACCGACGAAGCCTTGATCGATACTTCCGCCACCGGTAGATACAAGCATTCCACGGGTGTCTTGGGCGCTCTTGGTGATGATATTGATCACACCATTGACAGCATTTGCCCCCCAGATCGTACCGCCCGGGCCTCGGATCACCTCGATCCGTTCGACATCCTCAAGCAGTGTGTCTTGGACCTGCCAATAAACGCCGGCAAAGAGCGGCGTGTAAACGCTCCGGCCGTCGATCAGCACGAGTACCGATCGGGAGAGGGCGCTTCCGAATCCGCGCATACCGAGGGACCATGTATTCGAGTCGATCCGTGCGACTTCAACACCCGGCGCCAGACGGAGGACCTCGGGGATGCTTGTGGCTCCAGACCGTCGGATGTCCTCCTGGGTAATAACGTAGACCGCTGCCGGAGTCCGGGTCACCTTCACAGGCTCTTTGGACGCTGTTGTGACTTCGATTTTCCCCAGTTCTTCCAAGCTCACATGCGTGAGGCGCCCTTCGGTATCTTGCTCCTTGTCGAGGGTGTCGCCCCAGCTTTGCTTCACCTGGCCCGAGAGAACGAAGAGGACTGTGACGGTGCCGAGCAGATTTGTGGCAAATCCAACGATTCGAGAAATGTTGGGCCTCATGTACGGGCTCCAGTCCATGCTGGGAGGTGCTACTAGCAATATCGCAGGCTAACTTTAAGGATGTCCATTCAGGCGAAGGTCTATGTGCAGCAAGAAGTAACACCTCCGGGATCTGCTTAGTATTACGAGCAAACGCGAGGGTCCAGGCAATGCTGTTCCGAAATCCCTATTCGCGGGCAGTCCAGTAAGTCCACCGTTTTCATCGCAGGAACCGGCCTACCAGCAGCTTTCAAAATCGAGCGTTTCTGATCCAGAGCACGAACTTTCCCTCCTCTGGACGCTACGAATAAACCGCACACTTGCACCGTTGAGGCCCGCCGTTGGGAAGCTCTGAAAAACAGCCTGCCGGATTGGTGCTTGGTATCCCGAGCAAGTGCCCAAGGGTCCAGGACACCGAGCAATGAAGTGAATAATTGCCTCGCGCCCGCATCCCACCGACGCCCCTGAACCAAGGGCGCAGGAGATCTGTCACCGAAATGCAGGCGCAAGGCGGGACCCCGCGTTGGGCGTGAGTCCCGCCCTCCCTTATCAAACATAAGCTTGCAGTGATCGGGCTCGGAGGTTCCATGCCGGCACTTTCCGCGAGGACCCTACTGCCATCCCCGGTTTCCGTGAAGTCCAACCTGTAAAGGCAGTGAGTTCTTCCTCACACGACTGCCAGTCCGAACTGTTTCCGAAGGCCCTTATCGAAAAGGCTGCGAGGGGCGAATTTCCTCAGGCGGCTGGCAAACGCTGCCTCACGCCCGGCTGGATACCGGAGTCGCGGAGAACGACTCATAAGCGCCTCCAGCACAACCGAAGCGACCCTGACAGGGTCCTCACCCTTCGCGACGCGCTCCCGGGCGGCATCCAGAACCCGGTTGCGCTCGCTGGCATAAGCTGCGATAGGCTGGCTCGCTAGCTGACCATTCTGTGCGATGTTTGTTCGTGTAAAGCCGGGTTCGATCACAGATACGCGAATTCCAAACTGTCTCACTTCATGATCGAGCGATTCCGAGTAACCCTCGAGTGCATGTTTGCTCGCGGCGTAAATTCCCTGGTAGGGCGCGGGCAGGAACCCGACCACCGAGCCGATGTTGACAATGCGTCCGTACCCTTGCGCCCGCATAATGGGCAAAACCGCTTGACTCACCCGTAGAACGCCAAAGAAATTCGTCTCAAAGAGTTCCTTGGCTTCTTCCATGCGGGTTTCCTCCAACGATCCGATCAATGTCTGACCGGCGTTGTTGACAAGCGCATCGATTCGCCCGGCTTGATCGAGCACCGTCTGCACACAAGAACGCACGGACTCTTCGTCGCGAACATCAAGCAGAACGAGCTTCACATCTCCCATCTGTCCCTTGGTCTCATTGGGTCTTCGCATAGTTCCGAAAACTTGAAACCCTCGGCCGGACAGCAGCGTTGCCGTTGCCCGTCCAATTCCAGACGAAACTCCCGTCACCAAAGCCATCTTTTCTCGATTCATCGTCTTTCCTCCTAGGCTGTTTAGTTCGTACTGAATGTTCTTGTTCGCTCCGCTGCTATCAGAGATCTGTGCTCGGGCATTGGCTGTGTCTTCGGCTTCCTCGGCAACAACCCCTGACGTAAGCCCGCGAGCTCTTCTGTTCGCCCTGAGGGCCTTCGCGACGGTGACCAGTATTGAAGTCGCGGCGGCTGCGACCAGGGCACCCGCAGCGGCGATCGTTTCGGCGTCGGGACTGACTACGGATTCGCCCCGCAAGGCTTGCCAAACGAGCAGCAAAACCAGGCCAAGATAAGCCAAGCCGCCCGTCCAAATGAGAGCCAACCGGTGTTCCTCGGCCAACTGGCCGAACACACGCCGCCGACGTGTCAACAACCATCCAAACAGAGGCAAGACCTGCAACGCGTGCAGCCCGACGAAATGCGCCACCCTCAGGTCTCCTCCCAGCGTGCTCCACCCGAAAATCGGCAGGCCCGGGCCGCCGTCGGAAACTCCCACACTGTGCGCGCCGATGATGCGCGGGGCGTGACTCGCAATCGCCGCTACCTGCTCCGGTGTCGGTCGGGTCATCAAAAATGCCGCAGCCATCCCGACCGACGAGATCAGCACTCCGAGTCGCAGAGACCAGGCGAAAGCACGGTCTGGCATGCGCTGGCGGATAAGCATGATCGCCAGCAGCAAATTCATCGTCCACACAAAGACGATGAACGTTCCCATCGTGATCCACAGAAAGGAATTGAACGGCGTGGAGAGGTTGAAATGGCTTGTCGTCCCGCGCGCCGCCTGCGTGATGATGGCAGTCATCTCGACGATGAAGCTGATGACCGTGACATTGGCCACCAAGCGGACCAGGCGCGGGCGGTTCTCGACGAATCCGAGCAGCCAGACGAAGGTGAAGCAATACACGCTGATCGAGATGGCGAACTTGGCGGGTTTGAGCCATACGGGCGCGCCTGTGATGACGCGGTGGTCCAGGAATAGGCCGACAATCGTGGCGAGAAGAGTGAGCAGCATTACTCCGCCCAGGAGGGTGAGTGGGCGGTTGATATCGAATTCTCGACGCACGAAGTTCCGATACATTTCTCCCACACGCCGGGCGATTCGGGTCGCGCCAGCAAAGGGTGGTGCTTTGGGTTGCTTCACCTCGAATCCCGAATCGGTTGCTTCGCCGGGGCTGGTGAAACGAGCGGGGAGGGAGCGAATAACGAGGTAGAGCAGGAATCCCGCCGGCCCGAGCATCAGCGTGAGAAATAGCGCAGGCGCGGTTACCCATGCGCTGATGCGCCGCTGCTGGCTATCAAGGTAAATCCAGCCCCCCACAAACAAATCGAAGGCGAGGAAGTGAATCCAGGCGATCGTCGCGCCCGCGGGCGAGCCCAGCAGCGCCGCAACGCCATGGAGTGTCGGACGGGAGACGGCTGGCCAGATCTCACCCAGGCGCGGGACCGCGAGCGCCGCATACAATGCTGCTGCCGGGGCGATCACAAACCGTGAGCGTAGAATCCGCGCGGTCCAGCGCCACCCCGGCAGCAGAATCATCAAGCCCCAGAAGGGCAGGACCAGAAGGCTGCTTAGTCTGAAGATCGTACTCATGTTTACCTCCGCACTCGGCCAAATCCCCTTCGGCCACGCCTGGTCGGGCGGCTGAGATTCTCGTCTAGTAAATCAGCTTGATCTCGATGGTTTGCTCCGGGGCATCCAACGAGAACTTTGCCTCGTCGAACGTAGGCGCGCGCCGCTTCTTCGCTGGGTTATTGGAAGCACCGTAGCCTTCCTTGGGGATTCCCATGAAATTTTTGTCGAGCTTGCCGTTGAGATTCTCGTCATGAAGTACCGAAACCGCGTAGATTCCTTGTGGAACATCGCTGAAAATTACTTGGGCAGTCAGCGTGTTGGGGTCAATCTCAACTGCCTGCTGACGGATGGCGTTCGAGGTGTTATCGGGAAACCCGCTAGCGTCCTGAAATAGGGTGACTCCAATCTTGCCTTTGGCGTTTCGTGCGCCCACTACCTTGATTTTCAGCGTAGCTGTCGCCGGCATTTGTGCCGAGCGGGATTGCGCCGTCGTTATCAAGAAGACCGCGCACAAAGCACCAATCACAACGATTGAGTAATTGCGTCTGAAGGTCGTTCGCATCATTTCTTGTTCCTCCTTGAATTAGGGATGGCTCCTTGCTTGTTGAACCGAATGTCCCCACCCGACCCTTTCGACATCGGAATGTGGACATCGCCAACACTCTATTTCATAGATGTTGCTACTGTCAACATGGTTGCGGGAATTTTCCCTCTGACGAGGGGAGGCGCGGCAAAAGACTTGGCCAACAGACCTCTGCCCCCAAGCCGGGACGAGTCCGCGGGAACCTCCAAACACATTAAAATGTGGGCCCGGGCAGCGTCGTATGAGGCCAATGTTGCTAATGTCAACACCTCGGACTATAATCGGCAATCGGAAAATGAGGCGACGCAAGCCCTACCACCACGGCAACTTACCCGAGACTTTGCTGAAAGCGGCGATCGGCTTGATCGCGGAGGTCGGACCGGCCGGATTTACCTTGCGGGAGGTGGCGCGCCGGGCGGGCGTTTCGCACAACGCGCCCTACCGGCATTTTCAGGATAAAGACGATTTGATGGCGGCCGTGGCGACGGAGGGGTTTCGGGAATTGACCCGCGCCATGCTGGATGCGGCCGAGCGGCAGCCCGAGGCTCTCGAGCGGCTGAAGCTTTCTGGCTTGGCATACGTCGCCTTCGCTCTGCGCAGGCCGGAACACTTTGCCGTGATGTTTGACGCGCCGGTCTTCAAGCGCAAGCACCCCGAATCCGCAGCGGCAGCGGAGCAGGCCTTTGGCACGCTGGTGAGCTTCGTCGAGAGGTGCCAGGAAGAAGGGAGATTGCCGTCCGGAGATCCACTCAAGCACGCCCTCTTAGCCTGGTCGTTGGTACACGGCATCGCCAAGTTGGCGATCACTGGGCGCCTCCCCTACCAGTCCACCGACGAGATTCTGAGGTTCGCCGAATTTGTGATTGACCAATCATTGCCGGCCCACACAGGTTAGGGTGCTCAACTCCCCAAGCAGCTCCCGTCCCATTGCGGGGGTCTGAGCTAGTGCACAGCATCTACTCGTGCCGACTCGCGCGCGCGGTCGAGAACGTACGCTTGAATGAGTCGAGCCTGCGCTGATGTGAGGTCCTCCGAGAAGGACGGCATTCCGAACTCCCGCCTCAGGCCACCACGCACGATCTCTTCGAACATTCCGTGCGTTGGCGCTGCGACAAAACGCAAGTCAGCGACCGACCCGCCGCTCACGACGTTCATCCCGTGGCAGCGTGCACAAAACGTGGCATAGAGAACCCGGCCCTCTTCAAGCTCGGCCCGAGAAGCCGCAACCCGGAAAGACGGCATCGGAACCGGTGGAACCACTCGCTCGTAATGAGGAAGCGTCGCCGACCCTCCGAGCGAGAACGACAAGAGTTCTCCAGGCCCCACCTTTCCTCTGCCGACGGGCCGGTTGTAGAGCACCGTGGGCCCACCCCATCCGGCGAGCACCGCGACGTACTGGGTGCCGTCCACCGCATACGTCATCGGCGGTGCGGCGATCCCGACTCCGGCGTCGAACTCCCACAGCAGTTTCCCATCGGTCGCGCGATAGGCGCGGAGCTTCCCGTCCGCTCGTCCCTGAAAAACGAGGTTTCCGGCAGTGGTCAGCGTTCCCCCGCTCATGGGGTCAGGCTGCTCGACGTGCCACACTTCGCGTTGGGCCACCGGATCCCACGCCAGCAGCCGTCCGCTCGAGGTCATCTTGAGCCATCGCTCTCTCGCCGGCCCCTGGTAGCCCCTGTCGACTCCGGTGGTCTGGTCGTGGAGGTTGATCCTCCAGTTGCGCGCCATCGCGTGTATGGACGTGTCGTCGAGGACTGCGAGGTACACGAGCCCCGTGACAGGATTGAATGAGATCGGGTGCCAGTTGTGTGCGCCCTCGGTCGAGGGCGCTACGATTGTCGCCTCCTCGACCTGGCGGATCGCAGCGGTCTCAATAGGACGCCCGGTGGAATCGATGCCGGTGGCCCAATTGATCTGGGCATACGGGCGTGCCGAAATCAGCCCGCCCGTCTTCCGGTCCAGCACGTAGAAGAAGCCGTTCTTGTTCGCTTGCATCAGCACGCGACGTTGGCGCCCGTCGATCGGGAGTGTAGCCAGCATCAGCGGCTGCGTCGCGTCGTAGTCCCAGTTGTCGCCCGGCGTCGTTTGATAGTGCCAGACCTGTTCCCCGTTGTCGGCGCGGAGCGCGACGATCGATGAGATGTAGAGGTTGTCGCCCTTGCTGCGCAACTGGTCGTACCAAGGCGAACCGTTCCCGGTGCCGAAGAATACGAAATCGAGTTCCGGATCGTACACAACCGTGTCCCACACGCTTCCACCGCCACCTGCCTTCCACCACTCACCCGACCATGTGGCTGCCGCACGGCGCATCGCCTCGGACTCGAACGGTTTCGACGGGTCGCCCGGCACGGTATACGTCCGCCAGAGCAGCCTGCCGGTCTCAGCGTCGTACGCCGAGACGTAGCCACGCACGGCATACTCCGACCCGGCATTTCCGATGACAACGCGCCCCTTTGCGATCCGAGGCGCTCCGGTGATGGCATAGGACCCGCCTTTGGGCGTCGTTTGAACTTCCCAGACCAGCGCCCCCGTCTTGGCGTCGAGCGCGATCAGGCGACCGTCGAGCACCCCGACATAGACACGCCCCCGGTACAGTGCGACGCCTCGATTGACCACATCGCAGCACACGAACTTCGCGTGCTCTTTCGACACGTGCGGATCGTATGTCCACAGCTCGTGACCTGTTCGCGCGTCGACCGCGTACACCAGGCTCCACGCGCTCGTCGTGTAGAGCACACCGTCCTTAACGAGCGGCGTCGCTTCGAGCCCCCGTTCGGTTCCGAGGTCCAAAGACCACACCAGGCCGAGCCGGCTCACGGTCTGCTCATCGATCTGTTGTAGGCGGCTAAATCGCTGCTCGGAGTACGTGTGGCCGTAGGTAACCCAATTGGCGGAGTCCGCGTCCGCTGCCCGAAGCGCAGCATCATCCACGTCACGACTACGGGCGCAACCCGCGATCGTCAGGATCCACACTGCCGCCGCTGCTAGGGTGGAGTGCCGGGACAACTTTTGACGCATCCCCTCCCCCGCACAGGATTGCCGATTTGACCTTCCCGGGTAGGGCCTACGTTGGCGCATATTCGGCCTACTGATACTCTCCAGGGCAAAAGAATGTCAAGCTGAGATGTGCTTCAAATACCTCTTCTGGAAACCTGCCAGCGGTCAAGAAGCACCTTCCTAAGGCTCTGCACTCAAGAACTTGGCGGGACCATTGCAAACGCATGGCCTTAACCTGAATCCTGCGTGAAAAATCGCCGAAGCACCTTCCACGAATTTTCGGATTCCTCCGGCAGATGGTCGACTCAGGTGACTCCAAACGGCGACCGCAAGCGGCGGATGCGTCGCTGTGTTTCGAGGAAGTCGGCAACGTAGGGGTAGCTCGGCGCGATGCGCAGCGTGGGCACACCGCCGGGCCGGACCAACTGAGACGGCACAAGGAACAATCGCTGCCGGAGCCGTTGCAGGGTGGTCCGCTGCAGATGCACCGGGACACAGAGCCGCTTGAACCAATTCAGCAGGTCGTAGGCCAGCAAGACGATTTGGAAGAAGGCTTCGTTGGCCTGAAAGTCTTTCGTTGGGATTTTTCCCAAGGCATAGGCGTCCTTCAATTCGCGGATGATCAACTCGGCGCGGGCTCTCTGGTTGTAAAAGCGCCAGAGATTCAGCGGTATCAACGGAAGATTGGTGACCAAGACTTGATAGCTGTCGCCACCCATCTGAAACAAGTGCAACTGCGCCGAAGGCTCTTCCGGCACCGGTCGGCGAATGACCACGAAGCGTCGAGCCCCCGGCCACCCCTGCGGGCAATACCGAAACTCGGCCGCCCACACTCCCGGTGAGACGCAACGGTAGCGCAGTCCAGACAGTCGGTTTTTCAGCGGGTGGGTGAGCCGGGCCACGATCGCGTAGAAAGCTCCTTTTTCCTCGATAAATTCGATGATTTTGTGATCGAAGAACGCTCCATCGGCGCGAACTCTTACTTCTCGGATCGGTTCCGGCAACTTGGCAAAGGCGCGTTCCAACAACGGAATCGTCACCGTCGAGACGTGGGTGTCGCCGGGATGGTAGCTGCCCTCCCAACAATCCTGCGTGTGCCCCTCGAAGCACAACAGCGGAAGATAAGAGGGCCGCCCGCGCTTCTTGGGGTTGTAGCCGACTTCGGCTCGTTCCTGACGGCCGTACACGGTCAACACCGTGCTGTCCAGATCGAAGATCACGTGCGCCGATCTTCCGATCATCGCCGCGCGCCAACGGTCGTGCAGCTTCAGAAAGGCACTCCGCCCCGCGCGAGCGAAGCGCTCGAGGAAGCGCCGCAGGCTGCTCGCTTCCGGGTACCCTGGCAAGCCCGCCAAGTACTGAAAGACACCGTTGTAGCGCAGCGGTTCGGTGGTCTCGATCCGACCCAAGCCAAGAATGAGAGGATAAAGCAACGCCTCCAGAGATTCGCTGATGCTGTAACGGTTGTTCCTCTGCGCGAATCGGATGCGCTGAGAGAAAGAACCCTGCAGCTCGATTCGCTGAAAGAATTGCTCGATGAGCGTCACGCCTCCAAACTGGGTGAGACCCAATCCGTCGGCGGTGACCCGAAGATTTCGCGGTCCCCGAGGCATTACATCCAAACCTCACTTTTAGTGCGGTTTGCGTGTAAGAGGCAAAATAGCCCGTTTGCTCGCTTCGCACAACGCTTGGTACGATCCTCAGCATGCTGATCACGCAGGATTCAGGTTAAGTGTAGGTTGTCGATCGGTCGGAAAGTCAAAACGGAAACTCCGGCCTACATGCCACCGGGCAGATCCAGGAAACCAAGACAGGCTGGAAACACAGAGGAATGCAGACGAGTGGAGGCTTCGATGGATGCATTGTTCTTGCTGGGGCGGATTCTCTATGGCGGGTTCTCTGTGTTCAACGGGATCACCCATTTCGCCAAGCTCTCCATGATTGCGCAGTATGCAGGATCGAAGAAGGTCCCGGCGCCGAAGCTGGCGGTGGCCGGCACAGGGTTGCTGCTGCTGTTGGGCGGGCTCTGCGTGGTGCTGGGCGCGTGGCCGCAGTGGGGACTCTGGCTGATTGTAGTGTTTCTGGTGGGTGTGACGCCGCAAATCCACAACTTTTGGGCGGTGAGCGACGCAATGCAACGCATGGGCGAATTGATCAACTTCACGAAGAACGTCGCGCTGCTGGGCGCCGCGCTGGCACTGCTGAAGCTGGCGGAGACGCAGCCGTGGCCGTTTAGCGTGAGCCGCTGAGCGCGGCTGGGTAAGATGCCGCCCGCAGGCATCACCTGGAGAGGCGGCGGACAGCGCTGGTTCTGCGAGCCGCAGCATACATCCCGGATATCCCAATCGCCTGCCTATTTGTGTCGAATATCCTCCGGGGCTCTCGTCCGGTCCAGGGGAAACACTTGCAGTTGCCATTTGACCGGGATGGACGTTGGCTCGTAGCACACGGTTTTGTCGCAAGCTTGATACTCAAGCTTTCCAGTGATCGCGACGATCTTTCCATCCTTCGCAAGCGAGCCTGTAAACCCTGACCCGGTGCTCACTTTCACATCCTGGCTGATGCGGAACGTCCCCTCGAAGACGGGTACGCGCTCCTTGATCGCGGGCAAATAGAGGATTTTGGACGGCGGGTAAACCGCCGGCTTGAGGTCCAGCTCTTGGGTCGGATCAACCTCGAGCCTAATGGGCTTATAACCCTGGGAGCCGGGCGCATACACATGCACATCCGGGGGCAGCATCACTTCGGCGGCAAGCGTGATGCGAGTACCTGGAACACCGATGGGATCGGATTGTTCAAGGGCCAGTTGAAGATGCGGCGCTTCGACCCTTTCTGTTACTTCCTGGCCTAATTCCGGGAAAAGCTTGGCGACCATACTATTCCCAGTGAGCCGCTCCCGGTATTTCGCTTCGAAGAACTTTTCTCGAATAATGCCGTTGCTATCAATAAAAAAATATCCCGGGCGCGCAAAGCCCTTCTGCATACCTGTACCTTCCTGATTCAGGACGCCATACGCCCGGATGATCTCCGAGTCAGGATCAGCGAGCATTGGGTAGTCGATCTTGTGCCGGTCAGCAAAATATTTCAGGATCTCTTCCGTGTCATAGCTGATGGCCGCCAGCTTGACCCCTTGCTTTTCGAATCGCGGCACTGCGCTTTGCAGCTGGACCAGCTGTCCTTTGCAGAACGGTCACCAGTCGGCGGAACGGAAGAAGAGAAGAACGGTGCCCTTCGTTCCTTTCAGGGTATCGAGAGTTTGTACGCGGCCAAGCTGATCGCTGGTCGAAAAAGCGGGAGCCTTCTGACCGACCGCGAGTCCGATCGACATCAACTCGATGGAAGCCACGTGAATCGTACCAGCATCGAGTGTTCCGCGGACGGTTACACTGTCTCCCAGATGGGCGGATACTGATTCCTGCGGCTCAAGGTCGTACATCACCCTGTCCGTGTCGTCAAGCAGCGACAGCTTCGCACCAGGCACGTGTTTAGTGCAGTCGGGAGATTCGGCAAAGGCTTCGTCCGCGTTGCAACTGCTGGACACAAGTGTGCCGGACCACGATCCGGACTTGGTTGTGTTGTTCTGCCCGCCCGCGAGAGCGGCAACGGACGAAAGCGCCGCCAGACAGAGTAACAAGGGTTTCGTCATCGAATCGAATCGGACCGCAAGCATCGGCTCGGAACCTTCACGGCGCTATCGACTCTGCCGCCACCGTACGCCAGACAATATCAGATCAGTGGGTTCGGGTCCAGAAAACGGCACTTGCGTACCGAAACCGGGGTTTTGAGGGGTTCTCAGGCAATCTTATGTCTCGTCTACGATCATTCATGCG
This sequence comes from Candidatus Acidiferrales bacterium, assembly GCA_049644285.1. GTDB lineage: Bacteria > Acidobacteriota > Terriglobia > Acidiferrales > UBA7541 > CAVRXT01. The sequence continues at coordinate 4,119 of JBARRP010000154.1, read as the reverse complement.
GACCCAACGGAAGAGAAGCCGACTAAGGATATGTGCCGTTGACCCGCTGCAAACCCTGCGTGCCCCACGATAGTTCCCGCTTTGATTCGGAGTCCAAAGCGAAGTGTGGCCAGATCAAGCGGGACTATGGGATTCTGCCGTAGTGAGTCGTGAATTGTGATTCGTGATCGGATGAACCACCGAGGCGCGAGAGTCAGCTTCAGCCGGACTGGCGCCGGCCGCCGCCAACGGAATGCTTGCGTGATTCCTTTCCTCGTGAGGATTCTTCGGCGCCATGCTGCATCAATTTCTTTCCGCCGAGACGGTCCAGGTTTCCGAGGAAGGCGTTCCTTTCAGTTTTCTTGGTGTTCTTTTTCTTAGCCATTGCTGCACAGTACTCGAATCGTAGTCGTACGTCAATTACACAGCTTTTCTCATCCTGATGGCCTACAACCCAAAAGCATCAGCTACTGCATTGAACGAGTCCTGAGGGTTTATTCGCTTCACATTCTGGGGCAGGCCTTCCGGATAGCGCCTGAAAACGCACTTCTTGTCTGGGATCCTTCATGCGAAGCTGCGGTATGGAATATGAGTTCCGTTTAGAAGGGTCGCCTCGAATCTTGAAAGGGCGAAAAGAGCGAAGTAACCACCAATTTGCGGTGTCCTGCATTATCTAGCCGGATTCGTGCGAAAACACCGCAGACAACGACAAGGCGACGTGGGGCATAATTACATCGGCTCAAGATGCGAAGGACCTCCTGAGCGGCTGGAAAGACGGATCAGCGCCGCTACGGTGCTCCTGTGACCATCGTACCTCCTCCAGACACCCGGCCGAAGCAGCGCCGCCGAAGTCAACGAGTTAGGATCAGAATCCCCGTCATGGCTCGAACGCAGATAGTCGGTGAGCACCCCATATCGGAAAAGACACACACTCTCGACGTGAATGCGCATGGAGCACTCATACTTCTCGCGACGCCGGTACCAGTGGATCAGATCATCCTCCTTATCAACCTTAGGACTGGGGAAGAATTGCAAAGTCGTGTGGTGAGTCTTGGGCCTAGCTTCCTGGGTAAGACACAAGTGAGGATCGAATTCATCAAGCCCGCGCCTCAGTTCTGGGACCTTCCCTCTCCCCCTAAAGACTGGTTCGAGTCGCGTCGCCCTCAGAAACGGCGCCGTCAAGAGCCGGAAGTGTGAGTCGCTTCCACGCGCTGGACCTCGGTCTTCCGGCCTAGCTGCCATTGGAACGCCTGATACGTGACGGTTACCGCACGCGAGGCGGACTTGCCCGTCGGTAGCGGCTCGCGCCGGCTGGTAGGCTCGTGGACGAAACGGAGGGCAAGCATGGACAGCGACGCGAAGACAATAGACGCGGAAGCACCGAAGCGGGAAGCACTGGAACACGCGCAGTGGCTAGAGGCCGCGATCCGCGAGCGCGAGCGAATAGACCGAAAGAAGCTCTACCGCATGAGGCCCAAAGGGATGGACGTGCTCGGGTTCGAGGCGGCCGTCAGGAAGTTGAAGGAGGAAGGCAAGATCACCGGGACGAACATCTTGATTTGGAAGGTGAAGTGATGCCTGCGAATCGGGAATGCTCGTTGCCCGATTGCGAGCACGCGGCCGCGAACAGTCTGTAAATAGGGGTCCGCCCCCAAGGCGCATTGACTCGAAGAGTTCACGCCTGCCCTCTGCCTGTGTGCAGTGGATTACCTATCATAACTGCTGCATCGTATCCCGCCTCGCCCCTGTCGCATGCTGCGGCAGCTCATTGTTCGCGAAATGCGCGAGTGATAGACTCCGCGTATGCCCAAAAAGAGGTCAGCCCGTAGGAAGAAATCAATCGCAAAGAAGAAGGCCACGCTCCACAGCAGAGCGGTGCGCGGCAAAAAGGCGATTCGTGCGAAGAAGCCGGCTCGCAGGAAGAAAGCTGTCCGGAGTCAGAGTTCATCTCGCAGGGTCACACCCTTCAACGTTGCAGGCCCGTTCGCAAGCAGAGACCTTGGCCCAGGTGCAGGCGGGCAGTCGGGCGATGTTCAGGGATTGTCGAGAACCCAGGAAGTGGATTCGGAGAGCGTCACAGAGCTAGCCGAGGAAGGGCAGGACTTCGAGGCTGAGGTGGTGAGCGGCGTAGAAAACGCGCCCGATGCCGACAAGGGCGAAGTTCGCACGAAAGAGGTCCCGGAGGATGATGTTCCTCCCGAATACCTTGATAAGGGTTAGCTCCAGGCTTGTCGGGCGCATACCCAGTCTCGTACCGTCTAGCCCAACGGGACTTTTGGGGAGTCAGCGAGACTCACTTGTCCGGTTTACGCCGTTAATCAGGAGTTGGGTCCGTTAGGCGGGTCACCGGACAAGTGTCGGGCGACATAGAAGTGCTTGCTTCCAGGGTTTAAATCTTTCGGCATCTCATCGATTAAATTCTTCTTGAACACGAAGAGTCCTACTGAAAGTCGAGGACGAGGAGGGTAATGTCGTCCTCCTGCGCGCGGGCGGAGTTGTAGCCGGAAAAACCGGCGACGCTGTCGAGGAGGGTGTTGGCGAAACGTGCGGCAGGAATTTCGCGGTGCGTTTCCAGAAATCGTTTGCACCGTGACTTGCCGAATTGTTCCCGAGCGGCGTTCTTGCCTTCGAGCATGCCGTCCGTGTAGAGCAGACAGCGATCTCCCGAGCCAATGCGAATTTCAATAGAAGAGTAGACTGCTTCGGGAAACATACCCAACATCAGGCCGTTCTGTTCAATTTCCCGGACGTTAGCTGCGGTGCCCGAGGCCAGCATGAGGGGTGGGTGGGCTGCAGCGGAGTAGTGCAGCAGGCTCTTCTATAGATCCACAAAGAGATAAGCGGCGGTGACGAAGTGCGCGTCGAACTTGCCGCAGAGAGAGCGGTTCAAGCCGGTGAGAACGCGCGCGGGATCGCGGGCGTGAGCTGCTTGGCCCGCGAAAGCGACCTTGAGCATGGAGGCGATCAGCGCGGCGGGCACGCCGTGTCCTGTGACGTCGGCGACCAGAATGCCGACGCGCTTTTCATCGATGTAAAGGAAATCGTAGAAATCACCGGCGACGGCACTCATGGGGACGTACCGCGCAGCAATTTCGAGCCCTGCAAGCGTCGGGACGCTTTGCGGAAGCGTGGAGGACTGAATCCGGCGGGCGATTTCCAACTCTTTGTCGATGGCGAGAAGCCGTTCTTCGTTCGCGAAGGTTCGGAACGCGGACACGTATCCGAGACAGCCGACGAAAACCAGGAGACCAATAAACTCCACATTGTGCCCAGGCAAAATCTTAAGGCCCAAGAGATTTGCATGCAGGCTGAGCAGAGACCATACGAGAAAACCCGCGACGAGAACGCGAATTTCGCGGGTTAAGCGTTTGCTCGGGCCCAGGCGTCGTCTGCTGGCGACCAGGAACATCACGGTGGCCCCGAGCGTGGCGAGCGCCACGATGTGGTTTGCGAGGCCGAGGTTGGCCGGAGTGACTCCAACCGCGGCGGCGAGGATCCCGAAAACCGCGAACAGCGCTCGTGCGGTCAGAAGCCAGCGAAGGAATTTTCTGAGGTGTTCGCCAACGACTTGGTAAAGGAAGAGGCCGCCGGGAAGAATGATTACAGAGGAGATGACCCAACCGAGGTAGCTCCAAAACATTGGCGACTCGTCGAAGAGAGATCGAAAGGACGGGAGATAACCCAACAGCCTGACGGCAAAGAGAAAGCAGAACAGGCCGAAGTAAATCAGCGTGAGGTCACGCGTCCTGCGGCGAAAGCAGAAAAAGGCGATTGCGGCGAGAGCGGCAGACAGAAGAGCCACGGCGGCCGCGATGTTGGCGAACTCTCAGCGCAGGTCCGAGCGAGACAGAGAAACCTCGGCTTGAGCCAAGAGAAGCGCCGTTGTGTTCGCCCCGTCCAGCATGTGGGATTGAATTGTAGCCAAATCACGATTCGAAGGGCCAGCGCGCAGTCCGTGCCCGGTTAGTCGTGCAAGTGCCCCTAGCCTCCCGGAGGCAATTCCACTTGTTCGATTAGCGCGTTCTCTCCAGAAACTCCCTGAGCTTGGCGTTTAGGCGGCGGGAGCTTGGACCAGTTGGAATCCGAGCTTGGCGGCGTTGTGCTTGAGATGCCTGATCTCTCGGGTACGCTGTTGAAGCT
>JBARRP010000153.1:0-5381 GCA_049644285.1 Candidatus Acidiferrales bacterium | reverse complement strand
GTCCCGACGATACCCATCCCTCCGCCCGTCCCCCATCTCGAATATCCATAGTAGCCGCCACCTCCACCGAACAAGAGCACGAGAACAATAAGCAGGAGTAACATGGGGATCTCCTTTTCAGCTTCTGAAATGCTTCAATCTCTTAACCCGCGGGACAAAAAACAACCTGTTAAGCTTCGCCGCCCGCTTTCTCTTCATCGGGCTGTGTGTATTCTTGCTGTTGCGTCCCTTGGATTCCTCCACAAACCTTGTCTATTTCATTTCTCTTTCCCGTTAAGAACGAAGTGGCACAGCCCCGCTTCTCAGGGTCCGCCGGAACAGAGGACAGAGTCATTTCGCCAAGTTCTATCTTGTTCTTGGGCATACGCGCATCATGTCATTCAAACCAAAGCAATGATGTTCAATTTAGAACAGCGGCCCTTCATACTGCACCACTAATCCACTTCCTCTTAGGGGGATCAGGTTACCTCGCTGTTTGGGATTACAGAGAACTACTACGTTTCTACTACACTCGGAAATCCGGCCTCCTCTTAATGTTCGACGCAACTCCCGTAAACGGATATAAAATCTGGATATAGCTGCGGCGGGCCTGTAGCTCAGATGGATAGAGCAGCGGTTTCCTAAACCGCGTGTCGGGAGTTCGACTCTCCCCAGGCCCACCACCTTATTCATTACTGGATAATGGTTTAAGGTAGCCCTGGGAAATCCCGAATGCGCGGCGAAGACGGGTACTGCAGTGAAATTGCAGTAGCCCGTTGACTAAGTTTGGTGAGCACAGTTGGCCTCTCCTGCAGGGGAAAGTCTGCTAGGTCGTGGCTTCGATACCCACCGCCCCTACCATAAGTCCCGTTGAATCCGTTGGCCTTACTCGCCGACGCTCCCTGATTTCATAGCGCAGAGGGGAGTTTTGCGCCCAAGTTGCGCCCAAGTTTCAGCCTAGTCCTAAACGGAGCCATTGGGGATGACATCAATTAAGACCCGATTGCGCGTGTTGCGAGCGGAGCGAGAATGGTCCCAAGCGAAACTGGCTGCGGAGGCGAAGTAAGGAAGTAATGAGGTAAAGAAGAAGATCAGAGAACAGAAAGAGCCAGCAGGGTAATGTCCTAATTTGGCTTTTTACGGTCGCGTAGACTGACCCGCCCGTCGGAGAGTGGACGTTAGGGGACGGGGACGTTGGCGGAGGATTGGTCTAGATACTCGAGTCTAGCCAGTTCTTCACGCAGGCGAGCGGCTTCTTCGCGAGACTTTGCGGCGTCGAGAAGGGGCTTGACGCCAACGACCGTTCCGAACGCATCCATAACCTTGGCGATGGCATCATTCTTCTTCTTGCCGCTGTTGCCCATATTTGCCAGCTCGTCGGCGGAATTTTCTTGAGCCAAGGCGTCGGTCTCCAGTCCGGTAATTTGGGCGCGGAGATCCCGAATGCGCGCGCGGCGCTGGACCATCTCGATGGCAGCATCGCTGACAGGCTCGTTGGCGGATTCCCAGAACCCTCCACCGCGTTCCTTCAGTTCGTCTTTGAAAGCCTCAAGATTGTTCTTGCCGTGTACGTTGCCCTGGCCGGCGGCAAGGCGGTACCAAGCCACGGCCTTGGCATCATCGGGCTTCACACCTTGCCCGTACTGATACATCCAACCGAGCTGATTCTCCGCGTCGCTGTTCTCCAGCGCGGCGGCTTTGTAAAGCCAGGACCTGGCCTTGGCATAATCGGTCGCCACACCGATGCCATACTGAAAATTATAGCCGATGTTTTCCATGGCGTGGTCGTTGCCATGTTCCGCTGCTTTGTAATACCAGGGGAAAACCTCGTCGTAACTCTGCGGTTGGCCCCATCCATTCTCCGCCATGTAGCCGAGCTGGTTTTCGGCGTTAGAGTTGCCGTGGCTGGCGGCGCGGCGATACCAGGTTAGAGCTTGAGCATAGTCGCGCTTGACCCCAAATCCGCACTGATAAAAGTAGCCGACTACCTCCTCGGCATCCGAAAGATTCTGGTCCGCCGCCTTGCGGTACCATTCGAAGGCTTGCTTATAATCACGCTTGACCCAGAGGCCACTCTGGAACATGGCCGCCAGATTGTACTCGGCGAGCGCATAGCCTTGGTTCGCGGCCAAACGGTAGTAATTTAGGGCGCGCTTGTAGTCCCGCGGCAAGCCAAACTTATGTTGATGCATGTAGCCCAATTGATTCTGCGCAGGAGCATAACCTTGGCCGGCGGACTTGCGATACCAGATCAGAGCATGGCCGTAGTCCTGGGGAACGCCGAGGCCGCGAAAATAGTGGTTCGCCAGAGCGAATTGCGCCTGCGCGTCCCCCGCAGCGGCGCGCTCGCGAAGTGAGTAGAACTCATTGTCGGGCGGCGGTGCTGTGGCCTGGGTCGATGTTTGTACCGCTGCCTGCGCTTGCGCCTGCGTCGTGGAAACCAGCGCGAACACGAAGAAAGCTGCTGCCGTGGCCCTGGTCCGAAAGCTCATGTAGATCTCCCCCCCTCGAAGAACCTCGGAGAAATATCCGGTAAGGATGCGATTGCAAATAGGGCTCTCTTACCTATGCAACTCGCCCGCCGCCTTCTCCCAGGACAGCATCCCGCCGCAATCCACTACCATCTTCCAGTAGCCTGGCAGGCGGAGGCTCATATAACGATAGACTGCTAGTACTAAAGGGAGGAAATGTGCTCAATGTTATATTCGCAGGGCGGGCAGCCAGCCAGTAGGAAAGGATCCAGGAGGGCCCCATGATTCGAGAACGCGCGCTAAAGATTGTGATGGTGTTGGTGGGATTGCTCTTCTTGGCTGGCATTTATCCCGTGGCGATAGACTTATGGCAAGCGAATGGGTTGGATTCCGGCGATGATATGATGCTTAGCCTCTACATCACGCTCGGCATTTTCCTGCTGATCGCCGTGGCGGGCTTGAAGATTGACGAAAAAAAGATGCAGGAATTAGGTCATGCGGCGCACGGATGAAGGCAATACTGGTAGCAGGTAGAGATCCTTTGCCGTCATAGGGAGAGGAAGTACCGCCATGTCGGATACGAATATAAACGCCAAGCTCACTCAGTACGAACGGCCGGAACACATCTTCCCAACCCTTAATGCGACTCAAATCGCTCGAGTCTCGGCCCATGGAAAAAAACGCGCAGTCCAGGCCGGAGAGGTGCTGGTGGAGCCGGGCGACAATAATCTTCCTTTCTTCCTGGTCACATTGGGTGCAATGGAAATCATGCGGCCCACGAGCGAGGGTGAAGATCCAGTCGTGGTGCACCAAGTCGGCCAATTCTTCGGCGAAGTCGGCATATTGTCGGGCCGGAGGAGCATGGTGCGCGCACGGATGCGTGAGGCCGGCGAGGTCATCGAGGTGAACCGTTCGGGTTTGCAGGAGTTGATCGAAACCGACAGCGAGTTGAGCGAGATTCTCATGCGCGCATTCATCCTGCGCCGGGTGGAATTCATCGCTCACGGGTGGGGAGATGCCGTACTCCTGGGTACGAACAATTCTTCCGGGACGCTGCGAATCAACGAATTCCTGACTCGCAATGGATACCCGCACGCTTATATCGATCTTGAGGGCGAGTCCCAGGAAATGCTCAATCATTTCCAAGTGACTGCCGGTGATGTGCCAATTGTCATTTGCCGGGGAAAGAACGTACTTCGCAATCCAACAAATCAGCAGGTAGCCGACTGCCTGGGATTCAACGAAGGGACCGATTTGACCAAGGTTCGTGACGTGATCGTGGTCGGCGCAGGACCATCGGGGCTTGCGGCGGCGGTTTACGCCGCTTCGGAGGGGCTTGATGTCCTGGTCATCGAAACCTACGCTCCCGGAGGACAAGCCGGCTCCAGTTCGAAAATCGAAAATTACCTGGGATTTCCGATGGGAATTTCAGGGCAGGATCTAGCGGGGCGGGCGTACACACAGGCACAAAAATTCGGCGCAAGGGTGGTGATCGCTCGCGGCGCGGTGCGCCTTGAGTGCGGGCGCATTCCGTATCTTGTCGAAATTGAAGGCGGAACAAATGTACCGGCCCGGGCCGTGATCATCGCCACCGGAGCTGAATACCGCAAGCTGCCACTCGAAAACCTTTCACGTTTCGAAGGGAATGGCGTGTACTACGGAGCCACATTCCTCGAAGCGCAATTGTGCGGGAACGAAGAGGTGATCATTGTAGGAGGTGGCAATGCCGCCGGACAAGCAGCCGTATTTCTGTCGCAAACAGCGAAACATGTCCATATGCTGATTCGATCGGGGCGGCTGGCGGACACGATGTCGCGGTATCTGATTCGCCGGATTGAAGAGGGTAAAGCAATCACACTGCACACGGACACCGAAGTAGTTGGCCTGGAGGGCAATGACCGGCTGGATCACGTGTTATGCCGAAATAACAAGACTGGCGCTCTGAACACCCGCGATATCCGGCATATTTTCCTGATGACGGGTGCGAACCCGAACACGGGCTGGCTTGCAGGCTGCCTGGCGCTCGATGAACGAGGATTCGTCAAGACTGGGGTAGACTTGGCTCCCGCAGATCTGACGAGCGCACAATGGCCGTTGACGCGTAGACCGTATCTGCTGGAAGCCAGTCTTCCGGGAGTATTCGCGGTGGGAGATGTGCGCTCGGGCAACGTGAAGCGTGTGGCGTCGGCGGTTGGAGAAGGATCGATCGCAATTTCGATGGTGCACAAGGTTCTCCAGGAATGGAGAGACCACCTTGCTGCAGGCGCTGCGGGAAACTAGCCTCGGCGCTCTAGTGCTTTTCTGGCAGCGGAGCTGCGTTCGAGCGAAATGTGAGTCCGGCCCCTTGACTGATTGCCTAACTAAGTTGCGTAAAAATTGGGTGCCATTACGAGATGCATGGGGGCAGGTCAAAGAGGGTGCAGTGATTTTGCAGTGGTTCTCGGTTTAGATCCGTTCAGAACGAGTACAAACAGATGAACCCATCCGTTTCGTAACTGATTGACGGGTATAGTAGAGTCCAAAATTTTCAGAACCAATCACAAAAGCGTTCTGTTTTCCTAAACCGCGTGTCGGTAGTTCGACTCTCCCCAGGCCCACCACTCTTACCGGTTCAGTTTCAATCAGTTCGAAGGCTCAGCCGATTGACCGGAATCCACTGAAAATGTACAAGTATAATAAAAGTGTAATCGATTCGTGCAAGTTGCTGACGATTTCCGCGGCCACAGAAACACTCTGTTCGTTCTCTTGGTGTTGATCGCGACAGCGATTCTGGTCTGGTTCAATTCGGGAAGGCTCAGGCCTGAGGCAGCCGTTTCGCAACTTTGACGTGGAGAAGCCATAAGAAGGCAGATCGTGCCGGGATTTGGTGGACTATCCGACGCACCTGGAAAGGTGGGCTATTTTTTCAGGCGGAAATTGGTGGCGGCAGGG
>JBARRP010000152.1:0-14469 GCA_049644285.1 Candidatus Acidiferrales bacterium | reverse complement strand
CTTTTCATCCACGCACAGAACCACAGCATTTTCCGGCGGATGCAAATAGAGCCCCACGATGTCGCGCACCTTCTCGACGAAAAACGGATCCGTCGAGAGCTTGAAATGCCGCTGCCGGTGGGGCTCCAACCCAAACGCCTGCCAGATGCGATGCACCGTCGATTTCGAAAGCCGCGTCTGGCGCGCGATCTGCCGGATACTCCAGTGCGTGCCGTCTTTCGGCTTCGTGTCGAGCGTCTTGCGAACCAACTGCGCCACACGCTCGTCGCTGATCGGGCGTGGACGGCCCGATCGTAACTCGTCATGCAGCCCGGTCACATCCTGCTCCAGAAATCGCCGCCGCCACTTGCCCACCGTAGCGTTCGCCAGTCCCAACTGGCGGGCAATCTGCTGGTTCGTCTTCCCGGACGCACTCAGCAAAACGATCCGCACCCGGGTCACCAGCCCTGCCGGAAGAGAACGCGAACTGGCCATGCCTTCGAGTTGCTCCCGCTGTTCCGGGCTCAACAACAACGCTGCTTTCGGCCGTCCCATCGCCATAGGCACCTCCATTCTGCATCCGAGATGCCTATTTTCAGAGCAATACTAATGCCACTTATTTACGGGACAGCGCACTAGATAGGAGACGATGCGATGACCTCGAGCAAAGGAATGACGGTTCTCTTCGGCGTTGCGCTCGCCCTGTCCCTTGTCCCCTGCGCCGCCGCCCGACACGACCAGTCCTCCGATCAAACGCAGCAAACCAGCCAGCCCGACTCGGACATGAGCGGCATGGATATGGGCGAGATGCATCACGACGCGAAAGAGGCGCCGCTCGCGGCGCGATCGGCAAACGATTCTATGTCCGGCATGCACATGGACAGGAATCCGCACATGTACATGACCGAGCCTCGTCCGGCCAATCCGGACGACCAAAAGCATGCCTCGGAAATTCTCGATACCCTGCGCCAATCGATCGACAAGTACAAAGACTACCGTGTAGCGATCGGCGATGGATACCAGATCTATCTTCCGAACGTCGCGCAGCCGCACTACCACTTCACCAACTGGCGTTACGCCTACGAAGCGGAATTTGTTTTCAATCCGGCGCACCCCACTTCGCTGCTCTACAACAAGACACGCAACGGATTCGAGCTCGAAGGGACCATGTACACCGCTCCGCGACGCGACACGGAGGATGATTTGAACGTGCGCGTCCCGCTGAGCGTGGCGCGCTGGCACAAACATGTGAACCTTTGCATCCCTCCCAAGGGAGCGCAGTGGCAACAAATCAACTGGAAGCAGTTCGGCTTCGGGGGCTCCATTTCTACCGAAGACGCTTGCGACCAGGCAGGTGGGCGGTGGGTGCCGCAGATCTTCAACTGGATGGTGCACGTTTATCCGTACGAAAAGGACCCCGAGAGGATCTGGGCTCACTAGGATTTGTTGACCGGACGCGGCGCGCCTTCCCTGGATTTGAGCGCGGCGTCCCCGGCCTGGCGCTGCCGAACAACGGTTGACACTGTTTGCGAACTTCGATTTTTATATGTGCAGCTCAAAAGAAACCGCCCCCGAGGATCGCTCGGGGGCGGGCTCGTTGCGGATGTTTTGGCGTGAAGCCGTTCGGAACTATTTCTTCGCGTGCTTGAGATTTTCAGTGACCTGGTCCCAATTCACCACGTTCCACCAGGCTTCGATGTATTCCGGCCGGCGGTTCTGATACTTCAGATAGTAGGCATGCTCCCACACATCGAGCCCCATGACCGGCTTGCCGCCGTCCATCAGGGGATTATCCTGATTCGGCGACGACTCGATCGTGAGCTGGCCGTTCTTGAAGAATAGCCAGGCCCAGCCGGAGCCAAACCGGGTGGTCGCGGCGGTGTTGAGCTTCGTCTTGAATTCGGCGAAGCTGCCGAACGCGGACTTGATAGCATCCGCGATCTCGCCCTTCGGCTCTCCTCCTCCGCCCTTCTTCATGATTTTCCAAAACAGCGAGTGATTGGCGTGCCCGCCTCCGTTGTTGCGCACCGCGGTACGGATATTTTCGGGGACACGGTTGAGATTGGAGATGAGTTCTTCGACCGGAAGCTTTTGCAGGTCGGTTTGCCCTTCGAGGGCCTTGTTCAGGTTCGTGACGTAGGCGCCATGGTGCTTGTCGTGGTGAATCTCCATGGTCTTCGCGTCAATGTATGGTTCGAGTGCGTCAAAGGAATAAGGCAAGGGTGGCACAACATGGGTCGTTTGGGCTGCGGTACCAGCAGTAGGTTGGCTCATTTCTTTCTCCTCCAGTTGCAGTCTTGCCCCATAATTATACGCGCGCCGCGGGTCATCGCGATATCGACTTAAAAATTTCCCGGCGGGCGCCTGGGGAGCGAATGATGGCAGCAATGGCGCATGTCGAAAAGCACTTTACGGCCAGCGCAACCGTGCGCGATATCGTGATCGGAATGTCGGACGGCCTGACGGTTCCCTTCGCCTTGGCCGCGGGGCTCACGGGAGCGGTAGTTGCCACCCGGATCATCGTGACCGCCGGGTTGGCGGAAATTGTCGCGGGCTCGATCGCCATGGGATTGGGCGGCTACCTCGCCGCCCAGACCGATGCGGAGCACTACGAATCCGAAAAACAGCGCGAGATTCGTGAGACCGATGAAATTCCCGACCAGGAAGAAGAGGAAATAGCCAAGGTGTTTCGAGGTTATGGCCTGTCGGAGGAGCACCTGAGGCCGGTTGTGACCGCGATCAGTTCGAACAAAAAGCAATGGGTGGATTTCATGATGCGCTTCGAGTTGGGCCTCGAAGAGCCCGATCCGGGGCGCGCCGGCCGCAGCGCCAGCACCATCGCCGCGTCCTACGTTGCCGGCGGACTGATTCCGCTGGCGCCATATATGCTCCTAAGCCGCGTGACGCCGGCGCTGTGGCTTTCCGTCGGAGTCACGATTCTGGCGCTGTTTGTGTTCGGCTCTATCAAAGGTTACTACACCGGAGTCCTGCCGTGGCGCGGAGGCCTTCAGACCGTCTTCGTGGGCGGCTTGGCCGCCGCCGCCGCATTTTTCATCGCCCGCCTCATCAGCTGAAGCGATTCGCGTTGGTAGCCCGGGTCTTCAGACCCGGGGGCTTTTCAGGATAGGGGCGCCCGTGCGCCAATCACTTCTCCGGCTCGCCGCCGAGGTTGCCGAACGGCCAAATCCCGAACGCCTTCAACTCGACATCTTCTCGTCTCTCGATCAGCATGCGCGCCGTTCGCTCGGCAGACCACGGAGTGGCAAGCCGTTCTCGGCGATCGGCAATCCAGAAAGCGGTCAGCGCCATCACCGTGGAATCACGGGCGAGAATGTCGGGTTTGACCTTGTCAAACGTATCCGCGGCGGAGTGATGCGTGTATTTGTAGTCCGGAGAATCCTGGTCGAGGTTAATGCCCGGAAGCCCCTCCAGAGTGAAGGGGCCGGTGTCGGTGCCGAATTCGGTGCCGTCATCCACCTTCAGGTCACCAAAAGCGCGAAGTGACGCGGCGAACCTTTGGACGGTAGGAATCAAGTCGCCGCGGCCCCCGAGATTGAATGTGGAAACCGGGCCTTGTCCGCTGTCGAGGATCACGGCCGCAACATGATTCGCCATTTCACTTTTGTGTGTCTTGGTATAGGCGAGGGAGCCGAGCAGACCTTCCTCCTCACCCGTAAAGAGAACAAAGCGCAGCGTGCGCCGAGGCTTGAAGCCAGATTTGACGATGGCTTCCGCTGCGCCGAGTGTCGCGGTTGTGCCGACGCCGTTGTCGGTACTGCCCTCCGCAAGATCCCAGGAATCCAGGTGCCCGCCGACGACAACAATCTGTTCGGGATTCTGGGTGCCGCGAATCTCGCCGACCACGTTCGCGGAGTCTACTGGCCCATCCGTCACGCGATTTTGCACGTTGAGCTTGATCCGCACCGTTTTCCCGCGGCCCAGGAAGCGCTCGAGCTGATCCTGATCTTCGTAGGTCATGCTCACGACCGGGATTTCATAATAGGTGTCGAAGCCGAGCGCCCCGGTATGAGTCAAGTTCGTCCCGGCGGCTTTCGCTCCGCTCTGTCCTCCGATCACCGCCGCCGCATGGGCCGCATACGCGGCCTTCAGAAACGTCCCAAAGCGCGCGAAGGCTTCGAAGTGTTGCTCCGATGGCGCTCCGCGATGCACCATCAAAAGTATTTTGCCCGCCCAGTGCGAGGCATTTTGCTTCACCTCCTCGTCCAGGGCATACGCATTGACTGGAACTGCTTCAGCTTCTACACCGCCCGCGGGCGTCGATCCGACCCAGCCGAGTGAGTCCACCTTCAAGTGGTGGTGCACCGGCGAAACGAGTTCAGCGTCGGCGGAGACGCGCGTCCATCCGTGCTTCATCTTCCAGGGTTCGGTGTGGACGTTCTCGAGGCCGATCGACTTCATTTTTTCCACGCCCCAGGAGATAGCTTCGGCGGCTTGCGGCGAGCCGGTCACGCGCCCGCCGACATCGTCGCTCAGCTCTTCAAGGAATTCGTAGGAATGCGAGGTCATGGCGCCTTGGCCCGCGATCGCACTGAGCGCCGGAAGCGTCCCGTCGTCGGCGTCGGAAGCTCCTTTTGCCGCGCCGGAAGCCGCGGCTCCGGCTTGCGCAGCAAGAAAGAGCGCAGCAGTCAGGCACGAAATTAGATGAGTTCTACGACTCATTCCAGATCTCCTTCTCGTAAAGCATCTTCCTACAGGCAGGAAGCAGTCGGGGATTTTCGAATAGCCTCGAGTTTTCAATGGATTGGACGGAAATTCTGGCAAAAGGGTTTCTGGAAGTCAAAGAAAAATCCAGCGCCAGAGTGGAACGCTTCCTGCTCACCCAACGTAGCCTGCTCCGTCTGCATCTAATGTGCGGGGGAGTGATATATTGCGGACAAGAGGAGCTCAGAGGGATACTGGGGCCCGGAGATAGGTTTCGGAGCGGAGACCGCGCGATTTTGTTTGCACAATCGGAATCTGCCTTGTAAATCGATTTAGGCCTTTGCGGGATCCGGCTTGCTGATAGCGACGGCTCGGGCCCGGCCCAGCGGTTTCCTCCGGATGTTCGACGCCTATTTCGATGAGTGTTGTGACCGGCGAAGATTTTGAGAAAGAATGGAGCGAGAAGAAAAGGTGTCCGATTGTGGATCTTCTCGCCCGCAAATGTTCCGAAAAGGAGAGAGAAGCAATGAGTGAAGTGGTGCAAGTCCGCCGTAAAGTGGCGGGAATCGTTTTGGCGTTTGTGCTGGCCGGCGGCGCGCTGTTCGGCATAGGAATCAAATCCTGGACCGGGCACTCCGTGCTTGGGGCGGAAAATGTTCCGGTGGCCGTTGCCAAGGAAGTCGGACCAGTCAGTCTCGGCAACTTCGCCAACGGGTTTTCTGCCGTCATCAGGCCCGCGTTGCCGGCCGTGGTGAATATTTCTTCTTCGAAGGTGGTGAAGACCCCGGGGATGAACGGGGGGTCGCCGTTCTTCAACGACCCCTTTTTCCGGCAATTCTTCGGCGATCAATTTGGCGAGACGAGGCCGCAGAAGCAGCGGGAGCGGAGCCTCGGCTCGGGCGTGATCATCAACTCGAATGGGTACATCCTGACGAACAATCACGTTGTTGACGGAGCCTCGGATGTAAAGGTTTTTCTCAACGACAAGCGCGAGTTTCAGGCCAAGATCATCGGCACCGATCCGAAGACGGACATCGCCGTGCTTAAGATCGACGCGCACAACCTCCCGGCGCTGACGCTGGGCGATTCCTCAAAACTCCAAGTGGGTGACGTCGTCTTCGCCATCGGCGATCCTTTCAATGTCGGCGAGACCGCCACCATGGGAATCGTCAGCGCAACCGGGCGTGGTGGGCTGGATATCGAGCGCGGGGGATATGAGGACTTCATCCAAACCGACGCGTCGATCAATCCGGGAAATTCCGGCGGGGCGTTGCTTGATGTGCACGGAAATCTCATTGGCATCAACACCGCGATCCTCACTGGTGGAGGCGGCGGGAATCAGGGCATTGGCTTCGCCATTCCCATCAACATGGCTCATCAAGTCATGGACCAGATCGTGGCGCATGGCAAAGTGATCCGTGGCTACCTCGGCATTTACCCCCAGGATCTGACACCCGAACTCGCCAAGGCCTTCGGCCTGAATCAGGGAGGTGGAGCTCTGGTGGCGGATGTAACTCCCGACAGTCCGGCGGCCAAGGCTGGGCTAAAGAAGGGCGACGTGATTCTGAATCTGAATGGGAAGCCACTCGAAGACAGCAACCAGTTGCGGAATCGCATCTCCCAAACGGCTCCGGGGACCCCGGTTGACCTCACCGTTTTCCGTAATGGCAAAACAAGCGAGGTGCGCGTGACGCTCGCCGAGTTGCCTGAGAAAGCTGAGAAGACGGGGCCGGGTGAAACCAGCAGCGCAGCGCTCGAGGGCGTCGAGGTGCAGGACCTTACGCCCGACGTAGCGCAGCAACTCGAGCTGCCGGCCGGAACTCACGGGGTTGTGATCAGCTCGATCGAGCCGTCGAGTCCGGCGGCTGCCGTCGGTTTGAACCGCGGCGACGTGATTCAGGAAATCAACCACAAGCCCGTGAGGAACACGGAGGACTACCGCGAGGCGCTTGCCTCAACCGGAAGGCAGTCTGTCCTCCTCCTGGTTAATCGCGGCGGGATCACACGGTACGTCGTGGTCGAACCCGGTAAGTAAGTCAGCCTGGCGCTCCTCCACAAAGGGCACGGCTCGTCGCGAGGGCCGTGCCTTTTTTTTGCGTGACCGGCAGGCTGTAAGTGCAATCGCGCCGGGCAAGACCACATCCATTCGACGTACCGTCACGGTCAGACCAAAGCCTCAGGTCAACCCGACAGAAACCGTCGGGTGGGACCTGAGCTACAAGAAGCCGGAGGGAATGTCCGCTGCTCAAAGAAGCCATACATTGAATTCCGCTGGCGCCTTGGCATCCAAGATGCAGGACAAGCTAACGGGGAGTCATCGCATAGGGAACTGAGACGGCGCAGGCTTCACATTGAGCCGTAAGTGCTGGGATCAGGCCAGGATCAGAGGAATCAGAAGAAAATGAAGCGAATATGCCATGGCGATCACTGGGCGACACTTCGTTTTCTTGGCAACGCGCTTTCCCTCTGCGGAATCTAAGGTCTCACCCCAGCCAGATTTTTGGTTTAGCCGAGAGAAGTTTCCAGAAGGCGGGTGAGCATACTTGGGAAAGAAAAATGCGGGCTAAGTACGCCCAGATTACCCGAGATTTGCGTTATCCCTTTCGGCACGACTGGGGGTAGAATAGTACTTCAGTCCTATTTCCCCCAGCCGCGCTGTTTAGTACTAAGAGTAGTGCCGTCTCTCTGCGCGGACGCGTCGTAGATCGCAGGTGCATCGGTAGATCGTTGACGTTTCGGGAGATGCTATGGCGTCGCGGGCCACTGTGACCACGTTTTCGTTTTGTCTGTTACCCGAGGGCGAGTCACGCCTCAACTGTTTCGGTGCCGGATTTGGACTCGAGTTTCTAGCGCTCGCTCTTCTGATCGGCGTCCCTCTTTTAATGCCGCAAAAGCTCGAAGTCGCGAGGCGCTATTGGACCACGCCGATTGCGGCGCCACCGATCGAGGCTTGGAAGCCGCAGCCGCAGCCGAAACCTCAACCGAAACCGGTTCCGGTGAAGTTGGTTGCCAAGGTGACGCCGAAGGCGGAAGAAATCGTAGCCCCTCCCAAAGTGAAACTTGTCGCGCCTGTATTCAAATCACCCATCTCCAAGCCCGCGACCGCAAAGCGCAACACCCCGACGCCGGATGCTCCTGATGTGGCTCGCGCGTTGGCGAACCCTGCATCTCTGGGCAGCTCCGCAATTCCGACTTTGAAAAAACCACGGGAAGAGGTGCAGACCGGCGGTTTCGGCGATCCAAACGGATTGCCTTCAAATGGCAACACGAAACGCGCTCCCAATGTCGCGCAACTCGGCTCGTATGATCTCCCCCCGGGGCCAGGGTATGGCAACGGCACGGGCGGTTCGAAGGGCGCTCGCGGGACGGTAGCCAGCGCGGGCTTTGGCAACGGCGTGGCCATTGGCGGAAGTGGGGGACAAGGCCACGGGATTGTCCAGCAGGGACTCTTCGCAGACGAACACGCTGCCGCGCCGGCGTCGAAAGTTCACCAGGTGGCAGCGTCTCCGGTTGCCCAGCCCGTCGAAATCACTTACAAGCCGCGCCCGGTGTACACTGACGAGGCGCGCAATCTGAAGATCGAAGGCGAAGTGTTACTCGAGGCTGTTTTCACCGCCGCCGGACAGCTCCAGGTTCAGCGAGTGGTTAGGGGTCTGGGTCATGGCCTCGATGAATCGGCGATGTCCGCCGCGCGAGCGATTCGATTCAAGCCAGCGCACACCGCGGACGGCCAGCCGGTGGATTCGACCGCCATCGTTCACATCGTATTTGAGCTGGCATACTGAAGGGGGGAAAGTTCCATGGGGAAGGGGAAGCGGCTTCTTTTCGCGGCGGCTCTCGCCGCATTCTTGCCCGGCCTTGCCTTAGCGCAAGCACAACCCAACGCGCCGGCCGCCCCGCCGGCGACTACACCCGCCACACCGCCCGCCACACCGGTTGATCAGGCGATCGATCGGATCCTCGCGCGTGAGCATCAGGAAATCGACACGATCCGGCGCTACTCGCCTCTGATCGAAACCTACATCCAAGACATGAGGGCGGAAAAAGAGAACAAGGATGTGGGTGCGATTCCCGTTCACGACCATTACTTCATCGGCCAGGCTGACCTGAGCAAAGGCATCGTGGACCGGTCGATGGTCTCCAGGAAGCGCGGACTCAAGGAAAAACTCAACCCGCTGACCCGTCTCGGCGATCTCCTGTCGTCCGAGTATGTGCCGGAAGGCTTCCTGCAGATGATCTACATGGATACCAGCGGGTTCGACCGCTCGCACTACCACTTTGATTATGTTCGCAAGGAATTCTTGGGCGAGGTGCGCTGCTTCGTCTTCGACGTCATGCCGCTGCCCAAGGCGGGCAAGGGCCGCTTCAAGGGCCGTATCTGGGTCGAAGACCAGGACTACACAATTGTGCGCTTCAACGGCATGTACGCCGGCACGGCCAGCATGTCCGATGTGGCTGTGCACTTCGATAGCTGGCGCGTGAACGCTCAGCCAGGGCTCTGGCTGCCCGCGTACGTCTTCAGCCAGGAGACCGACCCCCACGGCTATTCCAACAACCACATCAAGTTCCGTGGCCAGACCCGTATATGGGGCTACGACCTGAAGAATGCCAGCCGGGAATCCGAGTTCAGCGAAATCACCGTCGAGTCCAACAATATTCAGGATCAATCTGCAGGCCCGCAGGACGCTTCCCCGGTCGAGGCCGAGCGTGCCTGGCAGCGGCAGGCGGAACAGAACGTGCTCGACCGGCTACAGCGCTCCGGTCTGATCGCGCCTCGCGGCGAAATCGATAAGGTGCTCGAGACCGTGGTCAACAACCTCGAGGTGACCAATAACCTCGACATCCAGCCTGAAGTTCATTGCCGCGTGTTCCTCACCTCGACGCTCGAAACCTTCTCCATCGGACATACCATCGTAATGAGCCGCGGCCTGCTCGATACCCTGCCCGATGAAGCCAGCCTCGCCTCGATGCTCGCCCAGGAGCTCGCCAACATATTAGTCCTGAAAACCGACACGGATCGCTGGGGCTTCAACGACGAGACCATCGTCTCCACCGTCGATTCCCTGCGCCATTTCTCTTTTCAGGACGATCCGCACGACGTGCAGGTGGCCAACCAGAAAGCCGTCGAGCTTCTCAAGAATTCGCCTTACAAGGATAAGCTTGGGAGCGCGGGCCTGTTCCTGAAGCAACTCGATGCTTCGTCGAAAAGCTTGACCGCGCTGATCAGTCCCAAGCTCGGCAACCGCATCCAGATGGCGACACAGCTCGAAAGCGGCGGTCCTCAGCTCGAGCCGGCCAAGCTCGACCAGATCGCGGCCCTTCCTCTGGGCGCTCGCGTCAAGCTCGATCCGTATACGGATCGTATCGAGCTGCTTAAGAGCAAGCCGGTGCCACTGCTCTCCCAGCGCGAGAAGATGCCCTTCGAGGTCACTCCCTTCATGCCTTTCCTGACCCGCTACACGAAGCCGACCACCGCGGGCCCTTCGTCAGACGCGACGAAAGCAGACGTCGCCAAGAAACAGCAACCAAACGAGCAGAACCAAGACCAACCGCAATCCCAGCAGCCGTAGTCTTTCGCCCGTCCCCGCAGCCTTACGGGCCGCCAGCTCATCCCAGCCGCCGCTTTGCCGTCCGTCGGCCTACCTGGATTTCAAAGTCGCGCGTAGATCCTTCATGAGCAGCATCAGTTGCTTGGGGTCGAGTGGCGAGGGTTCGAAACCGAATTTCTTATAAAAGGCTACAGCTTCCTCATCGATGGCATGAACTAAGATCGCCCGGGCCCCGATTGCGTCGGCTGCGGTCAGGGCACGCGACAAGGCATCAACCAGCAGGATTTTGCCGAGGCCTCTTCCGTGTTCGCTGCGGTCCACTGCCAGACGCGCAAGCAAGATGACACCGATTGGATGCTTTGCCAGTCCCTTGGCGACGCGAGCCGGTGATTCTTCCTTGCGGACTGCCCCTGCCGAGAGAGAGTAATAGCCGACGACCCTGCCGGCTCGATGAAGGACGTAGGTGCGAGCCGAATCATTTTGCTGGTTGGTGAGCGCAAAGCGCCGCAGCCAGTCGTCGAGCGGCGGCTTTACGCAATCGAACGAGGATAGGTCGTGATCCTTCGCGAGCTTTTCAACGGCGGAAAGAGGTTGCTTGGGATCGCTCGATGGACCGCTCGTCACTTCCTAGAACCACGCTCAACAACGGCAGTTTCGGAAAAAAGGCGGGCGAGCTCTGGTTTTATCTGAGCCGGCCTATCGAGGGCTTCGACAAACGCCTGCCACTGTTTCGGAGAAGCGATAAACTCGCGCTTGTCGGCGAGAACGTGTTCTGCCTGCAAACAAGCGCTATCCAGGATGAAGTCCGTGAGGCTGGCGCCGGTTGTCTCGGCACCGGTGCGAATCAGTCTTTCTTGACCAGGAGTGGCGCGGAGATTGATGCGTCTGGTCCTGAGTCTCTTGGCACGCCTGGTTGTCATGGCTCGGGGCTATGGTGTACGCACATTGTATGTCACATTCTTGAGGTTGTCAATCTATGTTGTAGCTGGCCCGCTTACCAAAGCAGCTTCAGCGCAAACTGAATCTGCCGGGAAGTGGTCGACGTGCCTGTAATGACGCCTGCTGTGGGTGAAGCGCCCGAGGTGGCGGACGCAAACACGATCGTGTTCGGAGTGTTGAAATTCACGGAGTTCAAAATATTGAAAAACTCCGCGCGGAACTGCAGCTTCAGCCTTTCGGTGAGCACGGTGTTCTTCAGCAGTGACGCATCCAGCTCCGCCAGGCCCGGACCGATGAGCGTATCGCGCCCAACGTTCCCGTAGGTGCCGTTCGCCGGCACGATGAAAGCGTCGGGGTTGAAATATTGTTTCGGCCCACCAGGATCACCTTGCCCGCGAAATTGGGATTGAACGACGGGCGCACTGGGTTGCGCGTATCCCCGTCATTCGAGGGATTGAATCCAAGCTGCGGCGTAAAGGGGAAGCCAGACTGGAGAGTTTCGATCCCCTCACCGACCAGCCACCGGCCAGTTTGTCTCGCCAGCCGCTGACGCTGCTGAGGAAGTGTTTCCCCCGCCCCACCGGCAATTCGTACGTTCCGTTAATGGCCGCAAGATGTCGCACGTCAAATGTGGAGAGCCCCCAGTCGGCTCGAATGTTCCGCGGATTCATGACAAACCCGGGAGAGTTCGAGGCCACACTGCTGTTCAGCGTCGCGCCATTGTCAAGACTCTTTGACCAGGTGTAGACGCCCCGCAGTTGCAGCCCATGGCTGAAGCGGTGGTTCACGTCCACTTCGAGTGCGTTGTAGCTGCTGTTCCCCTCGGAAAACCAACTGGTGGTGTTGGCGAGTTTGGGATTCGAGAGCGGCGCGCCGCTCGGATAAAAAATAGTTCCGGCGGCAAGCGTTGCCGGGCAGGGCGCCGCCGGGCAAATGGCCGGGAATGGCAAGTTGGCGTCAATGCTTACGATTTCGTGGTAGCCGTGAGACCCCACGTACCCGACGTTCAACACAGTGTTGGCCTCAATTTGCTGTTCGATCTTGAACATGTAAGACAGCACGGTTGGCGTGAAGAGGTTAGGCTGCACTCCCGCGGGACCTATCTTGCCGCCCGCCGGCAGCGGCGCGCCCCGCGCAAGACTCAGCGACGCCACCGGAATGTTCTTCAGAGTCAGCGTGGTGTTGAACGGGGCATTCTGGTCCAAGCGGAAGCTCAGGTCGTCCTGAAGGTCATTGTGAAGCCCAAAGCCCGCATGGACCACCGTCTTGTTGTGCCCGAAGGTATCCCAGGCCAGACCCACGCGCGGCTCCGGAAGGAATTTGGCGTTGTTTACCGTGAACACCGAATGGCCCACGCGAGGCTGCGTCTCGATCACACCATTCGCACCGAATAGGTAATTCGAGGCCCTCCCAGTCGCTTCATTCCAGCCGTTGGTGAATTCACTGCGGAACCCCAGAGTTAGTTGCAGATTCGGTCTCAACCGCAGCGAATCCAGGATGTACCACGCGCCTTCAAACGATCTCCAGGCCATCGGGGTGGGCGAAGGCACCGCGGTGAAGTTGCTCGCAGTCCCCTTCAGGAACGTGTCGAGGCTCGCGAACGTAGCTTGTCCATACTGCCCCTGAGCGAGCAAGTCATTGGCTTGAATCTCCTGGGCCGGCGCTGATCTGGTGTATGCCTTTGCTGAGGATCACGTCGTCGGCGTAGTTAAACAGATTGCGAGCCGCGAACAAATGGCTGCCCACATTGCTTCCCGCCGGGGATATTTGCGTAGCCGCATTCGCCGCCGTGCTGCCGCCGATCACGAGCGTACCGGTGGGAGCGCCCACAATGAAGCTCGGCCCCGGAACGGTCGGCTGGCCCGTGTAAGCGTAACTCGCGCGCGAAAAGCCAAATCGGGCTGTGTTTCAGCGGGCTCGAAGAAAAAACATGGCTCTCCTGCAAGCTCAGCCACTTGCTCGCGGAGGCTTTCAAGGTCCAGGCTGAGCGGATTCACCGTGGGCGTGGTGTCCGCGCTGTCGTCCACTGTGTAGATCCCGCTGAGCGAGTCACGCTGCGAAAAAACGCGGTCCAGCCGCGCGGTCCCGAAGTCCTCGCGGATTGTCTGCAGCGGATGGCTGAAAGCCTCGGCGATTCCGCCACCCAACTCCGGCCCGTTCTGAACGGGCCACAGGGCCAGCAGCGGAGCCACTCCCGGGCCGACCCCCACCTTCTTCAGATTTCCCTTGCCGTCCGGCAGGAAGCCGTTCCGCGCATTATCGTCCGGTACCAAGGTCACGTCACTCAATGCCAGGTGCTGGCGAAAACCCTCATAGTTTCCGAAAAGGAAGGTCTTGTCTTTTTGCATCGGCCCTCCGAGCGAGCCTCCGAAATCATTGCGCCGGAAGGGCGGAACGGGACCCTGATCGAAAAAGTTCCGCGCATCCAGCGCGCTATTGCGCAGGAGTTCGTACAGCGAGCCGTGCAACTGGTTGCTGCCCGAAGCCGTCACGATACTCACCTGGGCGCCCGGCCGCTTTCCATACTCCGCGCCGTAGGCGTCGGTCATGACGTTGAATTCCCGGATGGCGTCCACTCCCAGCAGCTCGCCACTCGCCCCTCCGGGCTGCAGGTTGATTTCGCTCGCGCTGGTGAACTCGATGCCGTTTAACAGGAAGACATTCTCCTGAGGACGATGCCCCGCCAACCGCAAACATGTTCCCGATGGAAGAGTTCGAGACCCCCGCGCCGCCCGACCGCTGCGCCGTGTAGTTCACGATGCCCGGGTTCAAGGTAACCAGCTCGTCATAGCTGCGGCCATTGAGCGGCAGTTCCTTCACTCGTTTTTCGTCAACCAGGCCGGTCGTCACGTTTGTCGTTGTGTCCACCAGCGAGGCGTCGCCTTTCACTGTAACCTGCTGGGTGATTTCTCCCACCTGCAGCTTCAGGTCAACCACCGCCCCTTGTCCCACTGCCAAGCTGATTCCGGTGCGCAACTCGGACTTGAATCCGGGCAGTTCCGCTTCCACTTCGTACCGACCTACGGGCAGTGAAGCAACGCTATAGCGTCCTGCTTCATCGGTTGTCGTCTTCCGCGTGGTGTTGGTCTCGAGATTCCTCACCATCAGCTTCGCCCCCGCCACCGGCGCCCCCGAGCCGTCCGCGACAGTTCCCGCGATCGACGCTTCCGTCCGTGCCCACCCGCCGACAGCGAACACCAACATGAGGAGTGTGGCTCCTAGCCAGTCCCGAATTCCTCCCACGTTGATTGCATTCCCCTTCAACCCTCGATCCATGGATGGCCTCCCCCCTTGTCCACGCCACTTCACCCCAAAAACAAAAAACCCCACGCGTCAGAAC
>JBARRP010000151.1:0-4547 GCA_049644285.1 Candidatus Acidiferrales bacterium | reverse complement strand
ACGTCGGGATTCAATCGCACTGGGGCTACCGGCGAACGGTGGAGGATGGCGTCCGTGATGAGAGCCGAACTGTCTCCACGAAAGGGCAACGTGCCTGCGGACATCTCGTACAAGACGATACCGAACGAAAATAAATCTGTACGTGCATCTAGGCCCTTGGCACCCAACTGTTCGGGTGACATGTAGGCGACCGTCCCCACCGCCGTGCCTGGGCTGGTAAGGTGCTCTTCGCTCACCCCTGCCGTCGCATCGGTGGCGAGGGTAGCCTCCGAGGCCACAGCTTCCCGCTTCGGTGCCAGCTTGGCCAAACCGAAATCCAGTATTTTCGCGTGCCCTCGTTTTGTTAGGAAGATGTTGGCTGGTTTGATGTCGCGGTGGACGATGCCCTCCCCGTGGGCCGCATCGAGCCCGTCCGCAATCTGAATGGCCAAATCGAGAAGCGTTTCGATTTCCATCGAGTGCCCGCCGATGCGATGCTTCAGTGTCATACCATCCATGAACTCCATGACAATGAAAGGGCGGCCATCCTGCTCGCTGATTTCGTAAATCGTGCAGATGCTCGGATGATTCAGTGCCGAGGCAGCCTGTGCTTCGCGCCGAAACCGCTCAAGGGCCTGATGGTCTTTGGCTATGTCTTCCGGCAAGAACTTCAGGGCGACAAAACGGTGCAGGTTGATATCTTCAGCCTTGTAGACCACACCCATACCGCCGCCACCGAGCTTTTCGAGGATGCGATAGTGCGAGATGGTCTGGCCAATCATGGCGGACATTACTTCTTACCCGACGGCACGCGGCGCTTCAGCTCTTCAAACCAGTTCAGCACGACGTTGATTTGCGTCTGTGCCGCCTGCGCTTGCTCGGTGGGCTTGAGCATCAGGAAGCGCTGGCCATCGGGAGATACGTCGTAGTTGGGGGGCGTTGTCGCGGTCGGCACGTACTGTCCCTTAAAGAGCATCCGGGGCTTGCCGACAGTGAAACTAGGCTGAGTGGCAATGTCCACGGCCATCATCCTTTCGCCGCTGCGGTAGAACAGCTCCCGCCCGTTGCGGTTCCACATTGGCTCCGTGCCGCCTTCCGTCGAGATTTGCCACTTCCCGCCGGGGCCCGGATAGGGCTGCACGTAAATCTCAAAGCGGCCCGATTCGTCCGAGATATAGGCCAGCCAACGCCCGTCGGGAGAAAAACGGGGCGCGCCTTCGTTGAACGGCGTTCGGAGGAACGGCTGCGCCTTGCGGTCGCTGAGCCGTAGCACCCAGATGTCAATTCCCGTGGTGGGATTGACTTCGATAAAAGCAAGGAGTTGCCCATCCGGGGACCAGGAATGTGCAGCCTGGAGGTACTCGCCGGTTGTCAACCGCTCCAGCCCGCCACTGCCGTCGGCCAGTTGCCAGAAAAGGTTCAGCGACCCTTCCTTGTTTGATTGAAACGCTATCCGCTTGCCATCTGGTGTCCAAACCGGCTGACTGTAATCTCCACCAAACGTAAACCGAGTCAGCGTCTCCCGGGAGAGATCGTACAGCCAGACTTGAGACTCCTGTTCCGCAATTTCCACGGCTACCCGCTGCCCATTGGGGGAAAGCCGCGGGGTCAGGTAGGGGTGCGCGGGGGCGGCCAAGGGCTGCTCTGCCCCATTGCGACTGACCCACACCGGCCTGCTTTGGGTCGCCTGAACACCCCCCGGAACATAGACCAGCGATCCCGTGTCGGAAAAGCTGTATTGGGCGGCTCCGCTGAATGGGGATTGCAGGACACCTTCTACCACGGGGACTGCCGCGCCTGTGACCCCCAGCCGCTGGGGATCGAACGGCATGGCCATCAGGCTCTCACCTTGTGCATAAACCAGATGCCCGGAGGGCGCGTAGTGGGGATACATCCCTGCTTGGATCAAGTTCCGCCGTTCGCCCGACCCAACTGATTGGACAGCAACCTGCGCGCTAGCCCAAAAGTGTGCAGTCGTTCCGGCAGCAAAGAGCACCGCCTTGCCGCCGGGTAAGAATTCCGGCCAGCGGTGGGTGTTCTCCCCTTTCTCGAGCCGAGTCAGCGGCTGCGCGGCGCCTCCTGCGTCCGGCACCTGCCGGAGAACTGAGACGGCTACGGGTGCGAAGGCGATCATGCCCTGGCTGCCCCAACTGGCGCCGCGAGGGAACGCAGCATCGCCAAGGGTGAGCGTCGCTCCCCCGCTCACCGAGATCTTCTTCAACTTTCCGCCCGCGAAAAACCCCAGCCACTGGCCATCGGGAGAGAAGAAGGGGTTGACGGCTCCTTCCGTGCCGGGGATGGGCCTTGCCTCCAGGCTATCCATCGGCCGGAGGTAAAGCTGTTGAGTGCCGCCCTGTTGGGCGACATACGCGAGATGAGTGCCGTCGGGAGAGAGGGCCACAGCAGGGCCATTCTCCAAACCAGCTAATTGCTGGCCGGGCGGCAGATTTATCACCAAACGGCTGACAGGCTGCGGCGGGGGCGAGGGCCTCAGATTCCAGACGGTGATGCCAGTGACGACTGCAACTAGGAACAACTTGCCTACGCTGATGATCAGTGCCCGCCGCCCGAGCGCACGGACGCCTTTCACTGCGGCAACCGGCGTAAACGCGATTTGCGAGCCGCCCTCGGCGATCCACTTCAACTCGTCGCAGACATCGCTGGCTGCCTGCCATCTTTTCTCCGGCTCCTTCGCCAGGCATTTCTTCACCACGCGGTCGAGCGCCGGAGGCGTCATGGGCTGGAGGGAAGAGATGGGCGGCGGGTCGTCTTTCAGAATCGCCCCAATCACACTGGCCTGGCTCTTGCCCTCGAAGGCCCTCTTGCCCGTGGCCATCTCGTAGACCACCACACCGAAGGCAAAGATGTCCGTGCGGGCGTCCGCTTCCTTGCCTTCGAGTTGTTCCGGGGCCATGTACTGAAGCGTGCCCAGGATGGTTCCTTGCGCTGTTATGGCATCCTGTGCAGTAGGAAGCTGTGAAAAGGGAAGGGTTGCAGGAGCCGCCTCCGGCTTCAGCTTGGCTAACCCAAAATCCAGCAGCTTCGTCCCTGTCTTGGTGAGCATGATGTTGCCCGGTTTCAGGTCGCGATGCGTGACGCCTTTTCGATGGGCCTTGTCGAGCGCGTCGGCAATCTCGATGGCGTACCGCAACACCTGCTCTAACGGCAGCGGGCCTTTCGCCAGTCGCTGAGCCAGCGTCTCACCTTCGAGATACTCCATCACTAAATAGTCGATCCCATCCTGATGTCCGATGTCGTGGAGGGTGCAGATGTGCGGATGATTCAGGCTGGCGATGGTCCGTGCTTCGCGGTCGAAACGTTCGCGCAACTCGGCTCGATCGGCAAGATGGGGAGGTAGAACCTTGATCGCGACTATTCTGTCAAGACGCGTGTCCTGCGCCCGATAGACCTCGCCCATCCCGCCCGCACCGATTTTCTCGACAATACTGTAAGGGCCGAGCGTCTGGCCAATCATCGGAAGGGTACCGCCTCTGGGTGGGAATCTTAGGCCGCACCCAGAGGCAAGTCAACGCGCGGAGATAGCTGAACTCAAAGAGAGGATTTTCTCATGAACTGAATCGCGGCACCGATTCGCACTTGCTTAGGAAGTCCGCTGCACAAACAGGCTGGAGAAGTACTGACGGTGACGAAAGGCCAGGATTCCCCAAAGAATTGCAACGACAATCGCCACCCCTGCACCGGTATGGTCCAAGAGCAGATGATATAAGAGGATATTCACGATGACCGGGCCAAGCAGGGTGAGCGCCAGCGGAACGTAGCGGTTCACCAGCAAGAGCGCACCGCCCGCAACCTGAAAGGCGCCGATAAAGACCACGTAGTGCGATTGAAGGAGTACAGTTACAAACTGACCTGCCAGTCCCGAAGGCAAAACTGCTGGAATGAAGTTCAAGAACGCGTTTAGCCCAAACACAAAAAAGACCAGGCCAAGCAGAATGCGGGCGATCAGCGTTGCGATCTTCACTTTCTCCCTTCACAGGCCGATGTTGGACTTCTTTGGCTCGACACTCTAGTAGATGTTTTGCTGGAGATCATGGATCCATCTTGACTCGCTGTGGCCGACCACAAAGTCACTGGACTTACAGACGTGCAGGAGAGTCAAAGGACTCGTAGAAGTCGCCTTCATCATCCAGATCCCAGACAGGGCACTCCAAAAGCGGAGACATAATGTGCCTGCAGATATCGTCGTCGGCGCGGATGCCCATCTGCCAGAGGAACACTATATCCTCGACGCTTAGCATCGCTGTTCGCATTACCGTTTCCCTTCCGGGACCAAAAGCAGCCAAAAAGGCTCTCCACCGCATGTTCACTCGTTGCTTTAGGCGCCAGTCTTTTCATCGAGAGCCGTCTGAGGCTTCGGTTTCTTAGGACCAGGCCGCATCGACTCAAACAGCTCGTGCCGACCTTCCGCCTGTGTGTATTTTTTCCTTTCGTTCTGCCAGTGGCAGCCGTCGCAGGTCCTTGCCATTAAGCCACAGCAAATCGGGCGACTCCTGAGCGGCCGATTCTACCACGCTGGGCGAGACTGAAACTCGCTTCAGCATATGCGC
>JBARRP010000150.1:0-26940 GCA_049644285.1 Candidatus Acidiferrales bacterium | reverse complement strand
GTGCGGTGGCCCTTGGTAGAAAGGCAGGCTATGCGGATGAAATCGAGCAGTCCAGCCATGCATTGGGCGTCCGGACCACTCTGCGGATTACTCAAAGTGACTCATTTTGCGACGGAAAGTAGCTAGGACCATGCCCGTAAGCGTCTTGCCGCACCAAATGGCACAATGTCTCCGACCGGGAATAGGGGGCAAGTTACATGACGCAAGGCGTGTTGCGCGTACGAGCAGCAGCCGTCCGCCGGCTCACACCATGCTCTTTCGCCATCGTGGTGGCGGCGCTATGGTTCGAATCGATCCACGGCTTTGGCGGCTCGTCCTTGGCCTCGAATGCTGCCGAGGCGGACAAAGGCGACTGGACATACGTGGATCACGATTTCAGCGGAACACGTTACAGCCCGTTGAATCAGATTACTCCTCGGAATGTCAACCAACTCGCAAAGGTTTGCTCGTACACGTTCCCCGAACAAGTGCCTTCCGAAACGGCGCCCATTGTTTCCGCGGGCGTCCTTTACGCAACCAGCGACCATTATACCGTCGCACTCGATGGGTCCGACTGCCGCGTGCTATGGACCTATGAGTGGAAGCCGCGCGATCGCGACTTGGTGCATCCCCACCGTGGCGCCTCCATTGCCGATGGAAAAATTATCCGCGGCACCGGGGATGATTATCTGATCGCTCTGGACGCCGGGACCGGTCGTCTGCTCTGGGCCAAACAAATCGCGAATCCCAAAGACGGCTACTTCATCAGCATGCCGCCGCTGGTGCACGGAGACTTGATCTATATCGGGCCCGCGGGATCGGAGTGGGCGAGTAGCGGATGGGTCGGCGCCTTACGATTGAGCGATGGAGACCAGCTCTGGAAATTCAATATCGTGCCGGCGGATGGCGAGCCAGGCACGGACACTTGGGGGCCTGATCCAGGGGCGCGCCAGCATGCGGGCGGTGCGCTTTGGACTCCGTTGTCGTACGACACCGAAAAGGATCTGCTCTACGTTCCCGGCGGCAATCCGGCGCCTGATTTTTACGATGACGCAAGGCCCGGTGCGAACCTGTATGCGAACTCAATTATCGCACTCGACGGGAGGACGGGCCGGTTGGTGTGGTACAACCAGTTCATTCCCCACGACGTGCATGACTACGACCTCACGCATGTCAATCCGATCTTTAAGGCAAACTCGCGCACCGCTATCGCCACGACGGGCAAAGACGGGCTTCTCCGGGTGGTCGATCGCGACTCTCATAAGATCCTCTACAGCGTTCCTTTCACGACGCGGCTGAACGCGGAGGTGCCGATCAGCGTCACCCCGATTCGTGTCTGCCCAGGAACGCTGGGAGGGAACGAGTGGAACAGCGCGGCATACAGTCCCAAGCTCAATCTGCTGGTCGTGCCCAGCAATGACCACTGGTGTTCGCAGATCCGGAAGGACACGGAGCTACCTAGCGCCGAAAAGGCGAATGCGGGAGAAATCCGGTATTTCGGTGGCCCCTTGGATCACGGTCCCTATTCCGAGGCGCGCGGCCGCCTGACGGGATTTGATGCCTCCACCGGCAAGGAGCGCTGGCGTTATGAGTCACCCACACCGGTGGTTGCTGGAGTCGCTGTCACCGCTTCTAACCTCGTTTTTACCGGTGAAGTGGGCGGCTATTTCGACGCCCTGGACGCCCAATCGGGCAAGGTTCTCTTCCGCCTTAATTTAGCCGACACGATCCAGGGCGGTGTCATTACTTATTCAGCGCATAGAGAGCAATACGTTGCCGTCGTTTCGGGGGACGGCGGAGTCATCAGTAAGCGGAATATGCCCGAAATCAGCGGCGGGGACCCTGCCATCACTGTCTTGACGCTTCCCAAAAAATAACGTCGGTCTAATTGGAAACTGGCCCCTGCCGCCCCGGCTGCATCCAACCGCAAGAGCCCGACGATGTGGTAGAATCCTTGTTTATGGGGAAGCTGCAGTTCGGAGTAACCCTATGCCTACCCGTACGAAGTTCGTCGTTGGCTCAACCATCATTGTGGTAACCCTGGCCTTGCTGGCCTACGCTGGATTCACACAGAGCAAGACCTATTACCACACGATCGGGGAGCTTTCCTCGCTGAAAGGCGTTGCGTTGCACCAGCGCATGCGCGTCTCCGGGAACGTGCGCGCCGGCACGATCGCGCGGCTGCCGGGACGCGTGGATTTCGTCCTCGAAGAGCAGGGCAAGGCGCTGAACGTCAGCTATGCCGGC
This sequence comes from Candidatus Acidiferrales bacterium, assembly GCA_049644285.1. Classification (GTDB taxonomy): domain Bacteria; phylum Acidobacteriota; class Terriglobia; order Acidiferrales; family UBA7541; genus CAVRXT01. Next base: position 24,714 of record JBARRP010000150.1, on the reverse strand, counting down.
CGCGATCCCCTGCCGGACACCTTCAAGGACGGCGCGCAGGCGCTCGTCGAAGGCAGGATGATGCCGGACGGCCGGTTCGTTGCCGAACAGGTGCAAGCCAAATGCGCGTCGAAGTATGAAGCTACGCCCGAGCAATCTGCTCCCGCCGCGCCTCCCGCCCAGACTGACCGCGGCCAGCCCACCAGCCCGAATTCGAAGAGTTGAGCAGGCCAAGGAGCACGAGTGGATATCTTCGGTTCGTTTGCCCTGACTCTGGCGCTGCTCGCTGCGGTGTATGCCGTAGCCGCCGGTATCGCTGGGATTCTGACGCGTAAGCCCCTCCTGCAGAAAAGCGCGCGCAACGCCGGGATAGCTGTCTTCATTCTGGTGACACTCGCCGTGGCCAGCCTCGAGTATCTGTTCTTCACCGATAATTTTTCGATGGCGTACGTGACGGCTCACAGCAACCGCGCGCTTCCCGCGTTCTACAAGTTTGCCGCCTTGTGGGCCGGCCAGGAAGGCTCGCTGCTATTCTGGAGCTGGCTGCTTTCGATCTACGCATTTCTTGTGCTCTTCCAGAATCGCCGTAAGCATCCGGAGTTGATGCCGTATGTCGGCGTGGTCCTCGGCTCGGTGCAACTTTTCTTCCTCGTGCTAAACAACTTCGTTGCGAGCCCCTTCGGAGTGATTGGCACTGTTGGAGCCGGTGGCGCTGCGCATCTGGTAGCGCAGGCGGAAGGACATGGGCTAAACCCGCTGCTGCAGTATCCCGAGATGGTGATTCACCCGCCGATGCTTTATCTCGGCTACACGGGCTTCACGGTGCCTTTCGCGTTTGCGATGGCGGCGCTGCTCGGACGCTATCCCGGGGAGAAGTGGATTCACATCACGCGCCGCTGGACGATGATTGCCTGGACATTCCAGAGCGTCGGAATTCTGCTGGGGGCGCACTGGGCGTACGCAGTTCTGGGATGGGGCGGATACTGGGCGTGGGATCCTGTTGAAAATGCCTCGTTGCTTCCTTGGATCACCGGTACGGCGTTTCTGCATTCGGTGATGATGCAGGAAAAGCGCGGCATGATGAAGGTGTGGAACATCTGGCTCGTATTCACGACATTTCTTCTGTGCATATTGGGCACGCTGCTCACGCGTTCTGGAGTGGTGGCTTCGGTCCATGCTTTTGCGCAGTCCTCGATCGGGACGTGGTTTGCGGCATTCCTGCTGTTTGCGTTTCTCGTGTGCCTATGGGCGTACTGGAAGAATCGTGATTACTTGCGAAGCGATAATCAGCTCGATTCGCTGGCCTCGCGCGAGTCGAGTTTTCTCTTCAACAATCTGATCCTTCTGGCTGCGTGTTTCGCCGTGCTCTGGGGAACGCTCTTCCCGGTGATTTCGGAGTGGGTGCAGGGAAGCAAGATCAGTGTCGGCCCGCCCTTCTTCAACAAGGTCAACATTCCTATCGCGCTGTTTCTTCTGCTGCTGACTGGCGTTGGGCCGTTGCTAGCTTGGCGACGGACTTCCCTCGACAGCTTAAAGAGGAATTTTGCCTGGCCACTGGTAGGCGGTATTGTTGCGGGTGGGATCGCGTTTGCCCTGGGTTTTCGTGACTTCTACGCGCTCATTTGTCTGATCCTTTCCGTCTTCGTGACTCTGACGATTCTGTCGGAGTTTTATCGCGGCGCCCGCGTGATTGCGTCGCGCAGTGGGACAAATCTGCTCGAAGCTGCCGGCCAGTTGACAATGCGGAATACACGGCGCTACGGCGGTTACATCATTCATTTCGGCATGGTGCTGATCTTCATGGGGGTCGCGGGCCAGGCCTTCAATCGCGACGTCCAAATGGACATGGCCGTGGGCTCGAAAATGGCCATTGGGCCTTACACCATCGAATGTCAGAATTTCGATCGCACCGCGAACAAGAATTATGAATCTGAGCGTGCGAGCCTGGAAGTGTTTCGCAAGGGCAAGTCCGAAATGATGCTCTTTCCCGAGCGGCGCTTCTTCCTGGCGAGCCAGGTGACCGAAACGATGGTGGCGATTCAGACGAGCCCGCTGCGGGATTTGTACGTTGTCTACGCGGGCCGCAGTCCGGAGACCGGTAAGCCCGTGATTCACGCTTATCTGAATCCGTTGGTGAAATGGATCTGGTTCGGTGGGTTGATCGTGGTTCTGGGGACTTGTCTGGCGCTCGTGCCCAGCCGCCAGCCTGCGCTGGCGCTGCGTGGCGCTGTTGAGAGAGTGCCCGGGCAGACCGTCGCGCAGCCGGTCGGGGCGCTTGCTCGGGGTTACGACGCGCATGATTGACACGCGACGTACAGCGCCCGCATTGACCTTTGTTGTGTTTCTGGTTTTGGCGTGGCCATTGCGCGCTCAACAGACCGACCGCGCCAAACGCATCGGCCAAAAGATGCTGTGCGTTTGCGGCTGCAACCAGATTCTGACGGCCTGCAATCACGTTGGCTGCACCTACTCGCATGACATGCTTCGCGAGGTGGACGAACGGGTCGCGCGGAATGAGCCCGACGACCTTACGCTGCAAGCATTCGTGCAGGAATACGGTCCGACGGTGCTGGTCGAACCGCCCAACAAAGGGTTCAATCGCGCGGCTTGGGTGATGCCGGTCGTCGTGCCGATCTTCGGCTTGGGGCTGGTATGGCTCGTGGTGAACCGTTGGAGGCAGCGCGCGGCCCTGGCCCTCACGCCGCAAGTTTCCTCCGACATGCTCACGCGCGCCCGGAAAGAGACGGGCGGTGACGATGTTTGACTTCGCCATCGCCGCAGCTTGCATCCTGCTCGCTCTTGCCACGCTTCTGTTCATTCTCCAGGTTGATCCCGAAGAATCCGACTCGATGCCCCACCGTTCGCGTCTGGATCAACTGCTCGAGCGGCGCGATGCGATCTACGAGAACCTGCGAGATTTGCGCTTCGAACATCGCGCCGGAAAATTCTCCGAGAAGGATTACGAGGAGGCCAAGCAAGCGCTGGAGATCGAGGCTGCGCGGGTCCTGGGCGAAATGGACAGCCTGACCGGCGGCGCGCCCACACCTGCAACACGCCAAGCGATGTCAGAAAAGGCCCGCTGATGAAAATGCTTTCTTTTCGATTTGGGTTCGTCGCCGTGTGCTTCTTCCTTGCCGCGCGGATGGCGTTGGCCGGAACTTTGGAAGGCACTGTGCGCAACGGGACGACCGGCAAAGCAGCGGCGGGAGTCGACGTCATCCTGATCCAGCTTCAGGGTGGAATGCAGCCGGTGGCCACAACGAAAGCAGACGCGGGAGGGCACTATCGCTTTGACCGCCCCGAACTATCCGGCGCGCCAATGCTCGTGCGCGTGCCTTACCGGGGCGTGAATTACCACGAGCCCGTTCTTCCAGGGAAGACCACCGCCGATGTTCAGGTCTTTGAGCCGACACAGAAGGCTGACGCCTTCCGGGTGACCACTCGGGCCATTGTCCTGCAACCCAGCGGCGATCGGCTCCTGGTCGGCGAGGAATATGCGGTCGAGAACCGTACGCAGCCTCCCGTCGCGTTTTTCAAGCAAGACGGCACGTTCGACTTCAATCTGCCGCCCGACGGCCGGCTTGGTCAGGTGTCCGCCTGGTCTGCTTCGGGGATGCCAGTGGTGCAGGGCACGATTGATAAGGGCAAGAATCGTGATGCCATTGCCTTCGCGTTCAAGCCGGGGGAAAACGGGGTGCGGCTTTCTTATCAACTTCCATACCCAGGGAATCAGACCACACTTCACACAGCGTCGCCCTACGCGGCCCAACGCGTGCTGGTAGTTGCGGTGCCGAGCGTTCAGGTGACCGGCGCGGGATTTGCTCCGGCGGGGACTGAACAGGGTTTCAGCATCTACGCGCGGGACTCGGTTCCGGCGAACACGGCCATCGATATTTCAGTTTCAGGTACCGCGCCGCCGCCGTCAGATAATGGTGGAGCGGCGGGCGGGGACGCCTCGCAAGACCCCTCCGTGAATTCGCGCTCGCAAGCTCCGGGCGAGGCCGCAACCGCCTTGCCGGCTCGCCTCGACAGCCTGAAATGGATTCTCGTTGCCGGCTTTGGCGCGCTCTTCGCACTTGGAGCTGTCTGGCTTTGGCGACGACCGCAATTTGCCGGCGCCGCGCCGGCGGCGGGCGGGGTTGCTAACACACCGGTACGGAAGGCCTCCCAAGCAATGGCCGACGTGGAAAGGGAGGCACGCGGGAGCCTCGAGGAGTTGAAGGAACAAATCTTTCGTCTCGAATTGAGGCGGCAGGCAGGGACGATCTCCGAAGACGATTATGTCCGGCAGCGGGAGCAGATTGAGAAGACGCTTCGCGATCTGGTGAGGGGCTGAGCGAATCCTCTTGGCAAGTCCGAGCGCCAACTTGCACCTGGGCGTGGCCTTCGACCAAGTCGAAAAGAGATATGGTGCGCTGGTCGCGCTTCGCCGGGTGAGTCTGGAATTTGCCCCGGGCGAGTTTGCCATCCTACTCGGCCCGAATGGCGCCGGGAAAACAACCCTGTTGAAATTGGCCGCTCTTCTGGTGCGCCCGACTAGCGGCCGAGTTTCCTTTCCGGGGTCGTCTGATTCTTCACCGATCGCCGCGAAGCGTTGGACTGGGATGGTGGGTCACAACATCCTCCTCTACGACGAGCTGACTGCCGCTGAGAATCTGGTTTTTTTTGCGCGATTCTACGGAATCGAGAACGCGGCCGCGCGTGCCGCCGAATCGCTGGAGGCGGCTGGGCTCGGCGATCGTGCCCGCGACCTCGTGCGAACTTTCTCGCGAGGTATGCGGCAACGCCTCGCCGTCGCCCGCGCGTTGCTGCACTCGCCGCGGCTGCTGCTTCTTGACGAGCCTGCCGCCGGCCTCGATCGACAGGGAATCGCCTGGTTTACAAAGGCGCTCTGCGAGCTGCACGCTTCCGGCTGCACGATTCTGATGAGCACGCATTCGCGCAATGATTCGCTCGACCTCGCCACGCGCGCTCTGTACATTGTCGCCGGCCGCGTCGAAAGCGATACCGGCGCCGGCGGCGACCCGCACCCCTTGCTGGCCGAACTGCGGATGGAGGAGTGAATGGGGACTGCGCGTGCCGCTTCCATCCTGCTGGGAAAGGAACTGCGAGCCGAGCTGCGCACGCGGGAGCTGCTGAATACGACCATCCTGTTCGCTCTTATCGTCGTAGCGCTCTTCAGTTTTTCGTTCGATCCCACCGCGGAGGAATCCCGCCGCTTCGGTCCTGGGCTTTTGTGGATCGCCTTCCTTTTTGCCGGGGAGCTCCTGCTCTTTCCTTCCTTCGCGCGCGAGCAGGCGAACGACACTCTCGACGCGCTGCGGATGGCGCCCGTAGATCCCTTCGCCATTGTTCTGGGCAAGACGCTCGCGAATCTCGTGTTCCTGTGTATCGCCGAAGCCGTGTTGGTTCCCATTTTTGCCGTGCTGTATAACGTCGCGATTCTCCCGGTCCTGGGGCGCCTCTCGCTGATTCTGGCGCTGGGAGTACTGGGATTGTCCATCACCGGAACCGTTTTCTCGGCGGTCGCGGCTCAAGCACGCATGCGTGAGTTGCTCCTGCCGCTGTTGTTGCTCCCGGTTCTGACGCCGCTCCTGATTGCGGCGACCGAGGCGACGGCCGGGCTGCTTTCTGATTCGCCGACTCTGGACACAACCTGGATCGCTTTCCTGGCTGGCTTCGATGTAGTCTTTTTAACGGCGAGTTGGCTATTATGCGAACATCTGGTGGAAGAATGAAGGGCGCGACGGAATGAAAGGGAACTGGGGGTCAGCATTCATCGCGGCAGTGCTGCTCGGGCTGGCGGGCTACGCCGCTCTTTTCGTCGCCCCGGACGAAAAGACCATGCACGAAATCCAGCGAATTTTCTACTTCCACGTTCCCAGTGCGTGGACGGCGTTCGTTGCGTTCTTCATCGCTTTTCTCGCGCAGATTGCCTATCTCGGGAAACGCGAAATAAAGTGGGATTGGCTGGCCGTTTCTGCTTGTGAAGTCGGATTGGCATTCTGCAGCGTCGTTCTCGTCACCGGCCCGATCTGGGCGAAGCCGGTCTGGGGAATCTGGTGGACATGGGATGCGCGGCTGACGTCGACCTTCGTTCTATGGCTGCTCTACGTTTCATACCTGGTCCTGCGCACTCTCTTGAGCGATCCGAATCGCCGCGCCACGCTTTCTGCGATATTCGGAATCTTTGCCTACCTCGATGTGCCGCTGGTCTATTTCTCGATTCGACTGTGGCGCACGCAGCACCCCCAGCCGGTGATCCTGGGAGGACCGGGCTCCGGGCTCAATCCGACGATGACGCACGTGCTTCTATTGTGCTGGTTGGCGCTGCTGATGCTGATGGTGATCCTGCTACGCCAGCGGTATCGTCTCGAGGAGGCACGCCATGAGGTCGAGGCATTGCGCTGGGCGGTGGAGTCGCAAGCGGCCGAAAGAGAATTGAGCGCTCGAACTGGAAGGGAGAAGTCGCGATGAAGAATTTCGAGAGTTTATTTGCGGCGTACCTGCTAGTCTGGGCAATCTTCTTCACATATGAGGTGACCGTGGCGCGGCGCCTCTCGCGGCTTCGCGAGGATCTCGAGCGGCTGAAGAATCAATTAGGCCGCGGTTGAGACAGTATTGTTTCCCGGAGTGGCAGGGCCGCTCTCGGCACGCTGAGCGTCACCGATCTGGTTTTGTCACGCCGCTCTTCGAAGGCGAGACCGTGGCTGACAAGAAGAAAATCGGCGTTGTTCTGTTTCAACTGGGCGGGCCTGATCAGGCGGACGCGGTCGAACCCTTTCTCTACAATCTGTTCTGCGATCCCGAAATCATCGATTTCCCCTTGGCGTGGCTCGCCCGGAAGCCGCTGGCCAAATGGATTTCAACGCGCCGCTCGAAGATGGTAGGGGACCACTACGCCGCGATCGGCGGCTTTTCCCCGATCCGCGAGCTGACCGAGCTACAGGCAAAAGCCCTTGCGGCGGCGCTCTCCGAACGCGTGGATCCGCGCGTTGCGATCGCCATGCGCTACTGGCGGCCGTTCACGCAGGACGCCATCGCAGCCTTCGACGGCCAGCACCTGGACCAGATCGTCCTTCTGCCGCTCTATCCGCAGTATTCTTTTGCGACCACGCGCAGCAGCCTGAAAGAGTGGAGCCGGCTTTACACGCCGCTGGGGATTCCGGTCAAAACAATCGACTCGTTTTATGACCATCCCGATTACATTGCCGCAGTGGTCGACAGAATTTCTTCGAAAATGGCCCAACTCGAACGCCCGGACGAAGTCTTCCTTGTTTTCAGCGCCCACGGGTTGCCGCTCACCTTGGTCGCGCGGGGCGACCCCTATCCGAAACACATCGAAGCGACTGCGCGCATCGTCCGCGAGCGTGGCGGTTGGAAGAACCCCAACATCCTGTGCTATCAGAGCCGCGTCGGCCGGCAGAAGTGGCTCGAGCCGTCCCTGACTTCCACGATCGAGCGGCTGGCTCACGAGGGCGTGAGGCGCATGATGGTGATCCCGATATCCTTTGTCACCGAACACATCGAGACACTGCACGAGATCAATATCGAAGCGCGCGAAGAGGCAGGGCGGCTGGGTGTCCAGGAATTCACGATGATGCCGGCACTGAACGACTCACCGCTTTTTATCCGCGCCTTGGCTGACTTGGTTCTCAAGGTCGCCGGGATTCCGAAACCGGTTTCCCTCACGAGTTAGCCTTTTCTTGCCTTCCTCGCAAACGAGCCGGCGCGTCGCCGGCCTCCCTTTCGCCGGCCGATAAACAAGATATGGTCCGACTGACCAAGGCCTTCCACAGTTGTGGCTGTTTCTTCCACGAGATCGAGCCATGCGGACGCTACCTTCGGCTCGAGATCGTTGAGCATTCGCTGCCACGTCGCGGCAAAAGATTCCACCCCCAAGAGAGCCAGTTCCTCGAACGAGTTTCGAAACAAGGCTCGAAATTCCTCGGTGGAGGTCAGGTGAGCGTAGCCGATGGGCGCAGCGTGTTCGGGGTCCAGATTTCCTTCGCGCAAATGCCGCCTGTGAAACTCTTTCCGGTTCAGGACTTCTTGGGGCGAGTCGTGAAACAAAGCTCGCAAGTAAGACAGTCGATTGATTCCCGCAGCAAACAGCACCCCACGCTGCTTCAATAATCTTACCGATTCGGCGAGCGCGCGGCGGCGCTCCTGCAATGCCAGCAGGTGGTAGAGCGGGCCCATCAGCAGCACGACATCAAAGTCGCCGCTCTTGAGCTCGGATAGGTCCGTCGCGGACGCTCGCGTCATGCCCAGCAATCCCGATGGGATTCTGGCAGCAACGGTTTCCAGCAGCCGCCGCGAGATATCCACCAGGTGGACTCGGCAGCCGTGCTGGACAAGCCATTCGGTGTAATGTCCGCCGCCCACTCCGATCTCTGCCACCGCTGCTCCCGGCGGAATCCACCGCGCGAGCATGCGCTTCGTGATTTCCATCTCGATGGGAAATTCGCGCGGAAGCCGCTGCAACTCCGCTTCAAAGATATCTTTGTCGTAGTAACGGGCAACGCGGTCTTCATCCGAGGAAAACATCGTTTCAGGACCACCCCATTTCTGCCGGTTCAGCGGGCGCCGTATCGCAGTGGCAGAATCGTATCATCCCTTGCTTTTCAGACTGGAACATCTTGACACAGCCTCGCCCACGTCATATAAAACCAAGTTACACTATGGACTCATAGATTTTCATTTCATTCGAGGGGTTGGCCGCACACCTAAGCGGGTATATGCCAGATCAAGTTGAGGGCAAAGTCGCAGAGGCCAGCACCACGGCTCCTGCGGCATCCGCGGCGGAGAAAAAAGCCGCCGCGGACGACAAAGCCGAAACCCAGCAGATCAACAAGAGCCGGCGTCGAATCATCTGGGCGTGTATCTGGGGATACCTCGGCGTCAACTTCCTGATGTTCCTGCGGTTCTTCTTTCCCCGGGCTTTGTACGAACCAAATACTGTCTTCTCGATTGGATTTCCGTCCGATTTTGCTCTTGGTATTGACCAGCGCTACCTGATGACGGAACGAGTGTGGGTCGTGCGCGAGCCCGACCGAATCTTCGTGATCTTTGCACGGTGCACCCATTTGGGATGCACGCCCGAATGGAAGGCGACCGAGAACAAGTTCAAGTGCCCATGCCACGGCAGCGGCTATGACAGCGAAGGGGTGAATTTCGAAGGGCCGGCCCCGCGTCCGATGGACCGCGCGCTCGTTCAACTCGATCCGACGGGCAAGATTATCGTGGACACCAGCCGCCTTTTCGTTAACGACCCGCGGGCAGGGGTGAATCACTTCAACGACAACGGGGCTTACCTGAACGTGTAGCGAGCAAGGTTCAGGGTGCGAGGGAGATTTCCTGATGCCGGAAGAAAACGGCGGTAACGGCCGAAAGACGGGCGTCCTCGACAAGGTCCAGGAGTCCGCCAAGGCACTGCAGGAAACGGTCAAGAACAAGGCCAAGGAGCAAATCGAGGAGCTCAAGCAACCGGAAAAAACTCAGCTTTATCGCTCCATTTTCCGGGTCAGGCACGACGACGAACCTCGCAACCGCGCTCTCAGCGTTCTCAGCAACGTCTTTTTCCATCTCCATCCGGCCAAGGTCAATCGCGACGCGGTTCGCTACAACTACACGTGGGGTATGGGCGGCATCACTTTTTATCTGTTCATCGTGCTCACTTTCACCGGCGTGCTGCTGATGTTTTACTATCACCCGTCCAAGGTGCAGGCCTTCCGCGACATCCTGTATCTGGAGAACGACGTCCCGTTCGGCAAGCTTCTCCGGAACATGCACCGCTGGGCCGCTCACTTGATGATCGTCGCGGTGTGGCTGCACATGTTTCGGGTGTTCCTGACCGGTTCCTACAAACGCCCGCGCGAATTCAACTGGTGCGTCGGAGTGCTGCTGCTGGTGCTGACTCTGCTGCTCTCCTTCACGGGATATCTGCTTCCGGACGATCAGTTGGGGTTCTGGGCGGTGACCGTGGGGACGAATATGGCGCGCGCCACGCCCCTGTTGGGGCACGAAGGGCCGTTCGGAGCGCAACTCGGCATGACCCCCTATAACGACGTCCGTTTCGCGCTGCTTGGGGGATCGATTGTGGACGCGAACGCGTTGCTGCGTGCCTACATCTGGCATTGCATCGCAATTCCGCTGATTGCCGCGGTCTTCATGGGCGTTCATTTCTGGCGGGTTCGAAAAGATGGCGGCATCTCCGGCCCCGCGCCGGTGATGCTGGAATCGGAGATCAAGGAAGAGAAAGGTCCACGCCCGGTGATTCTGAAACCCAGCGGGATGGACCAACATGGCCGGTGAGGTATCTGCTTCCGCTTCGAGGTAAATCATGTTTGGGCATGACTGGCATCAGCTCTGGCAAATAGCTTCGGCTCCGGACAACGTGCCGATTGTGGCGCTGCTGTTCCTGGTGCCGTTCTACACCTGGTATGCGCTGCGTCAGGCAGCGGCGAACGATCGGCTGATCGCGCAACTTTCGGGCGATCCGCAGGCTGCCAAGACGAAATACCGCAAGACCCAGCCATGGAATCCCAAGTGGGAGCGCGAGGTTTTAACCTGGCCCTACTTGATGCGCATGGAGTTCCTGGTCGCGATCATCGTCACAATCCTCTTGATGGTGTGGTCGCTGACGCTGAACGCTCCCCTCGAAGAGCCTTCCAATCCCAACGTGACGATGAATCCCGCAAAAGCTCCCTGGTATTTCCTTGGCTTGCAGGAAATGCTGGTTTATTTCGATCCGTGGATTGCCGGGGTGGTGATGCCCACGCTCATCATCATTGGCCTGATGACGATTCCCTTTATCGATGCGAACCCGCTGGGCAACGGCTATTACACCTACAGGCAACGCCGCTTTTCGATCTGGACGTTCCTTGTGGGTTTTATCGGGCTCTGGGTTGTAATGATTACCATCGGAACGTTCATCCGCGGCCCTGGGTGGATGTGGTTCTGGCCCTCGATGACCTGGGATGCCGAGCGCGTCGAATACACCGTCAACCGGAATCTCGATCAGATCTTTCCGTTCACGCTTCTGAACATCAATGGTTCGCTGGTAAGGCATCTGCCCGGGGTTTCCCCGGAGTTCGCGCCGATCCTTGCGCGAATCATTTTCGGCATTTTTCCGCTGGCGATATTTTTTCTAATCGCTGCCTGGCTCGTTCATAAGGTTTGTGTGAGCACGGAATTCAGCCGCAAAATTTACAAGCGCATGAGCTTGCTTCAGCTTATCACCATGTACACGCTGCTGATTTTGATGTTCTCGCTTCCGATCAAGATCCTGGGGCGGCTGCTCCTCAACCTCAAATACATCTGGGTGACGCCATGGTTCAGCATCTAGCTGCGCGCCAACGCCAGGAGGTCCTGGGTGCCTGAGCTTCCTCCCGATGATCCGATAACTAGCCGGTCCTTCAGCTCCTATTTGCTGGTGGCGTCGTTTCTGTTGATCTTGACGGTCGCGTGGTCCATGTACGACGAAGTCTTCGGCCTGCGGCCGTGGCGCGGCTATCAGAGCCGGTTCACCGACGCCTACGCGAAGTTCCTTACCAAGAAGATCGCCGACCAGAAGAAGGCCGAGAGCGCCGCCTACTCGTCATCCGAATACAAGAAACTGGCGGAAGAAGCGGATCAGCTCGAGAAGGCCGCGAGGCCGAAGGACGATGATATTGCAAAACAGATTGAGCTCATCGATGAGCAGCGCACCGCGATTGGCGACGCGTTCAAGGACGCTCGGGGAAGAGTGGGCGCGCTTGTCTACCAATACGAAATCGTCCCGGCAAGCGATAAAGACGAGAAGGCCGCGCGCCTGAAGAGGCTGAGCGAGGCCAAGCAGCAGACTTGGAGTGTAAACTGGCCGATTTCCCTGGACAAGATCGAGGACAACAAGCGATTCAGCGCGGACCAGCTCAACGACACTTTTACCGACCTGATGAACCACCGCGCTCGGCTTGTGGCAGAGCGTGGGGAAAACGATCGCGCTGGGAAAGATGCCCGCGCCAAGGCGAATCAGTACCTATCGGAGCATCTGCCTGGGCTGAGCTCGACAGCGCTCGAAGGCCTGCTCCGCACCGCCCGCGACTGGGACGTCCACTTGATCCAGATCAATGTGAATCCTTCCGGCGCGACAATTAACAACCTCGGCGGCGCAGGGCTTGTGGATCGTTGCCAATCTTGCCATCTCGCGATGGACCCGAAGCTGGTTCCCGCGCAAGTCCTTGTAACGAAGGCGGACCTCGGAATGGCCAAAAGCAGCGATGCGCCCTTCACCAGCCATCCCGATGCGGACCTGCTGAAGTGGCACTCGCTTGAGAAATTTGGCTGCTCTCCCTGCCATGGCGGAAACGGCCGCGCCATTGATTCCGTCACCCGTGGACACGGCCGCTACGAGCATTGGCTCTGGCCGCTCTACTATCGCGAGAACTTCAATGCCGGCTGCCAGCAATGCCATGCAGCGGACATGGTCACCGAACACGCCTCCGTCCTGAACCAGGGCAAGCAGCTCTACCGGCTCAAAGGCTGCATCGGGTGTCATCGCTTTCAGGGCTTTGACGATCAGGACGAAAAGCTTGTAGGCGCGCGCCAGGAGATTCTCCAGCTCTCGAGCGATAAGACCCAAAACGAGCTGGAAATCCCGCGCTTGCAGAAGCTCGGCGATCAAGCCCCGGATAATGCTTCGGCCCAGCGTTATTACACGCAAGCGACCAACTTGACCGTGAGCGACAGCCAGGTCGATGCCCAGATTCAAGTCCTCGAGCAGCGCAGCCACAACCTTCTTCAGGAAATCAAGAAGGTAGGCCCGGATCTGAAAGAAGTCCGCATGAAGCTGCGCAAGGAGTGGATCCCTTACTGGCTGGGCCATACGCACGAATTCCGCTCCACGACGAAGATGCCGCAGTTCCGGCTTTCGCCGGATGAGATTCAAGCCATTTCTGCGTTCATCTGGCAGTCCGGTCTGACCGGCCCTGCGCTCGAGCAGCAAAAGCCGGGCAACGCGGCTCACGGCAAGGAGCTGCTCGAATCGCGCGGCTGCCTGGCGTGCCACTCAATCGGCGAGGGCGGAGGCATGATCGGAGGCACGTTTGCGGCGAATCTGAGCCGAATCGGGGAAAAGGAAAACTACGAGTACGTCGTCCGCTGGGTGCACAACCCCCGCCAACGCACTCGCCCATATTGCCCCTACGAAAAGAAGGATCTCGGGCCCGAAGATTACGCCAAGCACGGTTTGCCGTATGTTTTCGATTTGGATCATTCCCGCTGCCCGAATGATGGCCACGAGCTTGTTGTGCAGCAACCCACGGTGATGCCCAGCTTGCGCCTCACCCCGGAGGATGCGCGTGACATCGCCAGCTACCTGGTCACTCAGAAGCACGCCGATGCCCAGTACGAAGCCGCCAATTTCATGGATGATCCCGCGCTGAAGGAGAAGGGCAAAGATCTTGTGAAACACTACGGCTGCGCCGGGTGCCATGAAATCAGCGGCCTCGAAGATGAAGGCCGCATCGGCACCGAGCTCACGAATGAAGGCAGCAAGCCCATCGAGCGCCTTGATTTCGCTCTCTATACCGAAGACGCCAAGCGTGGAGTCCTGCCCGACGGCAAGGAATCTCCGCGCGGGGAGTGGTTTGACGCGAAGGGCTTCTTCGAAGAAAAGCTGCAGAACCCGGCCACCTACGACCAGGGCAAGTATCACTCGAATCCGATGGACGCTCTGCGCATGCCGAAACCGAATCTGCTTTCGAAGGACGAGCTCGAAGCGCTCGTGACCATGCTTCTCGGCAGCACCGATCCCACTCTCCCGCCCGAATACATGTACAAGCCCTCCGACCGCCGCCATGCCATTCAGGAAGGCTGGTGGATGGTCACCAAGTACAACTGCATCGGCTGTCATCAGATCGACATTGGCCAGAAGTCAGTCCTGATGGACCTGCCCATGTATCAGGGCGAGAACAAAGCCAACCTGCCTCCGGTACTCACGAGCGAGGGCGCCCGCGTGAATCCGGAATGGCTGAAGGGCTTCCTCGCCAATCCATCGTTGAGCGCTACCGACACGAACCGGAACGGCGTCCGTCAATATCTTCAGGTGCGTATGCCGACGTTTTCTCTCTCGGATGATGAAATCCGGAAGCTCGTGCTGTTCTTTGAAGCGATGTCGTCGCAGCCCGAGCCGTTCATCCAGCCGAAGATCGAGAACGTCACCGATACAGAACGCGAGATGGCCCGCAATCTATTTACGAGCCCGGCCGCGCCTTGCTTGAAATGCCATATGACCGGCAACGAAGCGCATGACAAGAATGCCTCCGCGCCGAATTTCCTGCTGGCGCGGGAGCGCCTGCGGCCTGAATGGACTGAGCGTTGGATTATCGACCCGGCCAAAATTATTCCGGGCACCGCGATGCCTTCGGGACTTTTCCGCAGGGAAGGGGACCACTGGGTCTTCAATGGCCCCTTGCCTCCTGCGCTTCTGCATTATTCGGGCGATCAGGCCAATCTGCTGGTACGATACATGTTCCAGCTGACCCCGCAGGAGCAGTCTGCGTTGCTGGGTCGCACTCCAGCGGCTGCGAAGCCTTCGGGGGCGGGAGGACAGTAACGCATTCCTTTTGCAAGTGAGGTTCGGAGCGAGTGGGTTTTTCTCATGGGGGCTCTCAGATCGAGTTCAATAAGGAGGGATGATCTCATATGAAGCGCGCTTGGTGTTACATGGCTCTGATGGCTGCTCTTGCCATTGCCGTCAGCGGCTGTGGAAAAAAGGAATCACCGGAGACATCGGAGCAGCCGGCGGCGAACGCCCCGGCCGGGGCCGCAGTGGACGCCGCCACCGCAGGCAGCGTCACCGGCATGGCCATGATTGAGGGTACGGCGCCGACTCTTAAGCCGATAAACATGAGCGCCGAGCCGTATTGCTCGAAAGCGCACCCAACCCCTGTTGTTCCGCAGGAAGTCGTGGTGGGGGACAAGGGCGCGCTCGCAAACGTTGTGGTCTTCGTGAAGGACGATCTCAGCGGCAAGTATCAGTTCGAGACGCCAAAGGAGCCAGCCACCCTCGACCAGAAGGGCTGCATGTACAACCCGCACGTTGTCGCCCTAATGGTTGGCCAAACTCTGCAAGTGAAGAACGACGATCAGACTACTCACAACATCCACCCAATGCCGAAGGACAACCGCGAGTGGAACAAGTCTCAGCCGCCTGGGGCGCCCCCGATTGAAGACATGTTTGCCCGGCCGGAAGTGGCGATCGCAGTGAAGTGCAACGTCCATCCGTGGATGAAGAGCTATATCGCCGTCTTCAAGCAGCCCTACTTCGCCGTCACTTCAAAGGATGGCAACTTCGATCTCAAGAATCTGCCCCCGGGCACCTACACGATCGAGGCCTGGCACGAGAAATATGGCACATCGGATCAGTCGGTGACGATCGGCCCGAAGGAATCGAAGTCGATCATGTTTATGTTCAAGACGGCTGCATCCGGCGACTAGCGCAATTCGTGCCGGGGCGTCCGGCGGGGCGGGTGTCCCTGCAGATTTGATTTCTTGCGGCAATCAGGGGAATTCTCCGTCAGAATGGCAAATTCTCCGAGTCCGGCTGTACATCGCTTTGCTGTTTTTACAGCATGCGCCACGCTTGTGCTGCTCGTCGCGGGCGCCTTGGTGACCAGCAACGACGCTGGTCTGGCGGTCCCCGATTGGCCGCTTTCCTATGGGTCTCTCACTCCTCCGATGGTGGGCGGAATTCTCTACGAACACTCTCACCGCTTGATCGCTTCGCTTGTCGGCGTTCTATCAATCATCTTGGCCGTTTGGATGTGGCGCGTCGAACCCCGGCGATGGGTCCGTCGCCTTGGCTGGACTGCTCTGGGACTGGTCATCGCCCAGGGCGTGCTCGGCGGCATCACGGTGCTGTTCTACCTGCCTCCGTCCGTGTCCTCGGCGCACGCGACGCTGGCGCAGCTTTTTTTCGTTACCGTCCTGAGCCTGGCGTTTTTCACCGGGGAGTGGTGGCAGACGGAACTCCCCCAAATGGACGACTCTGGCTGGCCGCGCCTGCGGTCACTCACGGTCTGGACTTCGGCTGCAATTCTCGTGCAGTTGGTTCTCGGCGCCGCGTTTCGACACAACGCATTTGGCATCCGCCCACATCTCGCCGGTGCTGCTGTCGTGACGTTTCTGATCATCTGGACTGGCCGCAGCGTCCGCAAACGATTCGGCAAAGTGAGAGACCTCCGCAAGTGGGGAATCCGGCTCCAGTCGCTGTTGGGGATTCAACTCCTGCTCGGCGGCGCGGCCTACTGGGTTACCATCGCGACCCGGGGAGCCTCGCAGCCGATGCCGTTGTTCGTCATCATAACAGTGGCTCACGTCCTGGTAGGTGCCCTCACGCTGGCAGCCAGCGTGCTGTTGATGCTCAGCGCTTACCGGCTGATTCGCCCCGCGGGCGCTCTCGGTGTTGATTCCCACGCGCAGCGAGCGGCGATATGAGGCACATATGAGCACAACTCGCGCGGAGGTGATGCCGGCCCTTGGTAAGTCCTGGGCGTATGTTGCGCTCATCAAGCCCGATGTCACTTTTCTCGTTGTCATCACCACCGTCGCCGGCTTCTGCTTGGCCTCCTCAGGACCCATTGAATGGCTGCGGCTGGCGAACACACTCCTGGGAACCACGTTAGTGGCGGCTGGCACTGCCGCCCTGAATCAGTATTTCGAGCGGGCCTCTGATGCAAAGATGCGCCGCACGGCAAACCGGCCGTTGCCGCTCGGCCAACTGCAACCCGAGGAAGCGCTTTGGTTCGGCACCATCCTCATCGTAGCCGGGGCCGCGTATCTCGTGTTCTGCACCAATCTCCTCGCTTGTCTGCTGGCTCTTGCAACGACCGTCTTTTATCTGGGCGCGTACACGCCGCTCAAGAAGCGCACCACTCTTGCGACAGCCGTCGGGGCGTTTCCCGGCGCACTGCCTCCGCTGATCGGGTGGGCTGCCGCGACGGGGTCGCTTTCGCTCGGCGCTTGGGTCCTGTTTGGAATTTTGTTCTTCTGGCAGTTCCCTCACTTCATGGCCATTGCTTGGATCTACCGCGAGGACTATTCTCGCGCGGGAATCAAGATGCTGCCGGTCGTTGACCCGAGCGGGGATGCCACTTTCAGCCAAATCGTTGGAAGTGCAGCGCTGCTTATGATCGTGAGCTTGCTCCCCTCGCTGGTAGGCATGACGAGCGTCCGTTATTTCTTTAGTGCCGTGGTCATGGGTATGGCATTCCTTCAAATTTGCCTGTGGGCCAATCGCTCCAGGACCAATGTGCGCGCCAAGTGGTTGATGCACGCGACTGTCATTCACATTCCATTGCTTCTGAGTTTTATGCTCTTTGACAAGTTCTCCCGGTGAGCATCGAGGAGGAGGCGACAGGCACTTCGACATGAACCCGAAGGCGAATCAGATCGAACTCGCAGCCATCTCCGGTTTGTTCGTTCTTCTTTCCCTCTGGGGGATTGTCTGGGACGTGACCAGCGGCCTGCTTGCAAGCGGCATCGACGGCATCATGCTGTTAGCCATCTGCTTGATGATGGGTGGCGTATTCTCGCTGGAGCTTCTCTTGATTGCTCATGGCGTGGGCTGGGTCAAATTCCCCGGCAAGTCTGCGGCCGCCCCCGCTGCCCCGGCCCAAGCTCCAGCCACAACCCAGGCGCCGGCTGCTTCGGCTCCGCAAACTGCGGAACGAACGAAGTAGGCCCGACCTTTCGTTCAATGTTGACACTTTCCGTTTCTTCGCTGCCTGCCGTCAATGCCATCCTCAATGCGACCAGCGCTGTTATTCTGTTAGCCGGATATCGCTTCATTCGCCGCGGCAAAATCCTGCCTCACAAGATATGCATGGTCACAGCGTTCGTTTGCTCCTCCATATTTCTCGCGAGTTATGTCTATTACCACTCGCATTTCGGCGTAGTTCGATTTGGCGGTCACGGTTGGGTCCGCCCTGTCTATTTTTCTTTGCTGATTTCGCATACGATTCTTGCCGTTGTCATCGTTCCCCTGGTTTTGATCACCCTGTACCGCGCCTTGACGAACCAGTTTGCGCGACACCAGCGGATCGCTCGCTGGACGTTTCCCTTATGGATGTATGTCTCGGTGACAGGAGTGGTGGTTTATTGGCTGCTGTTTCGGCTCTACGTTCCGATCATGCCGGCTTAACAGTTTGCGGAAAAAGTCCCTGGCGGGTCATTCGGAGGAGCCGTAGGCGACGAGGAATCTGCTTTTTCCTTGAATATACTGCGAAAAGCAGATCCCTCGCTCCGCTCGGGATGACAGCCGCAAGCGACGCAATATCAGTGACGCCTTCAGTTGCTGAGGGTCAATGAACTCGATTGTCAAACAGACTCACCCTTGCTTGTGCTGAATTTGCTGCGACCTGTGTTCGGCGCACGGCCAGCGGTGGCTCCGCCACCAACTCTTTCCGCAAACCGTCTTTGGGGGACGGATAACCCACCTATGGGTGTATGCTGGTTTCAGCCTTGATCACGGTGCCAGAGTGAGTTCCATACCTGATTCAACGAGGTCCCGGGAGAAGGGATTCGTCGCGCCGCGGTGGACCTACGCTGTTCTGCTGCTGGCTTTGGCATTCGTCCTCATGCCTTATTTGCTGTGGAACGCCACCTGGTTTGGCAAGCCCCTGACCGATGACCAGATTTCGAAGGCGCTGGGCGACCGCGCGCACGCGCGCAAGATTCAGCATGCCCTGGCTCAAATCGAGGGCCGCATGGAAAAGGGCGACCCAACAGCGCGCCAGTGGTACCCCACCCTCGTCATTCTGGCCGCCGACGACCGCTATGAAATCCGCCTTACGGACGCCTGGGTGATGGGCCAGGACCCGACAGTCCCGGAATTCCGTCCGGTTCTTCAAAAGCTTTTGTCTGATCCGAATTCGATGGTCCAGCGCAATGCCGCTCTTTCCTTGGTGCGCTTCCAGGACCCTTCGGGCCACCCGCAGATCCTTTCCATGCTTCAGCCGTACCCCTTGACAGCCCCAGTCGCTGGCAAACTGAAGGCACGGCTCAAGCCAGGGGACGTGCTTAACCCCGGCACGCTGGTCGGTAAGATCGAGACATCAGGGGAGAGCAGGGAAGTGCGGTCCGAAGTTCCCGGAACGCTGCAAAACTGGGCCTCAGCAGACGGTTCATCCGTCGCGCCAGGTCAAAGCATCCTGCTGATCTCTCCCAGTCCCGAAATGGTCTGGGAAGCCTTAAGGGCCCTGTATCTGATCGGCGAGCCCACCGACATTCCTCAGATCGCGCCGTTTGCTCGTGGCGTCGAAGGCATGCCACCACAAATCCGGCAACAGGCTTCGCTGACGATCGATTCCATACGCCTCCGGGCCGACGCCGCAAATCGATAGCGCCGCCCAAAGGCTATTTCCCAGATTTCTCAATCCAGCAGTTAGTTAGGTCGCGCTGACGCAGGCCCGCTTTAATACGGCATCGTGCCGTATTTGGCTTCGAATTCAGCCAGCGGCACCATATCGATCGCATCCCATGGGCAGCCTTCGAGGAAGGCGCCATCGGGGCCTTTGCTTACGCACAGCTTGCATCCAATGCAAAGCAGAGGATCGACCTGGATTCTTCCAAAAGGAGGGTGATCGGGATCGCGGATCCAGAACATGCATTCGGCCACGGGGCAATAATCGACGCAAGCTGGTGAGCCTGCGCAGCCCGTGCACATTTCGTTGATCACGGCGATGATGTGCGGCTTCCGCTTGCGCTTGTTGCTCTGTCCCTCCGAAATCGGATACGCCTTCACCACCTCGCCGTTCACAAACTCTGCGACATTCAGTTCGACTCCAGCCACGGAGCTCCCTTCTTTCGCCGAAATGTTCTTTCCTTGATCATTTTCTGCTGGCTGTGTTTTTCTGTCAACGGCTGTGCGGGCGCTCAAGCTCTTACTTCAAAGCCCCGATCAAAGCGTCAGTGAATTCTGCCGTCGTCGCGTTCCCGCCCACATCGCGGGTTACGGACTTCCCCTCGCGATAAACTTGACGCAGCGCGTTTTCGACCCGGCGGGCCGTCTCGTGTTCCTCCAGGTGGTCGAGCATCATGATCGCGCTCATCAACAGCGCAGTGGGATTCGCGATCCCTTTCCCCGCGAGGTCTGGAGCGGTTCCATGGACCGCCTCAAACAGCGCCTCTCTCTCACCGATATTTGCGCTCGGTACCACCCCTAATCCCCCTACGAGTCCTGCCGCCAGATCGCTCATGATGTCCCCATACAGGTTCGTCAATAGCAGCATGTCGAACTGGTGCGGGTTCAGGACGATTTGCATGCAAGCGTTATCGATAATCAGTTCCTTGTACTCGATATCCGGGTACTCCGGCGCAACCTTCCGGATCGAGCTGAGAAAAAGCCCGTCCGACAGCTTCATAATGTTGGCTTTATGAATGGCGTGGATCTTCTTGCGGTGGAACTTCTTGGCATATTCAAACGCGAATAGCGCGATCCGTGTCGAGGCCCTTTCAGTAATGATTTTCAGGCTCTCGACAACGCCGGGCACAACCGTATGTTCGAGCCCCGCATACAGGTCCTCTGTGTTTTCGCGAATCAGCACGATGTCCACGCCCCGAAATACCGATCGCACTCCCTCGAGATTCTTGACTGGTCGGACGTTCGCGTACAGGTCCAGCGTCTTGCGCAATCCGACGTTGATGCTGGGTGCCCCACCGGCTATGGCGGTCTCCAGCGGGCCCTTCAAGGCCGTGTGGTTCCTTCGGATCGACTCCAGCACCCCGGCTTGCAGAAAATCGACGCCCCGGCGCTCCAGTTCCGCGCGCGCCGGTATTTCCTCCCATGCGATTTCCGCCCCTGCCGCGGCTAGAATCTTCTGCACCGCTCGGGATACCTCGGGCCCGATCCCATCTCCGGGAATCAGCGTAACTGTATGCTTCATAAGGGGAAAACCATTCTAGGCGGCGTGGACGTCCTTGTACACGATTCCTTCGATAGATCTTTGGCTTGTTCCTGTACCGCAATAGACCCGCGATTGCCTGGGCGGGAATCTGCTATAATAACATTGGCTTTGAATTAGCCATTGCGTCTGATCAACGGAGGAATTCGGATGGTTTCACTAACACCGGTGGCGGTTTCGAAGGTGAAGGAAATCCTGACGCAGCAGAACCCGATGCCTACTGGCCTGCGCGTGGCCGTCGTCGGGGGCGGCTGTTCCGGCTTCAGTTACCACATGGCTTTCGAAAACCAGGTCAACGAGAACAACGATAACGTATACGAATTTGACGGTCTGAAGGTGCTGGTGGATCAGATGAGTGAGATGTATCTGGATGGTATCCAGATCGACTACATCGAGTCCATCGAGGGTTCCGGATTTAAGTTTAATAATCCAAACGTGAAGAGCACCTGTGGCTGCGGCAGCTCTTTCAGCGTCTAGCCATTCGGACCAGGTTTCTTCTCTCTTTAGCGGGCTCCCCGAGTGCGGTCGCTTTGGGAGCCTTTCTCTTTTTTCCCGGCTAATCGGCAGACTTGCCGTTGAGCGCTCCTCACATGATTGAAAACGATCCTCTCGCCTCGTATCCTAGGGCTTCACCATGAAGCTGGCCTTGGCTCAATTCAATCCCACCGTCGGCGATTTCGAAGGCAATTCAGCGCGGATTCTTGAGCTCAGTCGGGAAGCGCAATCCCGCGGTGCTCATGTGGCGATCTTTTCCGAGCTTTGTCTCTGCGGATACCCACCCCAAGACTTGCTCGAAAGGCCGGACTTCGCCCAGCGCAACGCCAAAGCAATCGCGAAGCTCGCCCGCGAGATTCCTCTGCCCTCGGTCGTCGGCTATGTCGGCAAAGCGCAGGATGACACCGGGAAACCAGTGGCCAATACCGCCGCCTTGATTGCTGAAGGGAAAATACTGTTCGAGCAGCGTAAGATGCTGCTTCCAACCTACGACGTCTTTGACGAATCCCGTTATTTTCAACCCGGCCATACTCAACACGTCTTCCCGCTAGCCGACCAGCAACTCGGCATCACCATTTGCGAGGACTGCTGGAACGACAAAAACTTCTGGGCTCAACGCCTTTACGACCGCGACCCCGTCGCTGAGCTCGTGGGGAAGGGAACTACGGTCTTGCTGAACATCTCGGCCTCGCCGTACACCCTCGACAAGCGCAGCTTGCGCTTCGATATGCTCCGCGCGCTTGCCCAAGAACACCGCGTTCCTGTCATCTACGTAAATCAGGTCGGCGGCAATGACAGCCTCGTTTTCGATGGCTCGAGCGTCGCGATGACTTCGGACGGGCGGGTGGGCGCGCTTGCGAAGTCGTTTGAAGAGGATTTGGTGCTGTTCGATACCGCGACGCAAACCGGCGATATCCGCTCGCAACCCGGCGATGAACTGGAGGCCGCATATCAGGCGTTGGTATGCGGCACGCGTGATTACGTTCGGAAATGCGGATTCCAAAAGGTCGTCGTCGGCCTCAGCGGTGGTGTGGATTCCGCTCTGGTCGCGGCCATTGCCGTCGCGGGCGTCGGGTCTGAGAATGTGCTCGGCGTGGGGATGCCGGGCCCCTATTCCTCAGAAGGTAGTCTCCGAGACGCCCGCCGCCTTGCCGCAAACCTTCGGATTCGCTTTGAAGTCTTCGCGATTACGGAAGTCTTCGATACTTATCGCAAAGTCCTTTGCAAAGTTTTCGCAGGCCACCCCGAAGACGTTACCGAAGAAAATATCCAAGCCAGGATCCGCGGCAACTTCCTCATGGCCCTCTCCAACAAATTCGGGTATCTCGTCTTGAGTACCGGCAATAAATCGGAACTGGCTGTCGGTTACTGCACTCTCTACGGTGATATGGCCGGCGGCCTCGGCGTCATTTCAGACGTTCCTAAGACCATGGTGTACGAGTTGGCCAAATTGGTGAATCGCAGCAGGGAAGTCATTCCTGCGGAAGTCCTGACCAAGCCGCCGTCCGCCGAGCTGCGCCCCAACCAGACCGACCAGGATAGTCTGCCTCCCTACGATGTTCTCGATCGCATCCTCAAAGCCTACGTCGAAGACATGCACTCACCCGCTGAAATCGCGAGCCACTACGGTTTTCCCTTGGATCTTGTTCGCTGCATAGCGCGAAGGGTCGATCAAAACGAATATAAACGGAAGCAGGCAGCGCCAGGTCTGAAAATCACATCGAAAGCCTTCAGCGTCGGTCGGCGCTTTCCTCTGGCCGCGAAACTCATGGACTGACCCGGGAAGGGAATCCGAATGCTTCAAAGAGTTGTGGCTGTGGTTCTCCTGTTATGGGTCGCACCGCTGCTGGTGCGGGCCCAGACCCCGGCCACGTCGAGGGGCCCGAGCCAGCCCGAGATACTCGCGAATGTGGAGAAATATCTCCGCAATCTATTCGCTTGGGGACCAGACTTCCAGGTAAAGGTTGGCCCTCTGGCCGAGTCATCCGCACCTGAGTTCTATGACGTGCCTGTCCAGGTCACCTACAACGGCAGAACTGATTCCGGTACCGTTTATGTCACCAAGGATGGGAAATTCGTGTTTCGCGGTGAAATTTACGACATCAACTCAGACCCCTTCGCGGCAGCGCGTGCCAAGATCAACCTGAATAGCAGCCCATCGAAGGGGCCATCCGACGCGGCAGTCACCCTCGTTGAATACAGCGACTACCAATGTCCGCACTGTCGCGAACTCTATCACGCGTTGAAGGAGATCGAACCCCACTACCCACAGGTTCGCTTCGTTTTCAAGGATTTCCCACTAACCCAGATTCATCCCTGGGCCATGACTGCGGCCATGGGTGCCCGTTGCGCCTATCAGCAATCTCCCGACGCATTCTTCACGGTCCAGTCCGCAATCTTCGAAAGCCAGGATCTACTTTCGGCCGAAAACGCCTGGGACAAGATCCTCGAGTTCGCGGGACGCGCAGGAATTCCGGCCGATTCCTATCGCGCCTGCATGGCCTCTCCCGAAACAAAGGCCGCCGTCGAGGCCGATCTTGCAGAGGGACAGGCCCTCAAGATCTCTAGCACCCCAACCCTGTTTGTGAACGGCCGGGAGATCGTAGGTGGTGAGAAACAAACCCTAGAGCAGTTCATCGACTACGAATTAGTGCATCCACCCCGCAAACCCTCACGTCAGCCGTAGGCCCACCCGTTGGACTTCCGGTGCTCGACCGGATCGGCCAACCCAGCACCAGCATCCTGCCCCCGGGAGCCTTTCACGGGTCGCTAGTCGGCCTTTGGCCCCGATAAGCAATTGGTCGACGCGGAAGTCCGAGCCAGTAGAGCAGCGATGAAGGATACATAATATTCATTAGCAGCATATGATTGCCGAGGGGGATTCTTGCTCTTGGGGAACGGTTAGCATCTCAGCTTGTTCTACGAGGCCACAGAGGGCAGACCACGGAATGGCTGTGAGAGTGCTGGGCTACACAGATCTGAGTTCAGAACTTCAAGACTGGATTACCGCAACTGGGGCTGTTTCGGACGGGGAAAGAGTCGATTCAAGAAAGCAGGAGTCGGAAAAACATGAAACGCCCAGAGTACGGGCCAGAAGACAGCAAGTACGCCGGCACCTGCCAGGATTGACGATGCGAGAAATCTGAGGAACGTAATCATCGCGTTCTAGCCTGGATTATTCACGAATTTTGTGGTGAAAAAAGAAAGGATGCTCTAAAAGGTTGATGAACACTGGGTTTTGCAGAACCCAGCATCTCCTTTCGGAGCATCCAAAGGTGACAGACTGTATACC
>JBARRP010000149.1:0-11108 GCA_049644285.1 Candidatus Acidiferrales bacterium | reverse complement strand
GCCAAGATCTCAGCCGGAAGCGGAGCTCCTTCCTTCTGAAGCAAAAAATCCAACTGGAAGAGAATACAGCTTCTCGGCTATGGCTATTTAGGGGTGTGATTCACAGAATTGGCCGGTAATAATCGGCCATCCGGAAGCAATTTAGAAGGGCCGTGAGGCAGGAAACATAACTTCCGTATACGCCGTCATCCGCCCGCAATCGGCATTAATTTCCAAATGGAGCTTCCAACTTCCCACAAGCAGACTCATGGGGCGTTAGGGGTAGATCTAAGCGGGAATTCTGGCGGTCAACAGACGACGAGAGACGAGCGTTCGCGCCGTGGCTGATTGAGAATCGAAGACGTCATCTGCGTGTGACAACAACCATATAGGTCTCGACATGATGAAGTGTCGAGCGATTTGTGTAGTTGAAGAGCATCTGATGCCAATCTCCAAGATCTCATTTGAAAACGCAGCGTTAGGGAATGGAGACCAAGCAAGCGGCAATCACATGCTTTTAACCTACCAATTTCTGCACACTTCCTAGTACTCAAGATTCACGACGAGCTGGATTTGGCGGGGGCTGACACCCTGGATAGGTCGGCCAAACCCGGCAAGCGGAACGGCGCTTGTACCGAAAAAAGGGTTGATTGCGGACGCGCTTACATGGTTGAAGAGGTTGAAGAATTGTGCGGCTAGATCCACGTGACGGTATTCGCCAAGCTTAATAGTCTTGACCACACCTAAGTCCACTATTGCTCCTCTTGGAGTCTGTAAAGAATTGCGCCCCAAACCTAGCGGCCGCGCAGAGAGTGGGAAAGCGTCGCTGCGGTTCGAATCGAGGCCTACCAGTGGATCGATCGGACGTCCGGTTCCCACGGTGATAAGCGGTGCTAGTTCAATTTCTCCGGGAATCGGCAGGTTCCATAGCGCGTTAAAAGTAAATCTCTGCTGTTGATGCTGGCTTGAGAGAGAGCGCTCGGCGCGGAGATCGAAAGGGTTCTGCGGTTGTTCGTCGAAATCCGACGCGTCGTCCAAAGTCTTCGAGAAGGTATAGCTCGCCATGAACTCCAGGTCTTTGGTCATCCGCTCGGTGAGTGAAGTCGTGAGACCGTCATAGGTCGAACTAGCTGAATTTTCCAACAAGAAGATGTCGTTGAAGCCTGGATTGCTGCGCCCGGGACCGAAAACTTCGCGTCCGATCTGTTGCGGTGTAGGGTTCGGAACTCCGAGGCTCGCGGCATTCTGAAGAGTGAGCACAGTTGGTGGCAGAAGGTTGACGTTGCGAGTGCGGGAAAGTTTCACGCCTCGCACGAACAGGTAGTTAACGCTGGCGGTGAGGTCAGAGGCAATGAGGTACTCTGCGCCAAGGCTGGTCTGCTGGCTGTACGGCGTCGCCAGGCGTGGATCCGGACGATAGATCGAAGGTGCAAGGCCTGTCGCAGGCGAAATCAGTGGTCCGCCGCCAGCTCCCTGGAAGAGGTTCGCCGCCATATTTCCGTTTACCACCTGCTCAAATCCGCTCATACCATTTTTTTCAATGGCGCGATTCAGGTTCGCAAAGACCTGACGGTCGTAAAAAATCCCGTAGCCGGCGCGTAGCACCCAACGAGAACCGGGACTGAACGCCAGGCCGATGCGCGGGCTGAAATTGTTGGTGTCCTCGTTAAAAACTGTGGGCAAGTGCTCGAAATCATAGCGCAAGCCGAGATCGATGGTCAGGCGCGGCAGCAGGGAAAAGTGGTCTTGCACAAAGGCCCCGTAGCTTGTTACGGCAGATTTCGTGCCTGGATCCCCGAACGCCTGGCGGAACGAATCCGGGTGGCCTGCGAGGAAGTCAGCCACACTGCCGAAAAGGTAGAGGCTCCCAAAGCCGTCGAGCACGGTCGCGCGCAAACTAACACGGTTCACCGTGCCGCCTGCCTTCCAGAGATGGCGGCCTTTGGTCTGAAGGTAGGTGTAGCTCGCTTGATAGTGGTTTTCTCTGCGACGGCTATTGCCAGCATACGGCTGCCCAAAATCTACTAGGCCGTTGATGTCGATGCCGGGGTCTCCCGCATCGTTGGTGCGTAGGACTGCATGGCGTGTTGCCGCCTGGAAACGCAGGTCGCCAACCCCACCGGAACCGAAGACGGAGACTAGCGAGCCAGCTATCGCGTTGTCCGCAGTGAAGCTGCTGCCCCGGGCGCTGGCGTCCTCGAGCCCCGTTGTGTTGAAGGCATCGCCTGCTTCGCGGTTGTTGGTGAAGGTGTAGCTGAGCATCAAGGAATTCTTCGAATTAATCTGGTGGTTGAGCTTTCCCGATGCTTCGGTTTCCGCTCGCGCGATCGGAAAAAAACCGGTAGTGATCTGGCGGATCTTCAATCGGGGAAAAGCGCCAGTCGCCAGAAAATTGTTAACGGCTAAGGCCACCGAGGGATCTATGTCGGAGCCGTTTTGGCCACGGTTACTCTCCTGCTCGAAAGCCGCATGAAAGAACGTGCGGTTCTTAACGATGGGTCCGCCCATGGAAGACCCAATGCGATAGCGGCGGAAGTCTGGCTTGCCGGCTGTGGTTTCGAAGGGATCGCGAGCGTTGAACGCGGCATTTTGGACATAAATGTAGGCGTCGCCGTGGATGACGTTTGCACCTGTGCGCGTCACCACGTTGATCGAGCCGCCTGAAGCACCACCGTATTCCGCCGACAACCCATTGTTCACCACCTGATATTCTTGGACTTCCTCAGGTGAAAGCTCGGTGCGACTCGAACCGGTATATTCATCGTTGTTGTCGAGCCCATCGACGGAGATATTATTGCTGCGCGGGCGCAAGCCGCCGAAGGTGAAACCACTGTCTGCGAGTGCGGGGTGTGAGCCTGTTCCACCTCGCTGTGAAGAACTGGTCACGCCAGGCATCAAAAGGACAAAGTCCAAGCTGTTGCGGCTGCGCACGGGCAGATCTTCGATCCTTTGCCGGTCGACGCTGGAAGTGACAGAAGTCTGGCTGGGGTCGATGGGAGGCGGTTGCGCGGACACCATCACTTGGGTTGTGACGCTGGCCGCTGGAAGGACGACATCCAGGTGTACAGTAGTGCCCACGTCGAGAAGAACTCCAGTGTGCAAATAGGGTGCAAACCCAGGATTCTCGATGCGAACCTCGTAGGTGCCCACGGGAAGGTCGGTCGCGCGGAAGAACCCTTGGTCGTTAGCAGTAACCGTGCGAGTCTGGTTTGTTTCGATCTGTCGCAAACTGACTTTGACGCCAGGAATTCGCCCCCCGGTGGCGTCACTGATCGTGCCCTCCAATGTCCCGCTCGTCTTCAAAGTCTGGGCCGCAGCTGTGGCCACGCCAACCAGAGCAAGCAGTAGCACAAAGCGGGCCCTACCTAGCGAGCGACGCGCCGACAGTGGTCGGTAGCGCTTGAGCAAAAAATTCAAGGTACACACCCTCGGTAGAAGCGGATTCGATCGGGCCATATAACAACCGGTGGTAAGCAGGTCGAGGCAAGGCCATAAAGGCGGAATTTCCGTTTTGCCTTCCCGGCCGACCGAAAATATACACTTAATTAAGGGTCTCCGTATGCAATGCTCCCCCCAGTTTTTGAGTGCAGAGCCATTCGGACCGGTTGCCAACTGCCAACGCGATTCTGGGCGTGCGCCCACTCGGAAGTTATATAGGAGGCTGCCCCAAGAGCGGCAACATGACTTCCGAGTACGCCGCGATCCAGGCACAATCGCATATCCGAGACAGACCTCAATCGTCTCTTAGACGACTCTACCGTCGGGTGGAGCACGGTCGTAAGCGCATGCGGGCTTTTAACCTGGCGCCGCCCGATACCCACACTCACGCTTCTGGTATCGCGGGGCAGCCCGGAAATTCCTTCAGGTATGTGTTGCCGATGTAGCCGAGGTATTTTATGCCGATTTGGCTGGTGAAGAAGCCGTCGGCGGTAAACTTGCGCAGCATGGAGAAGAATTCGACACCCGGGCTCAGTCTGGGGTCTTTCTCCACGATTTTACGGTAAGCGATGAGATCGAGGATTTCCTCTTGCTGCACGCGTGTACATTCGAGGTAGCTTTGTCCGTAGCAGTCATTGCAGGTGGAGTCGAGCCAAAGGATCCCACCACCGAGTTGCAGTTGGTAGTCTTTGTTCTCGCTGGTGAGCAGGTCAAGGAATTCGGGCACGCCGGCTTCCAGCGCTCCTCCGCTTTCATCGTCGGGCGGAATGATCGCCTGGCACAGCGCTCGCAGCGTTTCGTATTGGTGCGCAGAAAGGTATTTGGGAGTGTAGCCGCCGGAGGTAGATGCTGCTTTTTCCGCCCTCACCATGCGATGGGCATGCTCGGCCGCTTCGAGCCGGACGACCCGCAGGGCCGACCCGGCCACAGCAGTCACGCTGAGCGATTTCAGAAGATCACGGCGCGAAATGGACATGAGTCGTCCTCCCCAGGGGTTCCTCGTTTCGGTTCCCTTCTTCTACAGATTTCCCTTCTTCGCCTGCTCCAAGAGATACTCCGACGCCCTCCAGGAAAGCGCCAGGATGGAAAGCGTTGGATTCTTGTCAGGGCTGGTGACGAAGGCGGCAGCATCTGTGACAAAGAGATTTTTCACATCGTGCGCCTGACAATATTTGTTCAGGGCAGAGCTCTTGGGATCATCCCCCATGCGCACAGTACCCGATTCGTGAATCGCGATCCCGCCTTCGTACAGGCCGTAAGGATTGGAGCCATCAGCAGTGGTTTCGGTAGTGTAGGTCCCGCCCGCGGCTTCCACGATGGCCCGGAAAGTTTCCTGCATGTCTTTCGCCATTTTGATTTCGTTATCGCCAGAACGCCAATGAAAACGCAGCACCGCGATGCCCCACTCATCCACCGCGCTCGGGTCGAGTTCGCAATACGTCTGTTGATTGGGAATCATCTCGCCCAATGCTTCCATGCCAATCGTTGCGCCGTAAGAGCGCCGGCAATTTTGCTTGAAAGAGCTGCCGTAGCCTTCCGAGCTGTCGCACACGTCGTCGAATTGCCCCACCACGGGCATAAACCGGCCACCACCGGGTTCGATGTGATAGCCGCGAAGAAATTCATTCTTACGGTCGAACTTCCACCACGGAATATACACGTGAGGGAGATAGTTTCCTCCGCTGCCGTCGTGATTGTGGGGCGGCATCCTCTCCAGCTGCGGGAAGTAACCGGAACCCCAACTCCCAACACTATCCATCAGGTTGCGCCCTACCACACCCGATGAGTTGGCCAATCCCTCGGGAAAAAGGGCCGAGCGCGAATTCAGGAGCAGGCGCGCGGATTCGCACGTGCTGGCCGCGACGACAAAACTTCGGGCATGCACTCGCTTCTCCATCTTTGTGGTTCGCTCGATGTAGGAAACGGCTTCGGCCTTGCCGTCCTTGCTCACCACGATTTCTCGCGCCATGGCATTGGTGATGAGAGTCAGACGGCCGGTGGCTTGCGCCGGCGGAATGAGCACTTGGCTCGAACTGAAGTTGGAAGCAGATACGCAGCCGCGGGTGCATTGGCCACAGTAGTGGCACGCCGGGCGTCCATTCAGCGGCTTGGTGAGGATGGCCATGCGCGAAGGCACACAAAGTATGTTCAGCTTGTCGCACGCTTTCTTAAGAATCGTCTCGGTGCAGCGCGGCTTGGGCGGCGGCAGGAAGATGCCGTCGGGTGCGCTGGGAATGTTTTCCCTGGTGCCGAAAACACCGATGTACGACTCGACCTTGTCGTAATACGGAGCCAGTTCTTCGTATGTAATCGGCCAGTCGTCACCCATGCCGTCAGCCGAGCGCGGCTTGAAATCCACCGGTGCGAAACGAAGCGCCACTCTACCCCAATGGTTGGTGCGCCCGCCGACAATCCGCGACCGGAACCAGTGGAACTTGGAACCGGGCGCAGAAACGTACGGCTCACCCTCTATCTCCCAAGCTCCATTTGGAGCCATGAACTCGTCGGCTTCCTCGCCTCTCAGCTTGCCGCCCACGCCCGCGCCTCGATGCGGAAGGTCGTAAGGCCAGAGATGCTCCTTGAAATCCTTCGCCGGGTCGAGCGACGGCCCCGCTTCCAGCATCACGACGTTTGCTCCGCCTTCGGTCAGCACTTTCGCTGCAGCACCTCCGGCAGCGCCAGACCCGACAATGCAAACGTCATAAACCTTCGGCGAGCGAATCACCCGCGGCATCGACAATCTCCTGGCAAGAGACCGCTGATTATAGCTTGGCGTTGCCGCCGCAGGTCTACCGAGCTTGGATCTAGTTAACTGGCGTGTGGTGAACGGTGCGCCATTTCAATCGTTCCCAACTGTGCGCCCTCTATGGGCCCCGCGGCGATTGGCCCCGCTTTGTCGGCTTCACGTCAAATGAGCGCGTCTTACTTGACCGTATAGCACGTAAAAGTGTGGTTGGCCCTCGGCGCATCCGAACGGATGGTCGCGCATCCGGAAGGTATATAGAACCTGCCTCAAGAGCGGCAACATGACTTCCGAGTACGCCCCCACACGGGAATAATCTCCCTAAATCGCTCGCTCGATCGTAGTAACATCGCCTGCAGAAAGCTGATCGGAGTCACATGCATGTGCACTTGATTGACGGGACATATGAATTGTTCCGGCACTTTTTCGCCGTGCCCGCTGTGGCAGATGTGGCCGGCCAGGAAATCGGCGCAGTACGTGGTGTCCTGACTTCCGTTTTATCCATGATCGAGCGGGGTGCAACCCACATTGGGGTTGCAACCGATCATGTCGTGGAGTCGTTTCGGAACGATCTATATCCTGGATACAAGACCAGCAAAGGCGTACCTCGGGAGTTGCTCTCGCAGTTCCCCGTTCTCGAGGAAGCGCTTGAGGCAATGGGAGTGGTGGTGTGGCCAATGGTCTATTATGAGGCGGATGACGCGCTCGCTTCTGCCGCCGGTAAAGCAGCGAAGGATGCCATGTGCTTTCGAGCAACTCCAGTGCGAAAGCGAAGGGTTATGGCTCGGTCCCTGGGGCAGCCCGATTAAACGAATGTTGGTGATGTGGAGACATCGCAACGGTAACTTCCCAAACGGAAGTCTGTCACTACTTCTTCGGCTGTTTAGCGATGACGAGGTCCTTGATTTTGTCGTAGGTCGACTGCGGAATGATCTTCTTCTTAACGAGGTCCGTCTTGGCTCGATAGGGTCTGCCGTCGATAATTTTCTGAGCATAGGCTTCCCCAATCCCCGGCAACGCATCTAGCTCCTCTTTGGTGGCGGAGTTCAGATCCACCAGCTTGCTCGCGGCCTGCGCAGCGCTCTTCCCTGCCGCCTGCGTGGCGCCCCTTATGGCTTTGCCTGCCCCGGCGCGAGCGAGTCCCAAACCCGCCAAGACCAGAACCAGCGAAAACATCAACGCGAAACTGACCAACTTCGGTCTTCGATCCATCAATGCTCTCCTTGATTTGATTTTGCTCCATGCCACAGGTGCTTCGACTCAGACGGAATTCACCTTGTTTGGAAATCGAGTGGACTCTCGGCCCGGCTATGCCTTCTTGAACATGCGCACGATCGCTGTCAGGATCACTGCGCCGATGATCGCGACCACGATCGTGTAGATCATCCCTCCCTGGCTCGCGAATCCGACCAGACTCATCAGCCAGCCGCCGAGAATGGCCCGACGATCCCGATCACGATATCCATGATGGTCCCGAATCCCTCGCCATGCATGATTTTTCCAGTCGCCCAGCCAGCAATCAAACCAACGATGATCCACCAGATCAATCCGTGCATAGAATCCTCCAGAGGGGCAGACAGGATGGAAACGAGAGAGTTCTAAAACACAAACCAGTCGAAGTCAAGCGGTCCAGTCGACGACGGCGGCCGCGCTGCGTTCACGATTTTCCTTCCCCCAAAAGGCGTTCCCGACCCGCGCGCCGCGGGCGTGCTCTGTGCTGGCGCTCTTCCGTGGTGCCGGACAGGCGCTTTTTACTCCGAATCTCACAGCAAGCACATCGGCGGGATGGTCCAATCCGACCTGACACCAAACTCTAGCGATCACCAGCGCTGATCGCCCCTCTCTGGCCGCCCCCGGTCACTTCTTCCAGTTGCTGGCTGTGTTATGATTCTGTCTCTCGCCTTGGGTCGCCCACGTGTCGATCAGGAGGTTATCATGAGTCGTAAACTTCGCATCACCCTCATCAGCGTAGGGATCTTCATCGTTGTGCTGCTGATCGTGCCATTTCTGATCCCCGTCAATCAGTTCCGGCCGACCATTGAAGAAAAGGCCTCAGCCGCACTCGGACGCAAAGTCGCGCTCGGCAATCTAAGCCTCTCCCTTCTCAGCGGCTCGCTCTCCGCCGAAGACCTTTCTATTGGCGACGATCCCAAGTTCAGCCCATCGTCGTTCCTCACCGCGAAATCCCTCAAGGTCGGCGTTGAGCTCATGCCGCTTATCTTCTCCAAAACGCTCAACGTCACTGGCATTACCATCGAGAACCCGCAAGTCAGGTTGCTTCGGAACGCCGGCGGCCAGTGGAATTATTCTTCCCTCGGTGGTTCTTCGGCCAAGGCCGAGTCAACGCAGACTCCGGCGCCTGCAAAGTCTTCGAGTTCTTCAAGTTCTCCCGCCAACCTCTCGATCAAGAAGCTTGAACTCAAGGACGGCCAAATCAACATCGGCTCGACCAGCTCCCAGAAGAGCAGCACCTACGATCACGTCAACGTCGCGGCCTCCGATTTTTCCATCACCTCCAAGTTTCCCGTCACGCTGACCGCCGATCTTCCGAGCGGCGGCAAATTCAAGTTCGACGGTAATGTAGGCCCCGTCGATCAAGCCGATGCCTCGCTCACTCCCGTCGATGCCAAGCTCGCCGTGAGTTCTCTCAACCTCGCTTCGACTGGTTTCCTCGATCCTTCTGCGGGACTTGGCGGCCTCCTCGATCTCGACGCGGCTCTCGGTTCACAAGGCGGCGAAGCCGAAACCAAGGGCACTGCCAAACTGTCCAAAGCGCTGCTGATCGCCGGAGGCTCACCTGCCTCCGAGCCTGTTATCGTTGACTTCAACACGAGGTACGATCTGCGCAGAAATGCGGGTGTCCTCAATCCGTCCACGCTGAAGATCGGCAATGCTGTAGCACATCTCAACGGCACCTACCAGACCGCTGGTGAGGCCACCGTCCTCAATATCAAGCTGGATGGCCAGAATATGCCCGCCAAGGACCTTGAGTCTTTCCTCCCCGCGCTCGGCATCAATCTTCCCAAGGGCGCCACACTTCAAGCTGGCACGCTGAACGCGAACCTCAATCTCACTGGTCCGACCAACAAACTTGTCACCACCGGCAACGTGGGTCTCTTCGGTGCGAAACTTGCCGGCTTCGATCTCGGGTCGAAAATGTCCGCCATTTCCTCGCTCACCGGCATCAAGACCGGCAAGGACCTGGAAATCGAAAAGCTCACGACCAACCTGCGAATGGCTCCTGATGGTCTCAAAGCCGACAATTTTCTCGCTGTCATTCCATCACTCGGCAATCTGGCTGGCGCCGGCACCATCGATTCCAAAAACAATCTCGATTTTAAAATGGCAGCCACACTGACGAATGCTTTGGGGGCCGTTGGGAGTCCTGTTTCCGACGCGGCAGGGATGCTCGGTAAAGTCACAGGAGGCGGGAGCGGCTGTAAGAGTGGCACCACCGTGCCGTTCATGGTTCAGGGCACCGCTTCCGATCCGAAGTTCGTCCCTGATGTCGGCGGTCTCGCCTCGGGCATGCTCAAGTCTCAACTAGGTTGTGCCGGCAGCGTCGCTTCCGGAGCGACAAAGGGACAAAACCCGGCCGACGCCGTGAGCGGCCTCACGGGCCTATTGGGCAAAAAAAAGAAACCCTGAAAACACTTGGGAGATTTGGCGGAACTTGCGTGCCGCCCCGCTGCGCGAAACCGTTGGTCCGGTCGGGACCGCGCCCCGATCAACACCACTGGCCGAGAATGGGCCTTCCTGCTCGAATCTGGACAAACCGTTGATGAAATCCCCTTCACATCAACAACCGCAGGTTCTCACGGTCGGAGTAGCCGTGGACGTAATCGGAATCGGGCATGGAACTACCACTGTGCCACAGGTGGGCGCCGGTCACGGAATCCGCGCGCCTCGTGTTTTCCTAACGCCAACGTGGTACGCGAGAAGTGCATCACCGCGCTCGCCAACGGCGTGGACGACCGCGATTGCTGTGCCTTCGCGGCGATCATCCCGCGCGGAGCGGGCCAGCCGTGACGGCATCGTCTACGACTTCCACAGATAAGTCTGGAGGTAGACATCATGAATCCGAGAGCGGCAAAGCTTATGGCGATACTGATCGCACTGTTAGCTACACCTCTTCTGGTAACAAGTTTGGCGCGCGCCGCAGCAAGGCAGCCCGCTGATTCTGGCACCGCTGCGGACGAAGCGGCGATAAAGCAGGTCGTCGCCGGCTTCAGCGACGGCTGGAACAGCCACGATGCGCACGCGATGTGTGTGTCGCTGGTCGATGACGTCCAATGGACCAACTGGCGAGGTGAAGTCGTCCACAGCCGAAAGGAGGTCGAGGACCAACACGCAACGCTCTTCGCCGGACTCTACAAGAACACGCACCGCACGGACACGGTGAAGTCCATCCGCTACCTGACGCCCGAACTGGTTTCGGTGGACAACTACTGGACCATGACCGGGGCCAAAACACGGGACGGCGCCGACTGGCCGTACCGCGAAGGCTACGTCAACTACCTGATGGCCAAGCGCAACGGACGCTGGGTGATCATCGTCTCCCACACCGCCGACTTCAACGCCAAAGCGCCCAGCCCGGCCAGTCGATAATACTCGCGAATGCGAGTCCGCCCATGCCGGAGCCGATAAACAATCGCGTCGTAGTGGCTGCACTTGTCCGTGTCGGATAAAAGCAGCTCTGGTCCGCCTTGGCACTTTGGCGATTGTGCCTGGATCGCGACGCGCTCTCCAGTAAACAAATGAGTAAGTCGTTTGTTTGTTGGCACCACTGACGGCGCCCCCGCTGTCCCCTTTGGAGCTCTGTCGGGTGCACCCCAAGAAAGTGATGAGTCATGCGGCCCTACGTTCCGTTCTGCGTTCCCAGAAGTCCTGAAAGCGACCACTGAGCTTCGCACAGCGGAGAGCGATGATGGCGTTGGAGCCAGAAACG
>JBARRP010000148.1:0-6301 GCA_049644285.1 Candidatus Acidiferrales bacterium | reverse complement strand
GAGGAGCGTCCTGAGGCCTACACCGAGTACGGCCTCTTAGTTGTCCTCATAGCGCTTGCCCTCGCGGCGCTGGCGCTATATTTTCTCAGAAAATGACAACGATTGGTCGCGATTGCAACCACAGTCTGCCTACAAAGCGCAGATTACAGGCTCGCTCGGAGTCAACGAGACTCGCGCAATAGACCGACGCGTCGCGGGTCACTTCAGCTTCGCGTAACACGATCTCCGCTCTACCGAACACCGTTTGCTTAATTTCGTTTAGGGCATTTGTGAACTCGCCGGACTCATAGGCCACACGCATGATCACGCCTGTCAGCCCACCCGCGCACCCAGCACCGCCAAAGATGGTGACCCTCCGCGAATTTGTGACGTGTACAGGGTGCGATTGGAGAAGCTAGATCGGGCCTGGATACAAGGGAGGAGTTCACAAGAACCAGCGCGGCGCTAATCTCCGCCCTCATCGTTGGGATTCGAGATTACGTTTTGGACGACTACGCACCAAGTTAGCGCCCGGGCCGAACTTCGACACACGCATCGCGCAAGTGCGGCGGAGCCGAGTTTTTACCAGTCTCGATCCGTTTCTGCTCCTCTGAAACCGCCATGCGGGATTGATAGACACGCCAGATCGAGGTGGTTCTAGAACTCGGTGTTGCTCACCTGGAACAGGGATTTCCATTGGTTTCTTTACTGTGATGGATATGAGTCAGATGATGCTGTGATCCCAACGCTAATTTCCTTGTCGTCGGGAGCAAATGCATGTACGACAGCTTCTTCAGCTTCTTCAGCCTGCGCGAGAATCCCTTCAACGTCAACCTGGATCCCCGTTACCTCTTTCCCACCCGGCAAACTCAGGAGGCTCTGCAGGGGCTTGCCTACGGGATTCAGAACCGCCAGGGTTTCATCCTCCTCACCGGCGAAGTCGGGACGGGCAAGACGATGGTGATCAACCAGTTGCTCGACTGGCTGCGCCGGCTGCGGGCGCCGACAGCATTTGTTTTCAACTCGAATTTGGGCGCCAGCGACCTGTTCTATTTGATGTCGTGCGATTTCGGAATCGCGACCGACCCGAACCATAGAGCGAATCTGCTGATCCTACTCCACCGTTGGTTGCTCGAGCGCTACCGGGCTGGCGTGACCCCGGTCCTGATCGTGGACGAGGCGCAGGGCCTATCGTTCGAGGGACTCGAGGAAATAAGGTTGCTGCTTAACTTCGAGACCCCTTGCAAAAAACTGCTCCAGATCGTGCTCGCGGGCCAGCCGGAACTGAAGGACAAGCTCAACCGACCTGAGGCGCGCCAGCTCCGGCAGCGGATCGCGGTCCGCTGCAAAATTGACCCGCTGACCCTAGAGCAGACCCACGGTTACATCG
Organism: Candidatus Acidiferrales bacterium; assembly: GCA_049644285.1. GTDB lineage: Bacteria > Acidobacteriota > Terriglobia > Acidiferrales > UBA7541 > CAVRXT01. The sequence goes on along the minus strand of JBARRP010000148.1, from coordinate 4,932 downwards.
AACAGCGGCTGCGAATCGCAGGCGCCAACGGTGGACCGATCTTTTTACATCAGGCGATGGATGCAGTTTATTTTTATGCGCGTGGGATCCCCCGTGTGATCAATCGGATCTGCGAGCACGCGCTCATCAATGCCTACGTCGACCAACTGCGGCCGGTGCCGGCACACATAGTCGAGGTGGCCGCGCGCGAGTTCCAGCTCGACGAAGTCCGGCCGTTCTATCCGGCTGTAACTTCCAGCCCCGCGACCGCTAACCAGGCGACAATCCAATCGATCTTGGAGAGGGTGCGGACGCATCCGGCTGCAGCGCACGCATCGGTTCGGAGGCATCGAGCTCACGCCGCGGCGGCCGGCGTTTCAGCTCGCTTCCCTGACGTCAGCTCGAATAACCAACCCGCTCCAGCCTTCCCGGATCCCAAAGAACTCTCGGCCGCCCCAAGCAGCTCGGAGGCGCCCGCCTTGATGAACGCTCCCTTTCAGCCAACGGCTGCGTTCACGCCAAGACAGCAGCGGAAATACTGGCCCTTGAAGTGGCCAGCGTCCGCTCCTGCCCTCGCCGCTCAACATGTTTCTGAAGTCGTGATGCCCCCCGCGCCGATCGCATCGTCTCCTGTCGTTCCAACACCGGAAGCGAATACGCGGTCGGATGCTGTGTCGGCCTCGGCGCGCAATCAGGTTTCAGCCCCTCATGAGGGCGCGCTCGGTCCGCATGAGATCCGCAGCACCGAGGAGGTTGCACGCCGGCCTCGTTGGATGCCAATTCTCCGTGCGCAGCAAACGTTGTGCCGCTGGTGGTCCGTTTGCCGAGATGAATGTTTGTCTATGGTCACCTCCCCGGCGCGACGGCGAATGACATCGTCTTTGTTGCAGTGGTTACGCCCATCAATGCATCGAGTGCACCAGCGCCGAACAAACGAGCGCTTGCAAAATGTGCATCACAGGCCCGACTGGGTGCCGATTCTGTTGCTGTATCGATGTTGGTCGAGGTGGCGGGATAGACGCGTGGCCATCATCGTCCAAGCGGTCCGGCAGCGAATGACGGCCTCTTTTCGGTGGTTACAACAACCACTCAGTCCAGTGCACCGGCGCTAACGGACCCTAGGTTCTCCTCTTAGATCAAGAGGGGAGTCTTTGCCGACCAGCTCGAGCGAGGTAGCCTCGGATTTCCCAGCCTGCCGCTCAAACTCTTCTCCCACGCGGTGTCAAAACTGGAGCGCATGCTCGACGCCTTTTGCGTCTTCAGGATTGCGATTCACAGAATCTTCCACATGACGTGCTCGGGCGCAGCGACCGTCTGGGAACATGCGCTGGAAGTGTTCCTGCGCTTGGGCGATTCGTCTGGAGTGCCGCGCTGGTCAGGGTATGGGTTCGAGGAGTTGCGTGGGCTTCAAGGTCAGCGCGTGGACTAGCTTGACGATGTTGACTAGACTGACGTTGCGTGCACCCGCAACTGTGTGGACGCCGTGGAGGTCGGCTACCGGAAAGTGGCCCTTAAGGTGTTCGAGGGCCTGAGGCCAACACTAGCATCTCCAAAGGGCTCGCGGGAAAGCTCACTGACGTCGTGGACAAGCTGCTTGTGCCTGCCCCGATGTGTTCGGGATGCCCCTATTCGGTTGGCACGGACGCAGGTTCATCGTTGCCGAGTGCGTTCCAGCTTGCTTCTTGGCGACCTTCCTTAGAGGTTACGTTCACTATCCTAGGAAACGTGCCTTAGCTTCCAACGAACGAAACCGCCCATTCCGACCGCTCCAGTAAGCAGAAATATCAACGTTGAAGGCTCCGGAACGGGTGAAGGGGAAGGCGGCTGTGCTGAAAGCGAATCCACGAGCACATCTCCCTTAGGAGACGTAATGCTGATGAAATCAAACTTTCCGAAGTCCGGAATTGAGAACGGCTTCGTGTCGAGGCTGCCATTCGCGACAAGCAGCATTCCGAGCACACCTTTCTGATTTGAACCCCAGATATCAAAATGCTCCCCGCGTTGAACGCTGCTAATTGCAAGTTGACCGTTCGTAAATCCAGCGTTGACAAGCTGCGTCAGATCAAGCTGGATAAACGCAGTTCCAGTGATTTCGTCGTGAGATTCGCCGCTTATTCCGAGTCCAGACTGATCGCCACCAGCTGTCTTACCAAACAGATCAGTCAACTTGTTCGGCTGGCTATAGCCAAACGCTGTTATGGTAGTGCCGTCGGCGCTGTAGGTTTGCGAAGTTCCTAGCGTTCCTGCTGGGTGGCTAAAGTTCCAAGTGGCCGTATCAGCCCACACCGGTGGCAAAGCTAGAAGCGCCACTGCCAATACTACGAGTGTTGCTATGCTCATGTACATGAGCTTCCTCCTCTCTTGCTATTGGCCTCGCGTGATCGGAGCGAGGGTTGACTGTTGAACATTCACCGGCAGCCTGGCGATCCGGTGAGGAATGGAAACTCCGTGAAGCTGAGGCAATTGGCTCGCCGCGCGAGTGATTACTGTCAGAATCGGACTGATAGCCTAACTACAAATGCGTCAACCAATCGCCGAGGACTATTACTTAGAAGTTCTAGCACCTGGGTGGCGACAATGTAAGAAATTAATTGCACACATGTTGCAGTGCGTGTCCCTTGCTTGGGCTGACATGGATCGAGACGCGCTTTATTCGGGCGACCAACGCCTGAGGATAACTTGGAAGCCCTGACCCTCGAGCTCGGCCTTGACGGTGACAGTGGAATCGGCATCACTGTAAGGTCCGACGGCCACTATGTAGAAGCGGTCAGTGCCGCGCCTGAACACAAACGCTGGAAGATTCCTCTGGCGCAAGGCCCGCGCTAGCTCATCCGCATTGTCTTCGTGCGTCATCGCACCTGCTTGAAGCACGAAACCAGGGCGGTCTAGGGAAATCGTGGGAGGGAGGGAGGGGGTTGTCGCGGGCGACTGATTTACAGGTGCCATTGAGCCTTTGGAAGTAGGCTGAGGCACTTTCGCCGCGGCCGGGCTTTTGGCCTGCCGGTTATACCACATACTGGCCAAGTAGTACCCCAGGGAAAAAACGAAGGCCGAAGACACGAGCACTCCAGTTAGGAAGAGCCCGGTCAGATGGCGTAACTTGCCATAGCGGCTCAGCCCTTCGTCGCCCCTTACGTTCGGCTTCTCCGGTTCGGATTCGCTACGTAGTTGCGGCGGAACCTCTGCGGACTTCAGCCGGCTAACCAGAGCATCTCTGACGTGGCTGATAAAAACCGGTTCGGCAGGCCCCTCTTCAGTCGTAGCCAGCCCCGTTGTGTCGACTGTGGCGAGAATCCAGTTTCTCAGCTGCTGCCGGGAAGTATCCGCCAAATCCACAAAGCGCAATCCGGTTCGATGCCCTGAATCGCTTGTCCAAGCAATTTTCGCTCTGGCTTGGATATGACCGTTATCCTCCGGCAGATCAAACGCAAGGGAGATGACTTCGTCTCGGTTTTCGGGAGCAAGGCCGTCGACGGCCAGACCGCCTTCGCAGAGATTGAGCAGGCGCTCGCTTTTCGATTTGCCCAAAGAGGTTAGTACCGGCGAATCCAGAATCAGCCGCGGATATTGTCGGCGGTCCTCAAGCATATCGCCTCGTTGAGGGGCTGGGAGCTCAAGTCCGATGGTAGGCCCAAGCTTGCAGGCAAACTTCGATCTCAAGCGGGGAATTGCTCAATGGGGTAACGTTCTAGAACTCACCAGGAAACTCTTGGCGCTCAGAATCTTGAAAGCGTATGGAAAACAAAAAGCGAATAGAAGCTACCGCCCAACGCTTGCACGCGGAACTTGTTCCTCTTTCTTAACCCGTTCTCCGTTTGAGGATTTTCCTCAATTAATTGAAATTAAGGCGGTTCGATTTCTATCCCCAGGGTGTACATCGTGAACATCGTGAACGTGGTTTACGGTACAACCTCGTTATAAACCTGGACGGGATTTCACGGAAAGAGCCTATGCAGAAACATCGTTTGGCTGGCCTACCGCATCCGCCCATCTCTTAGAGCGACGTGCGCCACGAGCTTCTGGTCGGGCTTCGCGGCGATTAGGGTGGGAATGTCGGCGTCACCAGCGCTTGAGGATGGCTTTGAAACCCTGCTTTTCGAGCTGGTCCTTGACTCTGACAGTGGAGTTAGCATCACCGTAAGGTCCGACGGCTACGCGGTAGAGCCCGGCGCGCCTGAACACAGACACGGGAAAATTCCTCTGGCGCAAAGCCTCCGCTAGCTTGTGTGCGTTTTCTTCCCGCCTCATCGCCCCTATCTGAAGCACGAAGCCGGGAAGGTTCAAGGAACGCGTGGCAGGACGAGAGGGGGTCATTGCAGGCGACGCATTTGACGGATTTACAGGTACCGCTGAGCTTTTGACGGGACCTTCCGGCACTTTCGCCACACCCGTGACCGCTGTGCCCCGCTGCTTATCCCTCACCGCGCCGAAGTAGTATCCCAGGAGAACAGCGGACGAAGACAGGAGCACTCCAGCCACCAAAACCCCGATCAGATGGCGTGATTGGCCATCGCGGCGAAGCGCTTTCTTGGGCCTTACTGCCAGCTCCTCTGGTCCGGATTGAGGAGCTAGGCCCGACGGGACTTGCGTGAACTCCAACTGGCTGGCCCGTTCATCTGTCGTTGAAGGCACCAAAACCGGTTCCGCAGCGTCGCCTCGGTCGCAGTCAGGCCGGTCGGTTTGACTCTGATGGATATCCAGTCGTTTAGCTGCTGCCCCGCCAGCGTTGGTTAAATCCACAAAGCGCCCCCCAGTTCCTGCCCTCGCACCTGCTCCGCTGGACTCATGTACGCCGGCGTGCCTAGGATTCTTCCTTGAACCAATAGCCTGTCCCGAGCGGGCCGGTTAGGTGGCATTCAGGTTCGCGACTGCGTTCGCGAACACGCCGTTGATCGCAGTCGCGACCGCGCTTAGCGAGCCGATCGCCGCCAGGACGAGAAGGACCAACAGAAG
>JBARRP010000147.1:0-1963 GCA_049644285.1 Candidatus Acidiferrales bacterium | reverse complement strand
AAAACCCCCGGCAAACTGGTTTCGAGCAAGTACGGCGGACGGGCTAGGGGCCAGTGCGCAGCGCTCAGATCTTCTGGCGACAGAGCGGGGCCAGTCTTAATGAAGCCCTTAGCGTCGAGCGTGACGCAGCCATCGAGCCAACGGGTGTTCGGAGCGGCGCCGGTCATGACGAACACGTGCCGGATCTGGTGCTCCTCAGTTTGCCCCGTTTGGCGGTTTCGCCAGCGAACGGATTCGAGGTGATCACCTCCTTCGAGCACAACGATCTCTGTGCGCGGCCACAATACGATCGTAGGAGTCTCTTCGATTCGCCGAATCAGGTAGCGCGACATGCTATCGGCCAAACCGGCCGACCTGACGAGAAGGTGGACGCGCTGTGTCGTCTCCGCCAGAAACACGGCCGCTTGGCCGGCGGAATTTCCCCCGCCGACCACAATCACTTCTTCTCCGCTACACAACTGTGCTTCCACAAAGGTCGCGCCGTAATAAACGCCCGCGCCTTCAAAGCGCGATAAGTTCTCTAATGGCGGCTTTCGGTACGCCGCCCCGGTCGCAATCACGATAGTGCGTGCCGGAATTCGAGCCCCGTTCTCCACTTCGACGACGTATGGTTTGCGGTCGCAGGTTAGGCGTGTCCCCTTGGCGATGAGCATCTGCGCGCCAAACTTCTCCGCCTGCGTGTACGCGCGACCGGCGAGCTCCCGACCCGAGATACCGGTGGGAAATCCCAAGTAATTTTCGATTCTTGAGCTCGAGCCCGCCTGCCCTCCCGGCGAGTTCGTTTCCAGTACCAAGACGTCAAGGCCTTCTGAAGCGCTGTAAACGGCTGCCGCCAATCCCGAGGGACCGGCGCCGATGATCACGAGATCACGCATCTGCGTTTGGTCGATGCTCTCGTTGAAACCAAGGCAATCTGCAACTTGCTGGTTCGTGGGGTTCCGAAGCACAACCTGGCCGCGGCAGATGACCACCGGTATGTCGCTGGCGGCCGTATGGAAACCATCCAGCAGGTTCTGTACCTCCGGGTCGCGTTCGAGGTCTATGTAAGAGTAGGGATGGCCGTTGCGCACCAGGAACTCCTTGATCCGGAGCGTACCGGCGGAATGCGTTGACCCGATGAGTACAACATCTCCGACGCCGGCCGCCACCAACTCAACCCTGCGGAGAATGAAAGCCCGCATCAGGATCTCGCCGAGCTCGGCATCGGTCTGCACCAAAGCCAGCATGTGTTGGCGATCCAGTTCGATCAGCTCGCCCGCCTTGGTGGCGCGCGTCCGAAAAAGAGTCCGGCGGCCGGAGAGCGTGTTGACCTCACCCGTGAACTGACCAGGACGAAAAACCGTAATAAGCGTTTCAGTGTCGCCCGAAGGACGCACAACCTCTACTTCGCCGACGACCACCACAAAGAACCATACGGCGCTGTCTCCCTGCTCGACAAGCACCTCGCCACGCTGCATGGCACGTATGTGCCCGTGCGCTGCAATGCGACGAATCTGTGCCTGGGTTAATGTCGGGAATATTTGCTCAACGCGAGAGCTGGTCAGCGGAAGTCCAGGGGTGACATCGCTCATGGTGGTTGTTGGCGGTGGGGTCACGTCTGCGCGCCATGTCCTCGAACTCATCGGGCCAAACTCTTCTTTCGAGCCCTGAGTCGCGAGGCATTGTGTCCTCCTCGTGAGATTACCCATTCTACGCCCGGCGAGACCGAGCACGCGCACAGCATCGTCCCTACGCTAGCCGCTTGACGCCTAGCCTGACAGTGGATGGAACCGTGGTGGCCGCCAACGCAAGTCCCCAGCGCGGAGCGAAGCCGGAGCAACTGGAGGAGGTAGCCAAGGTTTCGCGGACGGTGCGAGAGTATCTGGCGGAAGTGGCGCAGGGAAATCCGGTGACGGAGCGCGAAGAAAACCCACCGACTCACAATTCGGTGGCGGCACGCTACCTTTCCACCACCGACCCCGAC
>JBARRP010000146.1:0-33751 GCA_049644285.1 Candidatus Acidiferrales bacterium | reverse complement strand
CTCTCTCGCTTTCACGCGCGTTATATATGCATAGCGATTACTGCGAAGATGCTCAGCGATGGTTTCTAGGGAACAGTTCCAGCAGCTCCAGGGGAGCAGACGCACTTGTCGGGACATGGAGGCACGGGGCTTAAAGACCCAATGTAGGTCTGAGTGTATTAAAGTTTTTAGGAGATGTCGAGAACCTTTTTCACTCTAGCACGAAAAAGATCACCAGCGTGACAAGTGAGCTTTTTGGTCTTTTGGGTCTTTTGAGGTGTTTGAGGCGTGCGAGGCCCCCACTTTTGATAATCTTTTACTTACGGAGTGAACGTCCCTGCACGCAGTGAACGTAGATGCACGGTTAAATAGCTTTCAAATCAGCAAGCCGTTCATTTTCAGAAGCACCGCTTTTCATTAGAAGGCAGACGCTCTATCCGACTGAGCTACGGGCGCATCCCTAGTGAATTGTATCGCTTACGGGCGTTACGTCAAGCTCCGATTCCGGCGCGGAGGGGTAACGGCGCTCGTATTCGCTCAACTTCTCGACGGCCTGCTGCTTCAGCTTGTCGCTGGAATGCAGGTATCGCAAATGTGCTGCAGCACATTTGCTGTATTATGCGCACCGGAACGTTATGCAGAGTCGCTTCAGTAAGTGCTTGTCAGTCCGATTATTCCTCTTGGATCACAGCACATAAGATTTCATGATGCGCCTCCTCGGCGGCTACAGGTCGCCGCATTTTCAAGGAGGTCCGTCATGGAGCAAACCAATTTTCCAATCCGCAGGAACTTGCCACTTGAGCGCCTTGTCACTGACGCGCTGGGCGAGATCGAGCGAATGGGTTACAGCAGGAGATCACAGAACCGATATCGGGCAATTTGGGAGCATCTCATCGAGTTTTCCGAGCGAAACGAACTGGGTGATGAGTTTTCTGAAGATTTGGCGACGCGTTTTCTAAAGGAGTATCGCCTCGGTGATGAGGAGAGGGAGAGGACGGGCCAGGGGTGGCGCAAGCATACGGTGTGGGGAGTAAGCGTGCTTGCAGATTTTGCTGAGACCGGCCGCATCGAGCGAGCGTTCGCGGACGTGGAGGCGATCCATCTAATTCCGGCCATGCAGAATACACTTCGTGACTACGTCCAGTATTGTAAGGATCGCGTTCACCTTCGACCGGGGACTCTTCATGGGCGTACGACAGAACTCACGATCTTCTTAGATTTTCTCCATTCAAGGAAAGCGCGGACTCTCGATCAAATTCAGGCACTCGATCTTTCCGAGTTCATCTCTTGTCGGGCGGATCTTCCCCTAGGAAAGATCCGTCGGGATCACTGGTTGCAGCCGAAGACAGTCGCGCGAATCGTTTCGGATATGCGTTCTTTTCTCCGGTTTCTGACGATGCGTGGGATTCTGCAGAAGGATCTCAGCACGGAGCTGCCGAAAATCCGCGTTCCCCGGGATGCAACGATCCCATCGGTCTGGGAACAGGAACTCGTCCTCAGACTTTTGGAGACCGTCGATCGCAGTTCGGCGAAAGGTAAACGAGATTACGCCATTCTCTTGGCGGCATGCCGATTGGGACTGCGTGTTGGAGACATTCGCACACTGAAACTCGATCAGCTTCATTGGGAGGATTCGACCATAGAAGTCACTCAATCGAAAACAGGTGCACCATTGAGGCTGCCTCTGACCAACGAAGTGGGCGAAGCTCTGATCGACTACTTGAAGTCGGGTCGTCCCCAAACAGCGCATCGAGAGGTCTTCCTCAAAGCGAACCCTCCTTTTGATCCTTTCAAGGGAAACAACCTGCACCACATTGTCACGTATTGGCGCCTGCTGGGAGGAATCCGATTTCGGACCGCACAAAAGCGTGGCATGCATTCGCTACGCCACACATTAGCGACTCAGCTTCTGGAGAAGGGAACGCCGTTTACAACCATTGCGGAGATCTTGGGACATACCAGTTTGGAATCGACGCGGATCTACGCGAAGGCTAATGTTGAAGCCTTGCGGAGCGTAGCGTTGGATCCGGAGGAGATGAATCATGCCGAATGATGCATCCGGCACTGGGTTCCAGAGCGTTCTGGCTCCTTTCATGGATCAATTTCTCCAGGAAAAGCACGCCTGTGGTTACGCCTATCATGAAGCGATTCGCATCTTGCACCGCCTTGACGATTTCCTGGTGCAAGAAGGATTGACGACACTGGAATTGCCGCGATCCGCGGCCCGGAACTGGTTGGCAAAGAAACCACACGAAAGTGCGAGCACCCAACAGCAACGGATCACCCTCATTCGTCAGTTCTCGACGTTCTTGTTGCGAGCCGGCTATCCCGCCTACGTTCCCGACTCCACATTGGCTGCTCGTAATCCATCGACCTTCGTACCCAGAATGTTGACCGACGAAGGGCTTCGAAAGTTCTTTCAGGCGGTCGATGCGCTTGAGCCGACGGCGCGGTCGCCTTTGCGGCACCTCATTATGCCGGAAGTCTTCCGGCTCCTGTACGGATGCGGGTTTCGTGTCGGAGAAGTGCTGAAACTACGTGTTCGAGACGTCGACCTCAATCAAGGTATCATTACGGTTCGGCAAGGAAAGTTCCGCAAAGATCGATTGGTTCCTCCCGCATTGTCCTTGGTGAACCGGTTGCGCAAGTATGCCGACCATTTCGGAGGCCGCCCGCCCGATGCGATCTTCTTCGCGGGACCGAGCGGAGGGCCTTTCGCTTTACGCACCGTTTACACACTTTTTCGTGAACTGCTGCTGCAGTGTGGGATTCCCCACGCGGGACGAGGCAAAGGCCCCAGAATCCACGATTATCGTCACCTCTTCGCCCTCCATACCTTACGACGTTGGTATCGAGACGGCGAGGATCTCGACGCCAAACTTCCTCTTCTGGCCACCTACCTGGGGCATCAACACCTTTCCGGAACTCAGCGTTACCTTCATCTCACCGCCGAAATCTTTCCCGAGATCACCGCACGAGTGAATGCGGCCTTCGGTGAAGTCATTCCCCGGAGGATGGCGCGATGAAGCTCACCGATTTTTCCATTCACGTGACGAGCTTTTTAACCCATTACTTGGGCGCGCAGCGGAATCTCAGCCCCAATACGATCAAGGCATACCGCGATGTGTTTACTTTACTTCTGCGATTCTGCCGTGACGTGCAGGGCATCGCCCCGGAGAAGCTGCGTCTCGAACAGGTCGATGTTTCATTGGTCGAAGCATTCCTGGATCACTTGGAGAAGGAAAGAAAGTCTTCGCCGCATACGCGAAACCATCGGCTTGCCACTTTGCACGCGTTCTTCCGATATGTTCAGGCCGAGGAACCGGCCCACATGCTTCAGTGCCAAAAAATCCTCGCGATTCCCCTGCGGCGGCATGCTCGTCCAACGGTCGCATACCTTTCGAAGGAAGAACTGGCTGAGATTCTGGCGCAGCCGGATCTGCGAACCTCAGAAGGTCGAAGAGATGCCGTTTTGCTGAGTGTCCTCTACGACACTGGAGCGCGTGTTCAGGAGTTGATCGATCTTTCAGTTGGAGATGTGCGATTGGATCCACCTGCGCAGCTGCGCCTTCTGGGAAAGGGTCGCAAGATGCGCGCCGTACCTTTGATGGATAACACGGTCCAGATTCTGCGCGACCACTTACAGGAAAACCACCTCGATCGTCCCGAACAGTTCGACAAGCCTCTTTTCCGGAACGCACGCAGCCAACGCTTGTCACGTTCGGGAATGCGCTACATCCTTCAAAAATATGTCGTCAGAGCACGAAACAAGCGCCCGAGTCTGAACCGAACAGTAAGTCCGCACACGCTTCGACACACAAAAGGAATGCACCTCTTACAGAGCGGAATCTCGCTCGACATGATTCGGGATTTCCTGGGTCATGTCGATGTCAAAACAACTCAAATTTACGCGAGGGCAAATCTCGAAATGAAACGAAACGCGCTTGAAGCAATCAGCGATCCTTCGCCAGTTCGAACCATTCCGTCGTGGCAGCAGAATAAAGATCTTCTCGACTGGCTCCGTTCGTTATAACTCTTCGGGAGGACACCGCGCATGACTTGTCTGAACCGGGATCCGCCGAAACTCAGGCGGAACGTTATGTTGAGTCAAACCAATGTGCACCGCCTTGCCATCACTGACTTAGGTCAGCTTGGTGCACATATCAGGTGTCTGCGCATAATATCGCTGAGTGGTCTTCAGCGAGGCGTGGCCGAGAATCTCTTGCACCGTGCGAAGGTCGATGCCGCTGCGCACCAGCCGCGTGCCCACGGTGTGGCGCATGTCGTGGACGCGAATCTTGGCGACGCCCGAGCGCTGCAGCGCCTTGTCCCACTCGTTCCGTATGCGTGAAAAACAAGAGTCTTGCGTTCGATGGCCGGCTCGAAGACGAACGCGTTCGGGTCCGCTGAGTCGCATGCGATGGGAAGCGGCAATGAATTCCACGTTGGGCCACACATCATGATCATCGGACTGGATCAAAAGATGATGCAGACATTGAACCAGGACGGATCGAATGGTGAGCCTTACGTCAACCATCTTCCGGGTCACACCGAGATGTTTCTGGTGATCCCCATCCGCGAATGGGATGACGCGCAAGCCGGAATGAAATGCAGATGAGAGGCACACACAAATGCAAGGTACATACAAAGCAGTGGAAGTCTCCGCACCCGGCGTGCTTCGAGTAGTGGAACGGCAAGTCTCCGAGCCCGGAGCTGGTCAGGTCCGGATTCGGGTGGAAGCATGTGGAATCTGTCACACCGATGCGGCCGCGGTCACCGGCGTTTACCCGGTTCTGACTCTACGGGAGCCTGACCGGCACGCCGATTGATAACGAGGACACTCTTGCCTTCAGCGTCTTAGAGAATATCCGCCCGATGATCGACACAGTTCCTCTCGAACAGGCTGCCGATGCTTACGCTCGCATGATGCAAGGCAAAGCCCGCTTCCGCATGGTGCTGGTTTACAAAGGGCGGTGACGGATAAGGGCAGGGATGCACGAACAGTCTTCGAGGATCAACAGCAATAGAGTTGCAGCAAGAAGAAGAACATACGCGACCGCACGGTCTCGCCGTGCATCCAAGTCCCCGGAAAGGTTGAACGAGATGGTTGCAGCAAGAAAGGGGATGTGGATGTCATCAAAGCCGGAAAGAATTGCAAACACCACGTCCACCCAGGGCAGGACGGGAGAGGTTTCTGTTCAAGCTGTGTTCGACGAACAGAAGGCGCACTTTGCCACGGACGTAACGAAGACCTAATAGGAGACCTGTCATGCCACTCGCTCGAATCGATCTTGCAGAGGGTAAGGCGGCCAACTACCGCAGGACCATCGGAGAAGTGGTCTATGACGCAGTGGTTGAAGTCTTGAAGGCCCCGAAAGACGATCGCTTCCAGGTCATCACCGAGCATCCAGCCCAGGACTTCATCTTTGATCCCAGCTTCTTGGGCATTCAAAGATCGAAAGATTGCGTGTTTATTCAGGTCACGCTCAATGCCGGGCGAACCGTGGACCAGAAAAGTGCCTCTTACAAAGCCATCGCGGACGGATTGCACGACCGTCTCAGCCTGCGCCGGGAGGACTTGTTCATCAATCTGGTCGAAGTCAGCAAAGAGAACTGGTCGTTTGGCAACGGTGAGGCGCAATACGCGAAATAGGTTCACAGAGCAGGAGACTCTTATGAAAGCTGTCAGATTCCATGAATATGAAACACCAAAGTCAGACTTCATCCTCAGGAGAGCGATATGAATGACCGTCTGAAGTGGGACGTGTTCGTGACGCCCGGCATACCCGTTCTTATCAGCGACCCGGCTCCGGGTCCGAAACTGCGGATGTGGTCGCCGATTTCATCGACGCTCATCTCCGGCAAGCGGGACGCCGTCCTCGTTGACGCCTTCATTACCGTCGAGCAGACGCACGCGCTCGTGGATTGGGTCGCGGCGAGCGGCAAGAACCTGACGACGATCTACGCTACGCACGGCCATGGCGACCATTTCTTCGGCGCCAGTACGGTTCTCGAGCGATTTCCGGGCGTCCGCTTTGTTGCGACGCCGGATGTAGTCACGATTATGCGCCAGCAGGCATCGCCACAGTCCCTCGCGTCATTTTGGAATCCGCTTTTCCCCGGTCAGATTTCAGATCATCTCGTGATTGCGGACGAACTGACCGAAAACGTGATTCACCTGGAGGGGCACGATTTGATCGCTGTGCCGCTCGGACATACTGATACCGACAACACGACGTGCCTGCATGTTCCGTCGGTTGGCCTGGTCGTGGCGGGCGATGCCGCCTACAATGGCGTCCACGTGTATCTCGCCGAGTCCGATCCGCAGAGGCGCAGCGAGTGGATCTCTGCGCTCGATACAATCGAGTCGCTCAATCCTCGCGCCGTGATCGCCGGACACAAGCGTTCGGGCAACGATGACGATCCGAGAATTATTGAGGAAACGCGCCAGTACATCCGCGACTTCGACCGTATCGTCGGCACAACGACGACCGCGCGAGAGCTCTACGAAAAGATGCTGGAGCTTTATCCGGATCGGGTCAATCCGGGCGCGCTCTTGCTTTCGGTACAAGGGGTCAAACCGTAAACTGGTGCGAACGAAAGGAGTTTTCTAATGCGGCAGTTGCAACTCGTGGCTCACGGCGAACCCTCAGATGTCATTGAACTCAACACGGTCTCCGAACCGGCTCTTGGCCATGAGGATGTTCTCATCTCGATGGAAGCGGCCCCGCTCAATCCATCGGACTTTCTGTTCGTCCGTGGCATGTACGGCGTCCGGCCGGCCTTCCCATCCTCGGTAGGCGCGGAGGGTGTTGGCCGAGTCGCAAAGATTGGATCGAAGGTTGATGTTGCTCTGCAGGGTAAGCGAGTCCTGATTATCCCGACCTACGAGCAGGGCACTTGGGCAGACCAAGTTGTCGCCCCAGTGCGCAACATCGTGCCGATGAGCGACGAAGCAGATCCCCTGCAACTCTCGATGATAGGGATTAACCCGGTTACCGCCTATCTCTTGCTGAACCGATACGTTTCCCTGATGCCCGGCGACTGGATCGGTCAAACCGCAGGCAACTCGGCCATGGGGCAGTACATCATTGCGCTCGCGAAGCTCGCAGGAGTCAAGACGCTGAATGTCGTCCGCCGGGAAGAAGCTGCCGAACAGGTGCGGCAGTGGGGAGGTGGCGGCGTAGTCCTCCAAGGCGACAACTTGCACAAGGATATTGAGGAGGCTCTCAGCGGGAAGAAACTTAGCCTCGTCCTCGATACGGTGGGCGGAACTCCCGTGGGCGAGTTGGCCAAGTCGCTCAAGACTGGCGGTTCGATTGTCGTCTACGGCCTTCAAAGTGGGCAGTTCCCAGCGATGCCGCCCAGAGAGTTCGTCTACCGTGGTCTTAGCCTCCACGGATTCTGGCTCATCAATTGGATACGCAACGCGCCGCGCACAGAGATCGAGGAGATTTACCAGAAGCTGGGCGACCTCGTGGCTGATGGATCGCTCTCCGCCGCAGTCGAGCATGTGTACCCGCTCGAGCAGTTCAAGGAAGCGTTCGAGCAATCTTTGAAATCGAATCGCAGCGGAAAGATTCTGTTCAAGTTTGGGGCTACTGATGTGGCGATGCCTGCGCCGGGAGGACGTGTTCATCAATCTGGTTGAAGTCAGCAAAGAGAACTGGTCGTTTGGCAACGGTGAGGCGCAATCCACGAAATAGTTTCACAGAGCAGAGGATTCTCATGAAAGCTATTACATACATGAATTTGGAAACGCCACAGAACAATTCACCCGCGGCCGGGCCGTTGGTCGCGAAAACATCGGACGTTCGCGAAATCAGGACCGATGCTCGTCACGTATGGCGCAAAGGACCTGCGTCTTGCAGCCCACCATGTCCACGCGCATGCAAGCGTTGAACCAGGAAGCGCAAATCTCGCTCTACCCGGAGTCTGGACACGCTTCCTTCTACGACGAACCAGACCGCTTCAACCGCGAGTTGGCCGCCTTCATCAGCGACCGACGGAGTTCCGTGTGAGGCGGAGCTCCCCAGCCTCAATGACCGACAGGGCTGTTTGAAGGTTGCACCGAACTCGAAAGCGAGAGGTGGGTTCAAATGACATCCCAACAATTATCCGTGGAAGTGGCGCAGAAGAATCACGCTTAGGTTTCTGACTGATTCCCGCTCGAGGCCGTCTTGAAAAGATTGGAGGTTGTATGAATTTAATGAAACGGAGTTTTGGACTACTGACACTTTCGGTAAGCGCGCTACTCGTGAACGGAACGAATCCGCGAGGCTCAGCTCATGCGCGGACGGCTGATCACAGTTCCGCGACCGATGCCGGCGAGACAACGCGAGCGAAGATAGCCCGGGCGATGTCGGCCGGACCGACCGACGTCGCGAAGTCTGCAAGAATCATTGACACAGACGCACACGGCAACATCGTCGTGCTGCGCGAAGGAAGCAACGGCTTCACATGTATGCCGGGAAATCCAAAGGCGGTTGGGGACCCGCCGATGTGCGCAGACGCGGCGGCGATGCGATGGTCCGCGGACTTCAAAGCGCACAAAGCGAAGCCGACCAACACGCAGCCAGGCATTATCTACATGCTGGCGGGCGCCACACAGCGCAGTGATACCGATCCTTACGATACGACGAGCCCTCCCATTCCGATCGGTCCGCACTGGATGATTATGCGGCCGTTTGATCCGAAGACCACCGGACTGCCAACCACACACAAGCCGACCGGCACCTACATCATGTGGGCGGGGTCGCCCTATGCCCACCTGCATGTTATGGGGTGTCCCTGACGAAAGCATCAAGGACAGGGACTTTCCGGGAAGGCTCGCGAATTCCTGTCGCGTAATACAGATTCCTGTATTACGCAAGACCTGCTGATAATATTTCTTGGCTAGTCCTTTTGCGTGCACAGGAGCATTTATGAGAGAGAACTCAGTTGCCATGATCAGTAAAGAAGAAGTCCAGGCATTTTATGAAGAGTTTCTGCAAGCGCTAAAGTCCGGGGACACAACGTCACTCGAGCGGATGTACGCGGACGACTACCTGCTTGTGCGCCCGAACGGCGACACTTTTGGGAAAAAAGAGATCCTCGCTGATTTGCGCCGTCATTCCATGAGGTTCACTTCTTTCGAAGTGAATGACGTTCTCATCCGGACCAAAGGATTTGTTGGCATTCTCACGGCTGCTGTCCGGAGTACCGCGGTTAGAGATGGCGTAGAAATTAAAACGCACGCCAGGCAGGTGGCAATCCTGTCGAAGGAAAATGAGCGGATTACAATTTCCCATTTTCAATCAACGAATATAGTTGATCGCTAGGCTACTGCCCACCGCGACGTGCGATGGTGCTGACCGGTCGGGCCGTATGGAAAGAGCGAATCACAGGCGGTGTCGAGCTGTCCTTCATCACAGGCGAGGTCTTCATCCTCGGCGACACTGGGATCAAGCGCACTTAATAGCAGTGCGAGGCTCACGCCAGGTACCCAAGATTCTTGATTTGAAAGCAAGAGCCGGAGTGCGTCGCAAGGTTCTGAATGCTACATTGGACCCGCGATAGCAGTTCTTGAAAGGAATCTACAATGAATACCGCTGCACAGGCAAAACAACCCGACGCAATGCCAGAGATCATCGAAACCCGCGTGGAATCTTGCGATTGGGCGTGCGTTTCGACCCATCTCGACGGCTACGGATGGGCAACGTTCAGAAATCTCCTGACCGCCGACGAATGTGAAACCATCGCCCGTCTCTACATGGATGATCGGCACTTCCGAAGCCACGTTGTCATGGCACGCCATGGCTTTGGGCGAGGCGAGTACAAATACTTCTCTTACCCGCTGCCAGATATCGTTGCTCGTTTGCGCAGTGCGATGTACCCGCTACTGGCACCTATCGCTAATCGGTGGAACAAATCTATGGGTATCGATGTGCGTTACCCGGACACGCACGCCGATTTCATCAAGCGTTGTCACAAGGCGGGGCAGACGCGGCCGACGCCGCTCCTGCTGCAATACGCTGAGGGTGACTACAATGCGCTCCATCAGGACCTGTATGGCGAGCACGTCTTTCCGCTGCAGGTGGCGATTCTGCTCTCGGAACCGGAGAGGGATTTCACCGGCGGCGAGTTCGTCCTGACCGAACAACGGCCACGCATGCAGACACGAGCCGAGGTGGTACCGCTGCGCCGGGGCGATGGCGTGGTGTTCGCAGTGCACAACCGCCCGGTGCAAGGGACGCGCGGAACCTATCGCGTTAACCTGCGGCACGGAGTCAGCCGGCTGAGATCCGGCCATCGCCACACTCTGGGCGTTATCTTTCACGACGCGAAATAATCCCGGACCTCGTTCGTGCCGGTCGCTACCGAAGGATGAATCGTGAATAGACAGCAGAAGAAGAATGGAGGATTTTCATGTCTAAAGTCTGGTTGGTAACCGGCAGCGCAAGCGGTTTGGGCCGCAACATCGCCGAAGTTGTACTTGCATCGGGTGATCGCCTCGTCGCTACAGCCCGCGATCCTCGCCGCCTTGACGATCTAGTGGAGAAGTATGGCGATCAGGTTCGCACCGCTCCCCTCGACGTGGCAGATGAGGCTGCAGCATACGCAGCAGTGCAGGTGGCGATCGACGCGTTCGGGCGCCTCGATGTCGTCGTGAATAACGCGGGCTACGGCGATATTGCGCCGTTCGAGCAGTTGAGTCCGGAAAGATTCAAGGCCGTGGTCGACACCAACTTTTATGGCGTTGTCTACATGACCCGCGCTGCGCTACCGATCATGCGGAAGCAAGAGAGTGGCTGCATCCTTCAGATATCGTCTGTGGGCGGTCGCTTGGCGCTTGCCGGCAGCACTCCCTACCATGCCGCCAAGTGGGCGGTTGGGGGATTCACCGAAGCCCTGGCCCAGGAAGTGGCCCCTTTTGGCGTGAAGGTGTGTGCGCTCGAACCCGGCGGAATGCGGACGAACTGGGGCGCTCGTGCGAACAAAGATACACCTGACCTGCTCCCGGATTATGAACCGTCCGTGGGCGCGTTAGCCGAGATGCTGAAGTCTCACTGGGGCCAGGAGACTAGCGATCCGGGGAAGGTGGCTCAGGTCGTCCTTCGTCTGGCTGCCAGCGATCATCTGCCTGCACATCTCCTGCTGGGCAGCGACGCCGTTCAGTACGCTGGCCAAGCCGAGGCAACACGTGCGGCCGATGCAGAACGCTGGCGGGAGATCAGCGTCTCGACAGATGTCAACGCCCCGGGACCCTTGCCTGCTTTGCGATTCTGAGCGGATTCGTGCTCCGAGTGTGAATCGCACTGGACGACCTTACGAGCCGAACCGTTGATCGAAACGTGCCCCACTCGAAGCACTCGGCAGCGAAAACGGGCCTAGAGCATTGCCGGTGGAGGCAGCGACGTGTATATTCTCGGCCAGTCGGGAAAGCAAAATGGAAATTCCCGATCAACAATACACCCGGCTGAATGAACGGCCCAGCCGAAAGCGTGCAAGGCCGGACCTGCCGCACTCGCAGGACGGATCCACACTCTTCGCGCACCGCAAGGAAGGGAGGCAACATGAAGCCCGGATCGAGGCGAACGACCCTTGGTGCCATGGCCACGACGGTTGTCTGCCTCCTGGGCATTGCGTTGGCAAGCGGCCAGGCTGGGCCAGAACAAAAACCGCTGATGGCGGAAGACGTCCACAAAAACATCCAAGTGCTCAAAGGGGTTCCCGAAAACGAATTCATGGAGACGATGGGGTTCTTTTCCGCCTCCCTGGGCGTGAACTGCGATTATTGCCATGTTGTGGAGAGCAGCGGCAGCTGGGAAAAGTATGCGGAAGACAACGCGCATAAGCGGACTGCGCGCAAGATGATTCGGATGATGTCTGCTATCAATGAGACCAACTTCGCGGGAGAACGCCTGGTAACCTGCTACTCTTGCCATCGCGGCTACGAACGCCCCAAGGTCACGCCGAATCTGGCGGAGGTGTACGGCACTCCGCCTCCGGAAGCGCCGGATGAAATTCTCAGGCAGGCTCCAGGGGCGCCTTCCGCCGATCAAGTTCTTGACAAGTATATCCAGGCGCTCGGCGGGGCGCAGCGGCTGGCCAACCTCACTAGCTTTGTCGCCAAGGGGACTTACCAAGGGTACTCGGCGAGCGAGAAGGGCACGGTAGAAGTCTTTGCCAAAGCTCCGGGTCAGCGCACCACGATCATCCACGCGTCCAGCGGAGACACCACCACGACCTATGACGGCCGCGCCGCTTGGGTCGCCGCGCCAGACACACTCACGCCGGTTCCGCTGCTCCCGCTGACCGGAGCGGATCTGGACGCCGCCAAAGTGGACGCGGATCTGTCTTTTCCAGCGGGGATCAAGCAAGCCCTCAGCAAATGGCGCGTCGGCTTCCCGGCCACCATCGACGATCGCGAGGTCCAAGTCGTCCAGGGAACCAGTGCCGGGCAGTCTCCCGTAAAGTTATACTTCGACAAGGAATCGGGTCTGCTGCTGCGGCTGGTACGCTATACCAACTCGCCGGTCGGCCTCAATCCCACGCAGATTGACTACGCTGATTATCGCGAGGTCTCCGGAGTCAAGATGCCCTTTCGCTGGACTGTGACGTGGCTGGACGGGCGGTCAACCATTGAGCTGAGCGAGGTGCAGCCCAACGCCCCAATCGACGCGGCGAAGTTCGCCAAACCGGCCCCGCCGGTGCCGCCTAGACCTGCAAACCCGTAACCCTTGGGCCGCTCGCACACGAGCAGTAAGATTCGGTGTCTCGCGACGCAGCACAGCAGCGTCAGCCCACTCACAAATGTGAATTGAATTGGCTCTGTTGACATCCCTCGATAACGCCTTGGGCCAGGCTCTGGGCGTTTGTAGCCCGCCTCTTCAGAGGCGGGGATTTCTCACGAAAAGGGCGTCAGCTGTCCCACGACTCAAGACGCAGACCAAGCTGGACACGATCAATACCCAAGGATGTCAACAAGCCCACTGAATTCTAGAGTTGGCTTGCGGGTGCCGCAGCGGCAGGGCTGTGCCACTCGTTGATGGGAATTCCTAAATAGAAGATCGAGGACGCTAACGATGACGAAGATGAAGGCAGCAGTGGTGCTGAAGCCAGGAGCGGATTTTGAGATTGTGGAGCGCGAGATTCCCGCGCCGGGAGCGGGCGAAGTGCGCATTCGCGTGCTCGCATGCGGGATCTGCTACGGCGACCGCTACCCCAAAGACGGTTTGTGGCCCGGGCTCGTGTACCCGCGCGTCCCGGGACATGAAGTCGCGGGCGTGATCGATGAAGCAGGCGCCGGCGTTGCAACGTGGAAGAAGGGCCAGCGCGTGGGTGTCGGCTGGCACGGCGGGCATGACAGAACGTGCGAACAGTGCCGTCGCGGCGACTTCTTGCTCTGCGCGAACGCGAAGATCAGCGGCATCAGCTTCGACGGCGGGTACCAGCAATACATGATTGCTCCCGTCGAGGCGTTGGCTGTGATGCCGGAGAGTCTGGATGCGGCGGAGGCGGCGCCCCTCTTGTGCGCGGGAATCACGACCTACAACTCGCTGCGTCACAGCGGCGCGCGGCCGGGCGAACTGGTGGCAGTGCAAGGCATCGGCGGGCTGGGACATCTGGGAATCCAGTTCGCCAACAAATTCGGGTATCGCGTCGCGGCGGTGAGCCGTGGAAACGAAAATGAGGCCTCGGCGAAGAAGCTCGGCGCGCACATTTATGTTGATAGTGCCTCTGGGAATCCTGCGGAGGCTCTCCAGAAGCTGGGCGGAGCGAAGGTGATCCTGGCGACGGCGCCGGCCGCGAAGCCGATGACCGCCCTGATTGATGGCTTGAGCGCAAACGGAAAAATGATCGTGGTCGGTACGACGCCGGAGCCGATCGAGGTCTTACCGATACAGTTGATCCGCGGCAGCAAGAGCATCCAAGGATGGGCCTCGGGCACTCCAACAGATTCGGAGGACACCCTGCGGTTCGCGGAGCTGACGGGAGTGCGGGCGATGATCGAGAAGTATCCACTGGAGAAGGTGAACGACGCGTACGCGCGGATGAAGAGCGGGAAGGCAGAGTTTCGCGTGGTCTTGACGATGTAGCGTAGAATATTGAAATGCGATACCTGGTGAGAGCGCGAGTGAAGCCTGGTCGCGAAGAAGCGCTTCTGAAAGCAATCGAAAGCGGAGCTCTGGGCGAAGGTTCGGTTGCTGAGGGCGAGTATCTGCGAAACATGAAGGAAGCGAGGCTCTGCGAGGATGAGACGGCTCGCTGGGTGGAAGTCTGCTACTGCCCAACGCCTTTGCAGGAAGAGCGGCCTTATTGGGAGCAGTACTTCGAACTGACGCGGGTTCAGGACGCGCATGACCGCCGCCGCTGCCGCGACTCCAACGGCTCGGAACCTTGGGCTTGCGGCGGATGCGACTGCACGGAACGATTGGAGCGGAGACTGGAACATCTAGGGAAACCGTTTCTCGAATCGCTCCGGCGCGAGCGGACGTCCGAATAGCAACCGTCGGGCGTATTTAGCGATTTCTCCTCATCCGTTGTCCCCAGGTGGCCACGTCACTCGCCAGCGTCCTTGGCCAAGCGCGCGACCCAATCCCGCGGCAACTGATGCAGCAGTTCCAGGAACACTCCGTTGGTCCAGCCAAAGCCGACGACATTCGCTTGATAACCCGCGCTCACTTGAGTTTCTGACGATCGCGTCACCGCGTTATATTTCTCGCGAATCGTTGTGTCGCGCCGGAAATTTTCCTCCACCATCGAGAGGAACTCGTAGGAAATCCGATTGGCTTCATCGTTGAACCCGTAGCGTCGCATTCCTTCGACGGCAAGCAATTGAATCGGCGCCCACGCATAAGGGAAGTCCCACTGCGCTCCGGTCTCCCGCCGGCTCGTCACCAAGCCGCCAGGCTGCTCAAAGATTGCAGCGTTCTGCAAAACGGCCCGCGCTTCCTCAGGCGTGGCAAGACCTGCCCAAAGTGGGTAGAACGTCGTGGCATATTCATACGACGATTGCGCCCGTTTCTCGAAATCGTAGTCGAAGAATAGCCCGCGCTGGCTGTCCCACAGATACTTTTGAATTTTCTCCTTGCGATCTTCGCCACGCTTTTGCCACTTCTCCGTATCTTCCTTTCGACCGAGTATCTCGCTCATTCGCGCGAGGTCTCGCTCGCTTTTGTATAGCAAGCTATTCAGGCAGACCGGAGCGTAGTGGTGTGTTGCGGCGCCGTAAGGTCCGAAGCGAAAGGAAATATCGAACCCGGACTCGCGCATGGCGCGATCGCCCCTGTAGAAGTCGCCGCTCAGCGCGATTGTCTTGACGGATTCACACTCGGGCTTTGCCTTCGCCTGCCCCGCATCGCACACCCGCACATCGTACTGGCCGCCAACCGGCGGTTCAGGCGGCTGTTGTGAGTTTTGCTCAACCAAATACGCGCGCCTTAGGTCGGGGTGATCAAAGAAAAATGCCGCCACCTTGCGATAGTAGCCGGGCTCGCCCTGCAAGCTCTCCGGCGCGGGCCCGTCGCCAAAATCGTAGTAGCGAGAGAGCCCGGTCGTTCCGGCGAGATGTGGCTCATGCGTCCATAGCTCGTAATCCTTCACCGCAGAGTTATACGCTTTCGCGAGCCAGGCTCGATCTTCGTGGCCAGCCGCCTTTTGTGCGTCGTACACGGCCAGGACCGTGGAAGTGAGGAACGGCGGCTGTGACCGAGTCAGGTAATAGGTGCGGTTTGCGTTCAACACGGCGCCGTAGTGCTCGATTTCGAAGAAGAAGTTCTCCACCATTCCTTGCGCGAGATCGACCCGACCGTCCTGCAAGAGGCCCCGAATGATGAAGTAGCTATCCCACCCATACATCTCATTGAATCTTCCTCCGGGAACGACATAACGGTTCTCGAGATAGAGCAACCCCGGGGGATCAAGCTTCACAGGATTGATTTCTCCGGGATGCCGAATCACGAGCGGAAGCTGCTGCACGTGGATTCGGCACTGTTTCTCAAGTTGTTGGACTGCGGCGGGCTCGGGAAACCGCGCGGGAAAGTAGAGAACCGAAGCAGCCGGCATCTTGGGATCGACGATCGTGTCGCAATTAGCAAGCGAGCGCGTCAAAGTGTCCCATCCGGTGTCGATGTACTTGAGGATGGGTGCGAGTCGATCCTCGGCTGCTCTCGCGCCCGGATGGGTGGAGCTTATCGACGGGCACGCCAGCGAAAGCAAAAGAAGGGCAAGAAGCGGTTTCGGCCAGCCGGGGGCGTGGCGAGTCGACCATGGGGAGCGTCTCGGCGCCGGCCGATTCATAGCGGCCGGAAGAACGCGCTCGCGACGCGGGAAACGCGCATGCTTTGGATTATAAGCCATCACCCAACGCGTCCGGCCTTTTGTTGGGTTCGGGTGGCATGCCGAGTGATCTGGCGTGTTCGAGTTTCCACGCGCCGCGGCCTAAACTAGAAAGGTCTCATTTCTCCGCGGGTCCGAACCGGGAAAGCTTCAAATCCAGCACTGGGGACGGGGAGCGGCAGAATTCGATGTCCGATGAGGGAGTCAGAACAGGCGGACGCGTCGATTTGCCGGAACCCCATCGAGCCGGAACTTCAATGGCCGTGTAGCGCCGGGTCAACATTAGACCGGTCTTTATCCAGGCCTCTTGGCGAACAGGCAGCACATACATCTGGAAGAAGTTCCGCGAACAGCCGCAATATCGCGCCTACTATGAACCTTTGAACGAGATGTTGCTGAAACCGCGCGAGCAAATCCTTGCCTCTCGCCCGGCAAGCAGCGCTGCGCAACTCCGGCATCCTTCGATTGACCTGTTCTATTTCGCGGAATTTCCTTTCACGGAGACGGGCGGCGCGGAGTTTTTCGAAAAGCTTCTGAGTTACGAACGCTACCCAGTTTCCTGCGCCTCGCCGTTGTTTCCGTGCCGGATTCCCCTTGCGTCCGCGAACTCATCTCTTTTGGGAGAGTCCATCAAACCGCTATTGACAGAACGGGAAGATTAAGGAATGCTGCCGCCCCAATGGACGATCGCCGTGGTCGAAGACAACTTTTCCCTCCCCGAGCAAGTCTCGCAGAGCTCATCAGCAATCTGAGCCGGAAGCGGCAAGAAATCGTCCGGCCCGTGCTCGAAAACCCTCGGGAATTCGTCCTGCTCACCGTGCGGGCGATGGCCAAGCGGCTGAAAACCGATCCGGCCACGACGGTGCGCATCGTCCGCGGGATGGGTTTCCAGGGTTACAAACAATTCCAGACCTTCCTCCACGAGCTATCCATCACCCACGCCACCTCGCTGGAAACGATGCAAGCGGTCCCGGCAAATGAATCCAAGTTTCCCGCCAACATCCGTCGCTCGCTCGATCAGGATATTCGCAACCTGCAAGCGCTGCGCAACAGTCTCGAAGCGAAGCGAGTGGTAAGTCTGGCGCGGCGCACGTACGCAGCCCGTCGCATTTTGCTGATCGGCGGGGATCTGGCGGCCTCGTTGGTAAATTATCTCGAACACCATCTTGCCCTTCTGGGATTTCCGGTGGTGACGGCGACCACCGCCGGAATGATCGCGCACCTCGTGCGCACAACCGGGAAGCGCGACCTCGTCTTTGCCATGAGCTTTGGGCGGGGCCTCCGCCAGACCGTCGAGGGAATGCAGCAGGCACGCGCCAATGGCGCCTACTGCGTGGGCATCACGGATACTTTTCTCTCGCCGGTCGCGCGGTTTTCGGACGAGTGTTTCCTGGCCTCGACGGCGACTCCCTCGTTCGGCGATTCCTATGTGGCCCCGATGGCTCTGTTCGACGCGATCCTGATGGCTTGCGCCAATTACCGCCGCGCCCGCACTCTCGCTTGGCTGAAAAAAGCCGACCAGGAAGAGCGCCTCGGTTTCCGTTGGTTTGACACGTAAGCGGCCGCAGTGGCTGGGAGAGGGTTCGCAATAGAGTCTTCGGGCCAACACCCGTCTTCTCCTCCGATGTCCGATCCCGAGGCAGCTTGGGCGCGACTCCGAAGCCTGATTCCATTTGCTCAGCCGCGCGCGCCGCGCCGAAAGGCGCGACCCTTGAAATTTGCATCAGTCGAGCAAACTTCAACGAGCCGAGTTGCGGGGTGGTTGAGCTCTTTCCTGGCTGCGTTTTTTCGAGGCTCACGTAAGAGCGAAGCCGGGCGCGGGCCGAAGCTTCCCGAGATCGATGCCACCGATTGCGCCATAGTTGCGCCGCCGGCTACTCCGGTGGGGCGGCCGATTGCCTTATCCGTTGTTGTGCTGCGGCCGGAGCAAGGCGTTCGACCGAAGGAGGGCGACGCGTCCGCTGCTGTGGGAGGGCTCCGTCGCACGTTCCGCCGTCTGGAAATTGATGTCGAGCGGGGCGCTGAAATGCGCTTCCGCCTCGAATTGCCGGGGCTTGGGATTACTTCGCGCTCAGAATCTTTGATCTGGCAAGGAGCGCCCGCCGTCGTTCGGTTCGATCTCTCCGTGCCTCTCGATGTTCCACCCGGTGCATTGCACGGAGTCGTTTTCGCTGATCTTGATACCGTGCCGGTGGGGCTCATAAAATTCACGCTCGACGTCGTTGCGGCAGGAGCATGGCCGAGCGAGCCTGAGCCGCGCGGCGATTTCGCTTACCCATTCCGGCGCGCCTTTATTTCTTACGCGCCGAGCGATCGTCCGGAAGTCTTGAAGCGGGCGCAGATGCTGGCGCCGCTCGGCATCGACTTTTATCGCGATGTTTTCAATCGGGAGCCGGGCGAGCGCTGGGAGGATCGGTTTCGCCGCTACGTTGACGAATGCGACCTCTTTCTTCTTTTCTGGTCCCGCGCCGCGCGCCGTTCGGAAACGGTTCTGAAAGAAGTGCAATACGCCCGCGAGCGCCGCAAGAGTGACATGTTCGGTCGCCCCGAGATTCGCCCGGTGCACCTCGAGTCTCCGCCATTGCTGGATGCGCCGCCCGAAATCAGCGAATTGGGCCTCCAGGATGGCCTTCCCTATTTTGTCCGCTGATCTTGTCAAAACCGATCGTAGTGGTCGCCCGCAAGCGCTGAGCACTTTCTCTGCCATCCCGAGCGGAGTGCGCCTTTTGCACTCCGGATGGGGTTGCGGAGCGAGGGATCTGCTTTTTGCTTAGGAGTTCAAGGCCCAGTTCCCACGCACTTTCTTCCAGCCGGTCAGTTTCCCGCTGCGCCATTCTCGACGCTTCCTCGCCATGAATGCTACACTCCGCCGCGGATCGATTGCGCTCAAACATCTTGCGGATGACGTCCCTTCACATCGACACCCGGCCGGACTGGCGCGGTGGCCAGAACCAGGTTTTGCTCACGTTGCGCGGACTCCGCGAGCGAGGCCACGATGTCGAACTTCTTGCTCTCGGTGGGGGAGCGCTCGAGCATCGAGCGCGGGCGGAGGGCTTCTCCGTCCACGCGATCCCGCCGCACCGGGCTCGCCTTGGCGGCGCAAGAATTCTACGAAAACGCCTTGCCCAAGGAAAATTCCCGATTGTTCATGCCCACGATCCTCACGGGCTGACGGTGGCGTGGCTCGCGCGCGCCCATCGCCGCACCGTGCTGATAGCGCAGCGACGCGTGGCGAATCCGCTCAGCCGGAGCCGCATCGGGCTCGCGCGCTATCGCACCGCCCACATGATCGTTGCGATTTCTCGTTTCGTAGCGCAGAGCGTGATCGATTCCGGCATCGATCCGGCGCGCGTCGAAATCAACTACGAGGGTGTCGAAATCCCTCCCGCTGTGACTCAAGAAGCCCGGCGAGCCGCGCGCCAGCGTCTTGGGATAACCGACGACGTCATTCTCCTCGGTTGCGTCGGATACTTGTTGCCCGAAAAGGGGCAAGAAACGCTGATTCGCGCGCTCCCCGCAGTTCGTGATCGCTTTCCGCACTGCCGGCTTTTTCTTGCAGGCGACGGCCCCTGTCGCAAGCCGCTTCAATCTCTGGCGTGCGACCTCGGCGTAGCCGATGCAGTCATCTTTGCTGGCTTTGTTGGAAACATCGGCGCGGTCTATCACGCGCTCGACATTTTCCTTTTTCCATCTTTGGCAGAGCCGCTCGGCACGTCGCTACTCGCGGCTATGTCCTATGGCCTGCCCGTCATCGCCGTTGCCGGTGGAGGGGTGCCCGAAATTGTCGATTCGGGACGGAGTGGCATTCTTGTCCCATCGTCCGTCGCGGAGCGATTCGCTGATGCTATCCTACGTCTCTTGAGCAATCGCGACGAAGCCGCACAGATGGGCTTTGCGGCGCGCGCCACCATCCAACAAAGATTCAGCGCCGCCCACATGGTGGAAGGGACACTCGAAAAGTACCGGAAGCTCCTGGGAGAATCCGTGCAATGAAATCCCCCGCCTGTCCGAAAATCTACGGCGCGGTTCTGCGGGCCGCTCGCGAATTGAACCTGCCCGCTGGCGCGAAAGTCCTGGACGCTCCATGCGGCGACGGCGAGGTGGCCATTGGGCTGGCGCAAGCGGGTTTCGAAGTCTCGGGCGTCGACATCGTGTCCGACTTGCTCCCGGATGCGAAGACGAGCCTCGGCGATCGATTCCGCCTCGCCGATCTGATGGGGAAATTGCCGTGGCCGGATGGCGCCTTCGATCTCGTGCTTTCAATCGAGGGGATCGAGCACCTGGAAAATCCTTTTGCCTTCGTTCGCGAAGTGCATCGACTCTTGCGGCCAGGCGGCATTTTTCTGCTCACGACGCCGAATATCGCTTCTTTGCGCTCACGGATCCGATATTTCGGCAGCAGCTTTTACAACTGCGATCCCCGGCCCTTGGATGAATCAGCGCGCCATCCGTTGCACCATATCAGCCTGCGAACATTCTCCGAGCTGCGTTACTTGCTCCACACTTCCGGATTCCGGCTTTTCGGCGTTGGGGCCACCCATTTCAAGCCCATCAGCTACGCCTACGCGATGTACGTCCCCTGGATGTGGTTCTACACTCGAATCGCCTTCCGCAAAGAAAAGCTGCCTGCACAGCGCGCTCACAACCCCGAAATCCGCCGCGCTCTTCTCTCCCATCCCGTTCTGTTCGGCGAAAATCTCTTGCTCCTGTCCCAAAAAATCTGAGCGAGGCACAGACACTTCGGAGTTTGTACAATCATGCTTTTCCCAAAAACAAAAAGCGCCAACGCAAGTCAGTCTTTCTTCAACCCCAAAAGGGCAATCGCTACTCCGGACAAGACGACCATGCCGCTCACGATTCGCGGAAAATGGAAAATGCGTCGCGTTTCCATTCGGGCCGTCACTGTACCCACCTGGATGTCCCTCTCATCCGTGCGGTAACTGATTTGAGGATGGACGAGCGCCGCCACTCCGAGGAGAATCAGTATCACGCCGACGACCAGCCAAATCCTTTGCTCGATCGTCGGTTCCTTCTTTCGCGACGCCTCGCTTCGTGCCCGTTTCATTGTGAGCCTGGGGCTGGCGCCATGGCACGAATGATTTCACTCAGCAGGTCGGGTTTGCTGTTGTCGCGCTCGAGGTGAGGAGAACGCAAGCCGCCGTGATAATCGAGCGCCACCGTCTTCAAGTAGGCGCCATTCGCAATTAAGAGACTGAGCGGCGAGGAATTCGTTCTCGATTTCTCCACCGCGTCCCTCAGCACCTCGGGTGAGAACTGCTGACCGTTCACGGCGCTGACCTTCATCGACGGTCCAATCCCGGCGCTGTACGATGGCCCGCTGTGAACGACGTCGCGCACCGTGCCGTCCGCCTCCAGCATCAGGCCAATCGAGAAGGTGTAATCCAGCACTCTCTTTGCTTCCTCTTCATTTACAATGAAGACGTTGGGGTGGTCGTCGTACACCAATTTCCAGCCGCCGTTTTCAATACCGCCGAGTGGCGCGTGCGGGGAAGTCGAGTCCAGCCGCGTTCTCAGGAAGCCGGCCCAGTCGTACGGTGCCAGCGAGTTCAGGGTCGCCACCACGTCCTCGAACGCATACGTCTTGAGCGCCGGTTCGCCGCCGGGCCCGCCGTGAAAACTGCGGCAGAAATCGTTCATCGATTTCTTGCCCTGGGTCAGGTGCTGGAGCGTTGTGTCGACGTCGAGCCAAATAAGAAGTCCCTCGTCATAATAATCCGTGGCGCGTCGCCAGTTTTCCCACGCATGGCTGGCGAAATAAAGGAACTGCGCCGCGTCATTGGTATCCTGAAGCGGCCTCCACGTGCGGCCGGAGCGGTAGTCATACGTTGCTGCGTTGAATGCCAGATGCTCGCGATACTGCTCCGGAGTATAGAGTCCGCTGCGCGCGGTCAACACG
Organism: Candidatus Acidiferrales bacterium; assembly: GCA_049644285.1. GTDB lineage: Bacteria > Acidobacteriota > Terriglobia > Acidiferrales > UBA7541 > CAVRXT01. The sequence goes on along the minus strand of JBARRP010000146.1, from coordinate 11,532 downwards.
TCCCCGAGATATTCCGTCAGCCCCTCATAGACCCACAGCAGATCTCCTTTCATCGGCTGCTGATAGTCGGGGGTCGCCAGCCCTGCCGGCCGGCGATATTTTCCATTCCAGGAATGCGTAAATTCGTGGGGAAGCAGGCCCGCCTCGTCGAGCCGCAAGGCGTTGTCGATCAGAGTGCGCTCCGCCACTCGGTCATCGCTCGATTCGTGATGCTCGAGCCCGAAGTGCGCCACATCGTCGCTCAGTGTGAGCAGGAAATGATAGTCGCGATAATGCCGCGAGCCGAAGAGCGCTCCGGTTTCGGCGACGAGCTGTGTGTAATGCCTCTCCATTTCCGCGGGCATTGCCAGCGCGCCTTCGCTATCGGCTGCGATGTCGATCTCATGCGGCGGCTTCTGTCCGGGCGTCAAATCGATCACGCGGTAAAATCGGCCCGCAATCACCGGTGAATCCACCAGCGTCGTAAGCGAAACGGGACTGAACTCAATTGTGTCGCCCGATTGCCTGGCGACTGGGAGCGCTGTCCCGAATTTCCACCCTTCCGGGAGTCGCAGGCTGGTGGCGTATGTCAGTTGGTCCGTCGGCCAGCCTTTTGGATACAGCAGCACCTCGTTCCAGCTCAAAAGATCGAGTTGCGCCGTGGCCGAAGCTCCGGCGGAGAAGCCGGTCGCCGGCGCAGACAGCAGAAAATCAAGGTCCACATCGAGCGCGTCGACTCCCGCCGGCACATCGATGCGAAACGCGAACATATCCACCACATCCCGCCGCCACGCAATCGGCTTTTCGCTGGCGCTGAATTTCAACCCCGCCAGATCGGTGATCGGTCCGTCCGGGGCGTGCTCGCCGGGGATCCATTTGGGGTAGTACAGCGTCAACGGGCCCGCTTGAACGGGGACCTTCATGTGCGCGTGCAGAATTTTTTGCGGAGCTTGCGTCGCATCCACCGCCACGCGAATCGCGCCGGGCGGATTTTGTGCTCGAAGGCTCGCGCCCGCCGCGAGAACGGCGCCAACACACAACGCTTCAATCCATTTGCGCCGGAAAACTTCAGACATCAGTCCCCCTTTGAGAATTTTGCACAGCGGAAACAGAGATGCGCAGAGTGTCGATCGGACGAACGAAGCAGGCACACTCGACTGCGGGATTGTGTTCGCCCCAATCACACTTCTCCCCGGAAAGACGATCAATCGATCTGGACGCCCAACTGCCAGAACAGAAAGCTCAGATAGTCCGTTTGCTCCTCGATCGCTTTGCCCAGCGGCCTCCCGCCCGAGTGGCCCGACTTGGTGTCATAAAGCAACAACACCGGCAGTCCGGAAGCGGTCGCGGCTTGGAGACGCGCCGCCATCTTCCGCGCATGAAGCGGCGCCACCCGCGTGTCGCCATCGCCCGTGATGAATAGCACCGCAGGATATTTCCTGCCCGATTCCACATGATGGTAAGGCGAGTATGCATAGAGCCAGCGGAATTGATCGGGTCGGTCGGAGCTGCCGTATTCGGGAACCCAGTAAGGCCCATCCATGAATTTCTGGTAGCGCACCATGTCCAGCAAGGGATACTCGCACACCACCGCGCGGAAAAGATCCGGACGTTGGGTCAGTGCCGCGCCCACCAGCAACCCGCCGTTGCTTCCCCCCATAATTGCCAGCCGCTTTGGATTCGTGTATCTCTTGGCCACGAGCCAGTCGGCCGCGGCGGTGAAATCGTCGAAGACGTTCTGCTTGTTCGCCAACATGCCCGCCCGGTGCCACGTCTCGCCGAATTCGCCTCCCCCGCGCAGATTGGCCAAGGCATAGATTCCCCCTCGCTCCGCCCAGAGAACTGCGAACTCCGCGAATTGGGGTGTCTTGCTGACGTTGAATCCGCCGTACGCGTTAAGCAGCGTCGGATGGTCGCCATCGAGACGCAGTCCCTTCTTATAGAAGAGGAACATCGGGATCAAGGTTTTGTCTTTCGATTCGTAGAAGACCTGGTTCACCTCGAAGGCGTCGCTCTGAATCGGCACATTCGGTTTCGCCCAGACCTCCAGCGCGCGCTGCGCGACGTCCGCTCGGTAGATCGTGACCGGAAAGTTGAACGATTCGAATGAGAAGAAAAGGTTCCCGCTTTCCCAGTCGCCGCTCAAATTCTGCGCGGTTCCCAGCGCCGGAAGGCTCACCTCTCGAACATCTCCTCCATCCGCGGAGCAGATTTTTAGCTGCGATGCTGCCTTGCGCGTATAAAGGACTGCGATTTTCCCGCCTGCCGGTCGAAAGTCTTCTATAGGTGCATCGCCCTCCGGAACAATTTCTCGCCAGTTGCTGCGGCCGGGATTCGTCAAATCCACGGATAGCAGCCGCGAGAGCGGAGCCTTCCAGTTCGTCTGCAAGTAGAGCGTATCGCCTGCGATCGCTCCGGAAAAGATCGAGTTCAGATCGTTGACGATCGGCACGATCGGGCCGTGCCCCCGCACATTTTGAAAATAAATCTCGGTCTGCTCGACTCCCGAGCCGTGCAGAACAGTGATGAGCAAATAGCTGCCGTCCGGTGAAAGGTCGGCAACGATGATTTTGTCCTGACCGTAGCCCTCGCCGAAGACTACGGCGTCCTTGGCCGCGTCCGTGCCCAGCGCGTGATACCCGACGCGCGGTCCCTGCGCGGTCGCCTTCGCGTAATAAACGCCGGTGTCATCCGGCTTGGGCGCGATGCTGAAGTAGTTGGCGCGCGGGAGCGTGTCCTTCAATTCGCCGCGCGTCTCCACATCCATCACATGGACGGCCACTTCGTCTTCGCCGCCGGTCCGCACGCCGTAGTAAACCAGCTTGCCGTCCTTCGACACATTTTCCAGCACCACGCTCGTTGAATGGTCCGCGCTCAGCGGATGTGGATCGACAAGAACTTGATCCTCACCGCTCAGGCCCTGCCGCATGTACAGCACTCTGAGGTCTTGGTCCGCACCTCGCCGCAAGAAGAAAAGTCGCCCATGCCGCTCCATCGGCGTCTCGATCGAATCCACCTTCATCAGTCCGCTTAGTTGCTGCTCAGTCGAAGCGCGGCCGGGCAGCTTTCTCAGAACGGATTCAGTGCAGCGATTTTCGGTGTCAATCCAGGCCCGCGTCGCCGGGCTGGTCTGATTTTCCAGCCACCGGTAAGGGTCCGCTACCATCGTTCCATGCACATCTTCATTGATATTGTCGACGTGCGTTTTGGGAGGGCACCCGGACGCTGCTTCATCGCCTTGCGCGCGAGCCGTCGGAATAAGCAGGAGCGCTGCAAAGAATACCGCCGCCGATTGCCACACTTTTTTCGATGCATGGCGCCCTATTGTGGCGCATGGCTCGGCCGTACAGAATTGTGGCGTCATCAAGCCCTCCGTTCCAGTCTCACGAATGGGTCATTCTATCGGTGTTGCGGTCTTTCGTGGCGGATTGAAGAACGGCAGTTCCTTGACCGTTACCCCTGCTCGGTGGCGCACGGCCTCAACGGTGAGTTCGATTTGCAATTGGGTCCCGGGGCTTGCGTATTCGCGCTCGAGGCTGGCGAGTGCGATCATCTTCTTCAGCGTCGGCGACCAGGTCGTCGAGGTCGCTTTTCCGGCCTGCGCGTTGCCGCGGTACACCGGCACGGCCACACGGGAAGCTGTGCTCGGCACTTGTGGCGCGAGTCCGACGGCGTCGTACAAGCGCTCGATATCGCTCCAGTGAATGTCGAGTCCCCGTAGCACCCGGGCCGGCCCGCGGCGATTCTCCTCCTCGAGCGCCGCTCGTCCGATGAAGTGCTCCTTCTTCAAATCAACCAGCCGGCCAAGCCCGATCTCGTACGGCGAGTATTTTTGGGACTCGATCATCGCCTTTTTGCTGCTGAAATAATCGACCTCGATCAGGATCAACCCGGCCTCGATCCGCGCCACGTCCAGCGCCAGCATTCCCGTCGGGTGGATATCAAATTGGCGTCCTTCGGCCACAAGCGTGTCCCACACCCTCGGCGCCTCGCCCCACGGAATCCAGATTTCATACCCGAGATCGCCGGTGTATCCCGTGCGCGAAATATCCACTTCGACGCCGGCAACCTTCCCGTGGACGAACCGGAAATATTTCAGGTTGGAGATGTCCGGCTCGGCAATCTTCTTTAGCAATCGCCCTGAAGTCGGCCCCTGCAGCGCCAGCGCCGCAACCTTGTCCGAAATGTCTTCGATCGTGACGTCCAGGCCCAGGGCATTCTGCCGGAACCAGCGCATGCTCGGATCAGCGGCGGTCCAGCGATAGCTGTTCTCGCCGAGACGTGAAATCGTGCCGTCGTCGATTACCTTGCCTTGCTCGTCGCACCAGCAGCAGTAAATCACCTGGCCGACGGCCACCTTGTTAATGTCGCGCGTGATTACCCGGTTCACCAATTTCGTGGCGTCTTTTCCGGTGACGCGATACTTGAACAGCGGCGTCACGTCGATCAGCGCCGCCGAGTTGCGGATCGCATTGTATTCATGCTCGTGATGCGTCTCGTACACGCTGACCGCGTAGTAACCCGACCATTCGCGGTAATTCAGGCTTTCGCAAAGCTTGAACGTCCGGTCGTGCACCGCAGTTCCAATCGGCACCGTCGTTTCCCCCCAAGGTAGATTCTAGCTTTTGTAGCGGCCCCCTCTTGCCTGCTTGCCCTGAGCTCGCCGCGGCGAGCGATGTGAGACTGCCGAAGGATCACGCGGGCATAGAAACGGCAGCCAAGAGCAATCTAGGGCGCGCGGATTATAGTGTGTCGCTCGCGCCTTCCGCAAGGCGCGCCACTCTACCGCCGAGCGAATGACCACTGGTCACGCCAGCCGCGCGCTTCGTTCTTGTGAGCGTTTGCTGGTATTTGTAGAATGTCCGCTCGTCTAAGAGCATACCGGAACACGAAACACGGAACACGCACCACGGAACACGGAACGAAAGCTACCTCATGGCCAAATCCTACGACGTCATCGTGATCGGCGGCGGCCACAACGGCCTCGTGAACGCCGCCTACCTCGCCCGCGCCGGCAAAAAGGTGCTTGTCCTCGAGAAGCGCCATGTGCTGGGCGGCGCGGCCTGCACCGAAGAAATCATCCCTGGCTTCAAATTCTCGGTTTTCTCTTACGTCGTGTCGCTCCTCCGCCCGGAAATCATCCGCGATCTCGATTTGCCGCGCCACGGTCTCGAAATCCTCCCGCTCGACGGCACCTTCACGCCCATGCCCAACGGCGATTACCTCTGGCGCGGAAACGATCACGCCAAGACTCGCAGGGAAATCGAGCGTCACTCCAAATTCGACGCCGAAGCTTACGAAGAATTCGGCAAATCGATGGTGCAGATGTGCCGCTTCGTGAAGCCGCTTCTGGCCATGATCCCGCCGGACCCGACCACGCTCGATCCGCGCGATTTGAAAAAACTTCACTTCCTCGGCCGCCGCTTCCAGTCGCTGCCCTACGAGGATATGTACAACCTCGTCCAGTTGATGACCATGAGCGCCGCGGATTTTCTCGATCAATGGTTCGAGACCGACGTCCTCAAAGCCACCATGTCCGCCTCGGGAATTATCGGAACCTTCCTCGGAATCCGTTCGCCCGGCACCGCCTACGTCCTGCTCCATCACTACATGGGCGAAATCGACGGCGCGTTCCGCTCCTGGGGCTTCAGCCGTGGCGGCACTGGCGCAATCTCCAACTCCATCGGCGACGCCGCGCGCGAAGCTGGCGCGGAAATCCGCACTGAAGCGCCGGTCTCAAAGATTCTCGTAAGAAATGGTCAGGCACGGGGAGTTGTCCTCGAAACCGGAGAAGAGATTCACGCGAGCGTCGTATCCTCGAGCGTCGATCCCAATCTCACTTTCCTGAAAATGATGGACCCGCGCGAGCTGCCCGGCGAGTTCGTCGAAGAAGTGCGCCATTACAAATTCCGCGGCTCTTCCGGCAAAGTGAATCTCGCGCTCGACGCGCTTCCCGATTTCACCTGCCTGCCCGGCCCGGGCCGCCATTTGCGCGGCGCAATTTCGATCTCACCCAGCATGGATTACATGGAGCGTGCCTACGACCAGGCGAAATACGGCGAATTTTCGCGCCGCCCGTACATCGATATGGTGATTCCGAGCCTCACCGATCCTTCGGTCGCGCCGCCCGGCCAGCACGTGCTGTCTTGCTTCGTGCAGTACGCGCCGTACAAACTGAAGCCCGGCCTGAACTGGGACGACCAGCGCGAAGCCTTCGGCGACACTGTCGTCGACACCATCGCCGAACACGCCCCCAACATCAAGAAAATCATCCTCGGCCGCCAGGTGCTCACTCCGCTCGACATAGAGCGCAAGATCGGCCTCACCGAAGGCAACATTTTCCAGGGCGAGCTCTCGCTCGAGCAGTTGTTTTTCCTCCGTCCGGTGGCGGGCTGGGCGCGCTACCGCACCCCCATCCGCAACCTTTATATGTCCGGCTCGGCAACGCATCCGGGCGGCGGAATCATGGGCGCGCCGGGCCACCTCGCCGCGCTCGAAATTCTCAAGGACAAGAGGGCAAATTAGACCGTGGCCGCGACGCCCGGCATCGTCATTCTCGGAGCTGGTCATAACGGGCTCGTGACCGCGTTCTATCTCGCGCGCGCCGGGTTGAAGCCGCTCGTTCTTGAGCGCCGCTCTGTCGTCGGCGGCGCTGCTGCCACCGGCGAATTCCATCCGGGCTTCAAGTGTTCCACTCTCGCCCACGCTTGCGGCCCGCTTCTTCCTTCCATCATGCGCGACATGCAGCTCGAGAAGCACGGCCTCTCGATGCTGCAATCGCCGGTGCGCGTCTTCGCGCCGCTGCCCGACGGCCGTGGCCTGCTGCTCCTCGCTGATCCCGTGGAATCCGCAAGTCAAATCGAGAAATTCTCGAGGCACGACGCGCCGCGTTATAAGGAGTTTCATCAGCTCCTCGCGCGCTACTGCAAATTGCTCCACCACCTGCTGTGGATGACCCCGCCGGCAATCGACCATCCCAGTGGCGAAGACCTCTGGAAACTGCTCAAGGTGGGGCGCAATTTCCGCGGCCTCGGCAAAAGAGACATGATGCGCCTCCTGCGTTGGGGTCCGATGGCCGTGGCCGACTTGGTTGCGGAATTCTTCGAGACTGAGCTTCTTCGCGCCACCATCGCCGCGCGCGGAATTTTCGGCACCGCGCTCGGCCCGTGGTCGGCGGGAAGCACCGCAGTGCTTCTGCTCCGCGCCGCCGCGGATCCTCATCCCGCCGGAACTTCGGCATTCCCGCGCGGCGGCATGGGCGCGCTCGCGCAAGCCATGGCTGAAGCAGCGAAGCAGGCCGGCGCCGAAATCCGCACCGGCGCCGAAGTCGCGCAAATTCTCGTCAAGAACGGCGGCGTCACCGGCGTCGCCCTCGCAAGCGGCGAAGAAATTCCCGCGAAAGCGGTGATTTCAAATGCCGACCCGCGCCGCACCTTCCTGAAGCTGGTCGATCCCGTTCACCTGGAGCCCGGCTTCGTCGTCAAGATGCAGCATTACCGCTCGAACGGCACCGTCGCGAAAGTCAATCTCGCGCTCAACGCGCTGCCGGCGTTCACCGCGCTGAAAGGAATTTCCGCCGCGGGCGCGCTGTCGCTCAACGGCGCTGCCGGCGCCCTTGGCGGACGCATTCACATCGGCCCCGAAATCGACTACCTCGAGCGCGCCTTCGACGACTCGAAGTACGGCGAATTTTCCCGCGCCCCGTATCTCGATATCACCATCCCTTCGATCCTCGATCCCTCGCTCGCGCCGCCCGAAAAGCACGTCATGTCGATTCACATGCAGTTCGCGCCTTACAAACTCCGCCGCGGCGACTGGCCGTCGTGCCGCGACGCCCTCGGCGACACGGTGATAAAGACCCTGGCAGCCTACGCGCCCGATCTCCCGAATCGCATCCTCGCGCGCCAGATCATCACGCCGCAAGACCTCGAAGACTCCTGGGGCCTCACCGGCGGCCACCCCTTCCACGGCGAGCTCGCTCTCGACCAGCTTTTCACCATGCGCCCCATCCTCGGATACGCCCGTCACCTCTCCCCCATCAAAGCCCTCTACCTCTGCGGCTCCGGAACGCATCCCGGCACCGGCCTAACCGGCGCCTCCGGCTCCAACGCCGCCCGCGAAATCCTAAAAGATCTCCGCCGCTGAGCTCGTAGCGTTCGCCTTCTCTGTGGTCTTTGTGTGCCTCAGTGTTCTCTCTGAGATGTTTAGCCTTTTCCTGGCAGCTGATAGCTTATAGCTGTTGGCTCTCTCTGCGCTCTCTGGGTCCCTCCGTCTTGACTTTGTCAAATGGCAAGCCCTGCAGGGGCGGCAGAAAATAGCCCAGGGTGTAAACCCTGGAACGAGAGCACCCACATCCGTGTCGGGCCGGTTCGCGAACCGCCCTTGCCTGGCATGTCCCAGGCTTTTCTCAGTGTCTCCGTGTCTCTGTGGCAAAGCACGTCGTTCGTCGATTACTTCCGGGTACGCGGCACTCGGGCACATTCAAATAGGAAGGCCAAATCTGGCTTGAAAATTATTGTTCGCGGAGCAGGATTGCCGGGTCGACGTGCAGGACGCGTCTCACCGGACCGGCGACCGAAAGTGATCCGGTAAGCACCGTAGTAAATGCAACAGCGGCAAGCACAAATGGATCCTGCGCGGAGGCTTGGTAGACAATGGCTGAAAGCAACCGGCTCGTCGCCGCGCCCAGCACAATGCCAACCACACAGCCGCTCCCGAGCAGGATCAGCATGCGGCCAAGCGCAGTCGAAAGAATCTGCTTCGCCTGCGCACCGAGCGCGACACGAATACTCAGCTCGCGCAGTCGTTTGCTGACCGTATATGAGGCGAGGCCGAAGGTCCCGGCGATCGAAAGCAGGAGCCCAAAAGCGCCAAACACGCCGAGGGCGACTGTAGCCACCTGGGATGGAAAGAAACTCAGCGCAAGCTGGCTGGTCCAGGCGCCCGATTCCCGAATTGGAACGGCGCGGTCAAGATCGCGGACCACTTCGCGAATGGTGCCTACCATATCGGCCGTGTCCCGCCGGGTCCGCACGATCAGCGCCGTCCTTGTGTCCCCTTTCTGCGAGATCGGGAAGAACGCTGCGGCCTTCGGATCTTCACTGAGCGTAAAGTGTTTTCCATCTGCCATGATGCCCACGATCTGGATCGTCACACCGTAGCGGTTTTTAAAATAGCGTCCGACGGCGTACTCGGAGTGGAAGAGTCGCCGGGCGAACTCCTGATTCACAACGGCAACCGCCGGCGTCTTCGCAGTGTCGGTAAAGCTTACATCGCGGCCCGCGAGCAGTGGTGTTCCAGAGGCGGTCAAATATCCAGGTGAGACCTCGTAGAAATAGGTATCAAATGCTTTGTTTGAGGGTCTGAAATCGATCGTTTGTTGAGAGAAGACAGCAGTGAGGGATGCGTCGAGGTCGAGGGGCGTGGTATTCGCGTAGCCTACTGCTTCCACTCCCGGGATCTGCGAGACCCTTTCCAGTAGCTGGCGCTGGAAATGATCGGCGGCGGCATCGCTCGAATAGCCAGCCTGGCTCAGATCGAATTGCGTAAGCACAGCATTCTTCGGATTGAAACCCAGGTCCATGGTCAGTGCTTTGCCCAGGCCACGCAGCGAGACAAAAGCAGCCGTGACGGTGACGCAGCAGAGCGCAATCTGTGCCGCCAGCAGGACATCGCGAAGGGCCCAGCGGCGTCCTGCGGGGGATTGGCTTCCGCTCTTAATCGCGTCATTTGGATCGGTCTTGAATATCTGCCGCAGTGGCATCACTCCGAACAGAACGCCGGCGAGCACCGAGATAAGGAACGCCATCAGGATCAACGATGGCTGCGGCAGTACGAGGAACTTGAAAGGGTATCTGGTGGGTGGATGCCAGCTAGCCAAGCCGGTGAGGGCCATCCACGCTAGGCCGCAGGCGCACGCGCCTCCGAAGATCGCAATCACAAAGGCCTCGACAAGGACCTGGCGAAGGATGCGCCAGCGGCTCGATCCAATAGCCATGCGGATGGCAATCTCGCGCGTGCGGTCTGCCGTACGCGCTGCGAACAGGCTGCCAAGGTTGGCGCAGGCGGCCAGCAGCACAATCCCGGCCAGCCCCATCACCCCAGCCAGAAAACCTCGCACCGGCCCGCCGATAAAGTCGCCGACCAGACCAGGACGAGCCAGCTTGAATGCCAACCCCTCTTCTTCCTTCGGATACTGCCGGGCAATGCGGGCAGCAATCGTGTTCAATTCAGCTTGCACCTGGGGCATGGTGACCCCGTCCTTGATGCGCACGCTCGAAAAGATATTCTTATAGCTCCGCGACTCAAGCCAGTTGATCCCGTCCAGCGATGCTTCATTCGCCATCGGAACGAACACGTCGGGCTGCAGAACTTTCTCGGTCCCGTTGAAGCCTTCAGGCGTGACCCCGACGATCACGTACGGATGCTTGTCAATGCGGACCATCGTTCCCACGATGTTGGGGTCCGCGCCAAAATCACTCTTCCATGCTGACCAGGAAAGCACCGCAGCTTCTGAGCCTCCGGGATGATCGTCATCGGCACGCTGCAGCAGACGCCCGAGGAACGGCTTGATACCGACGACCTCGAAGTACTGCCCGCTCACTTCGCATCCCCAGACAGGCCGCGTGACGCCATTGGCTTCCAGGCCAAAATCCTGGATCTCAAAAGCGGCTACAGCAGAAAACACCGAATTCCCGTCGCGCACATCGCGCACTTCCGGATACGCAAGAAAGGGGCCACCGTCTTTGGGCTGAAGCGTCATCACCCGGTCTGCATGAGGCACATCAAGTTGCCGCAGGACTAATGCCTGCAGGACGCCGAAGACGATGACATTGGCGGCGATCCCGAGCGCCAGGGTGAAGACCGCGGTGACGGCAAAGCCGGGAGAACGGCGCATCTGGCGAAGAGCGAATCGCAGGTCCTGCAGCAGGTTTTTCAATGCTCGTCCTCCGGGTGGCGATGGGGCTTCATGGCAAGGGGTGCAATTCGTGAGCCAAAGTGTCCTGGATGCAACTTTATGAAAACGAAGCAGCTTGCGGAATCTCGCAGGTATATGAGAACCGAATTGGGTGTCCGGTTTCACCGGAGGGTGTCCGTGAATGAACAGGGACGGCGGCGATAGCGGCTCTCCTGGAAATCCGCCACCCCGGCCGTCGAAGCCTCCGCCGTGGCCGACAACATAGCCGTGCTGCTCGCCTTTGAAGTAGATGGCGTAGACGATAGACTCAGAGCGCTCCGATCCTGCGATACCCAAACATCATTGCAAGCCCTGCAGGGGCGGCAGAAAATAGCCCAGGTGTAAAACCCTGGGCCAGAGCACCCACATCCATATCGGGCCGGTTCGCGAACCGCCCTTGCCTGGCATGTCCAGGCTTTTCTCAGTGTCTCCGTGTCTCTGTGGCAAAGCATCGCATCCGGATCGCATGCTTAGTACTCCATTTCATAAATACGATGACGTATCTAGAGTAGCCTTAGGAGGCAATATTCTGGTATGCTTGGCATCGAGGAGATTGCTCCTCCATGCCAAGAGAAAGCCCATTCTCGATAGTTCTC
>JBARRP010000145.1:0-20764 GCA_049644285.1 Candidatus Acidiferrales bacterium | reverse complement strand
AAGTTCTGGCGCCGAAACAAACTGAATTGGGCGGGGAAAACGGCTGTGGAAAAGCCGCGTCTTTGGTTACATTACAAATGGCGCGACGATCTACCCCAGGGTTACATTCTTCAATGGCTTGACGCGTGCTACGGCACAGTATTCAGCGCCGGGCGTTTCCGCTTCCCACGGAGAATCTCAAAGCCAAGCTGCCGCCCTTCCGACCCACTCCTTGGACACTGTTCCAACCTTTATCGAGGATCGAGTTGGCCCTTTCTTCGCTGAGAGAGCTTGTATAATGCTCATCGCCGATGCGACGTGAGAGGAGATGGCCTGTGAACTTCGCAAACTTTGCTCTTACTGCTTGTGCTTGCCTATCGATCGTGGCCAGTGCCGCGGCGCAGGACCGAATGCCGCCGATTCCAATGGACAAGATGACCGACGCTCAAAAGAAAGCTGCGGAGGAATTGGTTGCGGGTCCGCGGGGAGCCTTGGGCGGGCCTTTCGTGCCGCTCCTCCGCAGTCCCGAATTCATGAGCCGGCTGCAGAAAATGGGCGAGTACCTTCGGTTCGAAAACAGCCTCGGACGGAAGCTTACCGAATTCGTGATTCTCCTGACGGCGCGGCAGTGGACGCAGCAGTACGAATACGATGCGCACGTCCCGCTGGCCCTCAAGGCTGGTGTGAAACCGGAGTCCGTAGCGGCGATAGGCGAGGGACGCCGCCCCGCAGGAATGGCGGCCGACGAAGAGGTCGCCTATGACTTCTGCACGGAACTGCGCGAAAATCAGAGCGTGAGCGATGCCACCTTCGCGCGAGCGGTAAGCAGGCTCGGCGAGCAGGGCGTGATCGACATGGTAGGACTGACCGGCTACTACTCGATGCTGGCGATGATCATGAACGTGGCGAGGACGCCCATGCCGGAAGGGAAAACGCCGCTGCTGGCTCCTTTTCCACATTGACCGCATCCTCACGCAAAGCTCGATGCCTTCATGAAACGGCGTTACGAGCGAAACAAATTCGTCGTGGAATCCTCGGTACAGATTGGAGAATGGGAACAGCAGCCGACGCCGGACGCTGATTTCATCGGCTTGACCGCGAAGAGCCGGGAAGTCACCGCCCAACCGATCTAGCGACAGGACCTTTTCGAAATAGCTCTTCCAATTGCGGCGTGGGGAGTGTTTTGGTGGCGTGTGGAAGCGGCCGATACTACCTTTTAGAAAATGCGAGTTGAAACGGAGACGGACAAGGGTGCGACTCACCGCCTTTCGCTATCAAGAACAAGAAGAAATCGGCGCTCTGGTCGATGCGGACACAAAAGTCATAAGGTTGCAGACGACCGAGCAACTGCGTCGGGGAAAGCCGCACCCTCATCTCAGCAGCATGCTTGCCTTCCTGCAAGGTGGTGCCGCAGCACGCGACACGGCGCAAGCGGCTCTCGAATTTGGCCGATCGCAACGTCCGGATGGCGTTCTGCTCGAGCGCGCGAAGATCGAATTGTTGTCGCCGGTGCCGCGTCCCGAATCCATTCGCGACTTCATGGTTTTCGAGCAGCATATTATCAACTGCATACGTAAGTTCGAGATGCCGCGCTGGCTGAGCGCCATCGATGAATGGGTGGACCATGCATTCGGACGCAAGGCTTCGCAGGCTTATCGCATGAATCGCCGCTGGTACGAGCGGCCAATCTATTACAAGGGCAACCGCATGAGCGTGGTGGGTGACGGAGCCCAGGTGACCATGCCCTCTTACAGCAAGACCTTCGATTGGGAGCTCGAGTTCGGCGTCTTTCTCTGCAACACCGGGCGCGATATCCCGAAGGAAAAGGCCCGCGATTATATCGGCGGCTTCACCATCTTCAACGATTTCTCCGCCCGAGACATTCAGGGTCGGGAGATGGGAGGACGCCTCGGCCCTGCCAAAGGAAAAGATTTCGACGGCGGCAATGCGATCGGCCCGGCACTTGTCACTCCGGATGAGATTCCCGACCCCTACAACCTTGTCATGAAGGCCCGTATCAATGGCAAGGACGTGTCACGTGGTCATACAAAGGGGATGTATTGGACCTTCGAGGAAATGATTGCCTATGTATCCCAGAGTGAAACCCTCTACCCCGGTGAGTTCTTTGGCTCCGGCACCGGGACGGTTCCGGAGTCGGGCAAGGACCGGAGGTGTTGCGGGCTGGAAATGGGGCGCTTCCTAAAAGCCGGTGAGAAAGTCGAGTTGGAGGTTGAACACATCGGCACTCTTACCAACTACGTTGTCGGGCGAGGATAACCGCCGACCGCCAGCCGAGTTCAAGGCGCCCATGACGTTTGAGTCCTCGACAAACTTCGTTTTTCGGCTTGACACAATCACGCTTCGTCAAGTATGCACTGCCGCATTGATGCTGCAGCGTTTCCAGCACCAGGATATTGAACGGAGACGAGGAATTCGATGAAAAACCTAATCAAGCAATACCTGGATCACGGAATTTCCAGGCGGCAGTTTATGTCCGGCCTGGGAGCTTTGGGAATTTCCGCCTCTGCTGCCAACTCGATGGCACACTCGTTGGCTCCCTTTTTGCAAGCCACTCAGGATGCGAAGGCGGAGGACACGACACCCTCCTGGATGCGGGATGTCGGGGGGACGGGTGGTGCGCTGCTCGCGGCGCAACTGAAGGCCGCCGGCGTCCAATACATCTTCTTTAACCCTTCCTCCGGGGCGGCTCCCTTCTTCGATGCTCTCGTTGACGAACCCGACATCCATGTGATCGAGGCTCTTCAGGAGGGCGCGGTAGCAGCCATGGCAGACGGCTATGCCAAGGCTTCGGGCAAAACTCCTTTTGTCATTTGCGCGCGGCCCGGTTTTCCCAACGCCATGACCCAGATCTTTAATACCTGGAAGGACCGGATCCCGGTGGTAGTCGCAACCGACTATGTGAGCCGCGGAAACCTGGGCGAGGACGCATTTGAAGATACGGACCACATGGAAATCATGGCCCAGCCCATTACCAAGTGGCACTGGGTGGCGGAGACAAGCGAGAAGATTCCAGAGATCACTCGCCGGGCCATGAAATTTGCCTCGACACCTCCCTGCGGGCCCGTGTTTCTGGCGTTCCCGGAAGACACCCTCCGTGACGAAGTGAAAGCAACCGTAATGGATCAAGCGAAATTTGACGTTCCGATGAAGATCCGGCCGGACGCGGCGCTGGTGGAGCAAGCGGCACGCCTGCTTCTGGAATCCCAGAATCCGGTGCTCTACGTCGGCGACGAACTCGTCTGGTGCGGAGCACAGAAGGAGGTGGTCGAGCTGGCCGAGCTGTTGGGTTTGCCGGTCACCCGGGACGAGACCAACGTCATCGGCTGGTCCAAGCCCTTCCCCACGCACCACCCCCTGTACGTCGGCGCCTACCTCCGGGAATTGCGCTATCCAGGGAAGGTGGACGTGATGCTGAACCTTGGGAGCCGCATGCCGTATGGCGAGAGAGTGGATCCCAAAGTGAAGTTGATTCAGGTTCGCTTAGACCCGACCAACCTGGCGCGCGTCGCCCCTACCGAAGTGGCCATGGTGGCGGACTTGAAGTTGGCTTTGACGGACCTGCTCGCGGCATTGCGCAGCATCGCGACGCAGGCAAGACTGAAACAGATCAGCGAGGCGCGAACAACCAAGACACGAGAATACACCGGGAAGATGGAAGAATTCCGCCAGTCGATTGCTCGCAGCCTCTGGGATCACTCTCCACTGAGTTTCGAGCGGCTGGGATCGGAACTCGAGAGCGTTTTGGAGAAAGATGCGTGTTTTGTGGCGGACATCGATTCGGGACAAAAGATGGAGAATTTCATCCGCTTCGGCGGAGCAGACAAGCAATACTTCAGCACGACGGGAGCAGCGCTGGGATGGGGCTTGCCCGCCGGTTTCGGGGTCAAGCTGGCCCACCCGGACCTGCCTGTTGTAGCGGTGGTGGGCGATGGCTCGTTTTTGTTCAGTGGCCCGCAGCCGCTCTGGAGCTTTGCCCGCTATAGCGCCCCGGTCACAATCATTGTTTGTAACAATCGCAGCTATAACAACGAACGCAATCGCATCTGGAACACCGGCGGAAAACAGTTCCAGATGGGCCGGGACATGACTTGCTACCTCGGAGACCCGGATGTGGATTACGCCAAGGCAGCGACGTCGTTCGGTGTGGAAGGCGAGATCGTGGTGGAACCTTCCACGCTTCGAGCCGCGCTGGAGCGAGCAAAACGCGCGACCGCCGATGGCCGGCCCTACCTGTTGGATGTTCACATCGAGCGTGGCGGCATCGGGGCAGACTCGATGTGGCATCCTCCCTATTCCGTCGCAGCCTTGCGCCAAAGGAAGGTCTGACCGTGCCCACAATCACCCCATTTCGGCGGAAGTATGTGTGCGGACTAACCTGTCTCGCGGGGCTTTTGCTCTGTTCCAGTGGTGAACTCTACGGACAGACGGCTCCTAGCGAATTGCCGCCCGGCAACGGCAGGGAGTTGGTGGCGGTGGCCTGCTCGCAATGCCACGGGTTGAAACTGATTGTGACCCTGCGGGATAGCCGAGCGGGTTGGAAGAGACATGTGGACGAGATGGTCCTCCGCGGCACGCAACTTCTGCCGGAGGAAGCCGACACGGTGGTTCAATATCTGGCAAAGAACTTCGGCCCCGGCGCTGGCCCGATGCAGAGTAGCCCCAGCGCCACTGACATGTCCCTGCCAAAGGGACCTGGGCAGGACCTGGTAGATTCGCGCTGCACTCTCTGCCATGACCTGGGAAGAATCACTACCGTTAGAAGAAGTAAGGAAGAATGGGATCACACCGTGAGAGACATGATGGGACGGCTTCCTAAAATGCCCACACCTGAAGAAATACAGACCATGACATCCTATCTCAACGCCCAGTTTGGCAAGAAAGCGGACTGACGCGACATTGAGGCCCCTTCTTATCCGGTCCGGCTGTTCTGTCAAGCACAACGGAGGGATCGAGACGAGCCTAGGCCACCCGCCCTCTACTGCTCACAACCCATTTCGGCTTCATCCTCTAGGCTCGCAACACACCAACAAGCTCAGACACTTCACCGTCAAATTCTCCGCGTTCCTCTTTCGGATAGTAGGCAAAGAAATTCCCGTGGGCTTCGTTGTACGCGATTCGAGACGGGTTCCTGCCCAACCTGAACTGTGCGACGTGCGGTCAGGCCAGGTCTTCGGCGCGAATGGGCAGGCGGCGAATGCGCTTTCCGGTGGCGGCAAAAATCGCATTACACACCGCCGGGGCAATTGGCGGCGTGCCCGGCTCGCCGACGCCGGTGGGCGGATTGTTGCTCGGCACGATGTGCACTTCGACCGACGGCATTTCGTCGATGCGCAGCATGTCGTAGTCGCTGAAGTTCCGCTGCTGGACACGCCCGTGATCGATCGTGATGGCGCCCTTCAGGGCCGCGGTCAGACCATATACAATGGCGCCTTCCATTTGTCCCGCGATGGTATCCGGGTTCACGACGCGGCCACAATCCAGCGCGCAAACCACGCGATGCACTCGCACCGTGCCCTCGCTGCGATTCACGGAAACTTCGGCGACCTCCGCGACGTAGCTTCCGAACGAACTCATCATGGCGATGCCGCGAAACTTGCCCGCCGGGAGTGGAGTGCCCCAACCGGCCTTGTTCGCCGCCAGTTCGAGCACGGCAAGATGCCGGGGCGCCTTCTGCAGGAGCCGGTGCCGCAGCTCGTACGGATCTTTTCCTCCGGCCGCGGCCAGTTCATCCAGAAAACTCTCGGTGAAAAATCCGTTTTGCGAATGGCCGACCGAGCGCCAAAAGCCTACCGGCACACCCGTTTCCGTCAGTTGATAATCCACCAGAATGTTGGGAATGGCGTAGGGAATATCGTTCGCGCCTTCGACGCTGGTCGAGTCGACGCCATCCTTCACGAAGTTCGGAAACACACGGCTGAAAATTGAGGAACAGGCGATGCGGTTAGTCCAGGCGACCGGCCAACCATCGGCGTCGAGCCCCGCAGTGAAGCGGCTGTACGAGGCCGGGCGATAGAAATCGTGCTGCATATCGTCCTCGCGCGACCACGTGACTTGCACCGGCGCACCAGCGGCCTTGGAAATCTCCACCGCATCGGCGAGGAAATCCTGCTCCGAACGGCGGCCGAATCCGCCGCCGAGATACGTGGTGTGGATTCGGACGGCTTCGGGACTCAGGCCTGTAATCTTCGCGGCCGCGTTCTGAGCAAAGGTCTGAAATTGCGTGGGCGCCCAGACGTCGCAGCCATCGGCGCGGACGTGCGCGGTGCAATTCATCGGCTCCATGGTCGCGTGGGCGAGGAACGGCGTTTCATACACGGCTTCGACCTTCTTCGCGGCGCCCGCCAGGCCCACTGCGGCGTCTCCTTCCTTGCGCGCGACCGCTCCGGGCTGCGCGGCGCGCTCGGCGAAGAGCTTGCTGATGCCGGCGCTGTTCAGGGAAGCATTCGGTCCTTCGTCCCACTTGATGTCGAGCGCGCGGCGGCCTTGCATCGCCGACCAGGTGTTGTCGGCCACAACGGCAACGCCGCCCGAGATCTGGAGAACGTTCTTCACCCCCGGGACAGCTTTCGCCTTCGTGGCATCGAAGCTCGAAACCTTTCCGCCGAAGACCGGGCAGCGCGCCACGACCGCAAACACCATGCCCGGCTCGCGCACATCAATCCCGAATTGTGTGCGCCCATCCACTTTCTCGGGCGTGTCGAGACGCTTCGTTGCCTTGCCGACGACGCGAAATTGTTTCGGGTCCTTGATCGGCACGTCTTTCGGCGCGGGGAGTGCGGCGGCCGCTTCCGCCAGGCCGCCGTAGCTGAGACGCGCTTTCGTGGCAGTGTTGATGACCGCGCCATTTTCTGCGCGGCAGGCGGACTTGTCGACGCCCCACTTCTGCGCGGCGGCCTCGATCAGCATCTCGCGCGCCGTCGCCCCCGCTTTGAGCAGCGGCGTCCAGGAGCCGCGGATGGTTGAGCTGCCGCCAGTGCCTTGCAGGCCGAAGATGGGATTGATATAGGCTTTGTCGGCGGGGGCGAATTCGGTGCGAATTTTCTTCCAATCGCATTCCAGCTCTTCGGCAGCCAGCATCGAAAGCGAAGTTACGACACCCTGACCCATTTCGGACTTGTCAATGATCAGGGTCACGAAGTCATCTGTGCCGACACGAATCCATGCGTTTGGCGCGAAGGGACCCGCAGGAGCAGGCGCGGCGAGCGTTTCGAACCGCCCGGGCAGATAGAAGCCGATCACGAGCCCAGCCGCTCCAGCGGCGCCGGTCTTTAGAAAGTCTCGGCGATTCACTTTCGACGTGGCGAGAGTCATTCCACACCTCCCGCACTAACTCCCGCCAGGCTCACAGAATTGCGCATGAGTTCAGCATCGCCTCCTGAAGCACGTGCTTGGCCCGTTGGCTGGCCCACCGGAGTGTGCGGAGCGGCAGCGGCGTGCATCTCTGCCGCGCGGTGAACGGCCCCGCGAATTCGCTGGTAAGTGCCGCAGCGGCAGATGTTGCCGGTCATCGCATCGTCGATGTCCGCATCGCTCGGGTGCGGCTTCTTGGCCAGCAGCGCGGCTGCCGACATGATCTGCCCCGATTGGCAGTAGCCGCACTGCGGCACGTCGAGTTCGATCCAGGCTTGCTGGACGGGATGACTGCGATCCGCGGAGAGGCCCTCGATCGTAGTGATCTGTTTCCCGGAGATGCGGGAAACCGGAGTGACGCAGGAGCGGATGGCTTCGCCGTTCATGTGGACCGTGCAGGCTCCGCACTGCGCTACCCCGCAACCGAACTTGGTGCCGGTGAGTCCCAAGGTGTCGCGCAAGACCCACAGCAGTGGCATGCTTGGACTGACCTCAACACTCTGTGGCTTGCCATTCAGGGTGAAGCTGATCGCCATCGAAACCTCCTGGGGAGAACGTCCCCGTCCAGCGCATTCTAGCGCGTTTTTCAAAGAACGCAGCGGCCGCCCTTCATTTTCTCAACTCACAGGGCTGAGACGCGTGCAGTCTACAGGCGTTCGGTCCCTTGCCAAGCGAACCCAACCATCGGGTTCCGGTCTTCCCTATTTAAGACTTCTTTTCACCTCGGATCGCCTCCAGGACCTTCTCTCGTGTAATTCCAGCCTGTTGCAATATGGGAGCGCCCTTGCTGGACTCATCTGTCAACGCAATTGCCAGAAGGTGTAATGGTTCGACTTTGCCTCGCTGAGACTTGTCCAGGAGATCATTCGCTCCATCGAAGATGTGTTTGACGCCAGGCGATATTGGCATTTCTGCGGACTGAGCAACAGACTTGGATCGGGAGAGGAGCTCTTCTATTCTTCGCAGTAGATCGGAAGCTACGTCCGGGGAGAAAAATGGACGATGGGCTTTGAACGCGAAGCCGTGAATCTCCGGACGGCCAAGGAGTTCCAAAAGTTGCTTTCCCATCATCTGATCTTCGATGATGAGGGCCACAAGAATATCGTCCACATCGACCATATCCGCGCCACGTTGCCCGGCTTTGAGGCGTGCCACGAATATTACTTGGTTGGCCCGTTCGGAATAGACTTCAAACATCATGCCGCCTATTTTTATAGTCGCGAGCTACGGTTCCATAGTCATGCGGAAAAGAAACCGATTCCGGGAAACGCAGTCCTTCCGTGCCGCCGCAAAACTTTGGTGTTACAATGCGGGAACGCACCTGTAGCTCAACTGGATAGAGCGTCGGTCTACGGAACCGAAGGCTGGAGGTTCGACCCCTCTCAGGTGCGCCACTTCAGCGCCCAAGATGGCGATTCAACTCCGCCAAGTCCGCCACGGCTTCCTTCATCGAAGCGTAGGTCTTGCCCGTCCACTCCTGCGAACGCCCGGCAGGTGACCGGGTGACTAGCAGTTGTTCGAGTCTCCTGTCTATGTTTTCCGCGACGGCTTTGATCCCACGGGGTCAGCGAGTTTCGTGCTGCTGAACCAGTTAGGTGATGCATCGCCGGTTCCGTTTGTGCTCACTGTTGAGCCCTTCCTGAACGGAGTGGGACATCCGAAGCAATCGAGAACGATCACCATACCGGTAACCCCCAATCCTGGAAAAACAGACTCGCCGTGAACTTAGGAGACCAGTTGTTGACGCAATCAGGCGATGCTCTAACGTTCACGCTCGAACGGCTAATCCGCTCTGCGAAATGTCCGCGCTTGCTTTTATGATTGAGGGCATCGTTGCAAAGCGGAAAAACGGAGTCTACGGCACGAGGGCACGCTGGTTCAAAATCAAGAATCCGAACTACACGCAGACCGAAGGACGCCGTGAACTGTTCGAGTCAATGCGCCCCGGTCCGAAAAAAGCCGGGCAGCGGGCGGTGCTTGACGAGAAAACCGGAGCTTGATGCGGAAGGACGCAGCCCAAAAAGCCAACGACGCAGAGCAGAACGCGTAGAAAACGGTTCTGCGCGTATACCTATCGGCGTGGAATCCGTGCCAAAAATCTACCTCGGTACATCCTCTTTCACAGCGGCAGGCTGGGAAGGCTCTTTTTACCCGAACGGAATGAAGTCCCGCGGCTACCTCAGCTTCTATGCCGAACACTTCGACACGGTTGAAGTGGCCGGCCCGCGTGCAACCCCACAGGAGCTCCCTTGTTTAGCCCTATTTCAGTATCTCCAGCTCATCCTCTCCAGCGGAGTCTCGCAGCACGCCGCCAGTTCCTGGTTTGCCTTGCGTTTGCTTTCGTCGGGCTGCATGCGCGCTCCCGTGTCGTCGAGGGCCTTGCCGAGATTCGCGGCTTGCTCGCGATCCCTGACCAGGAATACGCGCATGTGGGTCCACGGAGAATCGGGATTGTGGGAGATATACGTCGTCACCGAGACGAAAACGCGGTGGCGGCGCGCCTCCGCATCCACCGGTTCGGCCACCGTCTTGATGTAATGATTGTATTCGTCCAGTTTTCCGGCTTTCGCCTTCCAATAGTAAACCACTGCCAGCGAGTCCTTCTCCTTGGCTCGCAAAATCCATCCGGAGCCGAGGCCTGCCGCAACCGCCAGCAGCAATCCAGCGAATCTCTTCGTTACCATGGGCAACCTCCTTTTGCCGCCGGATTTTCTCACAGATTCCGTCCAGCTGCCCCTCAACCAGATAACCGCTGAAGAAGCATTGGGAAATGCCAAAGACCTGTGGACGGCATTCCGTGAAAGCACCTTTGGTGAATCAAAGGTTGGAACATCTCTACACTTCTCCCTGTTTCATCATGTCTGACCGTGACGGTGGCTCGCAGGGCAAGGGTCAGCCCATACGTTGACTTCGCTGCAAGCAGAACCTAAGATTGCGCTGCTCTTTGCCAATGATCGGCCAGACCATCTCCCACTATCGCATCCTGGAAAAACTCGGTGGCGGCGGCATGGGTGTCGTATACAAGGCTGAGGACACTCGGCTGCATCGTTTTGTCGCCCTCAAGTTCCTTCCCGAAGAAGTGGCACGCGACCGCCAAGCGCTTGAACGCTTTCGGCGCGAAGCACAAGCTGCCTCCGCTCTTGATCACCCGAACATCTGCACGATCTACGACATCGGTGAAGAAGACGGCCACGCGTTCATCGCGATGCAGTTTCTGGATGGCCAGACGCTCAAGCATCGCATTTCCGGCAAGCCCGTGCCGATTGACGAAGTGTTGGAACTGGGCATTCAGATTGCGGACGCGCTCGATGCGGCACACACCGAAGGCATCATTCACCGGGACATCAAGCCAGCAAACATCTTTGTGACAAAGCGCCACCAAGCCAAGGTGCTGGATTTTGGACTGGCGAAGCTCTCACCTGTTCGAGGCGTCCCTGAGGGCGTCGGTGTATCTGCGATGCCGACGGCCACAGCGGAGGAACTGCTCACTAGCCCAGGATTGGCGGTTGGCACAGTGGCCTATATGTCGCCGGAACAGGTGCGGGGTGAAGAACTCGATGTACGCACAGACCTGTTTTCATTCGGGGTCGTACTCTACGAGATGGTCACCGGTGTGTTGCCTTTTCGCGGTGCTACCTCGGGCGTGATCACGGACGCCATCCTCCACCGTTCGCCGGTAGCCCCAGTGCGATTGAATCCCGACGTACCGCCGGAGCTAGAGCGGGTCATCTACAGGGCGCTGGAGAAAGACCGCAATCTGCGTTACCAGCACGCGGCCGACATGCGCGCCGAACTGCAGCGGCTGAAGCGGGACACCGATACAGGACGTACGGTGCTGGCTGGCGCAGCTCCAGACGAAGAATCGGCTCAGGGCTCACGGCCTATCAGTGCTCCGCCACCCTCAAAGCCTTCGAGCGGCAGGCGCGCCGCAGCGCAATCTTCCGTCGAACCCGCCATCACAACGCAACCGCGCAGTCTCCCTTGGAAAATCCTGCTGCCCGCAGCCCTGGCGGTGGCTGCTGCCCTGGCTGCCGGTTCTTACTGGCGCTCGCGACAATCCGCAAAGCTGACCGAGAAGGATTCGATCGTCCTCGCCGATTTCACAAATACAACCGGCGATGCGGTTTTCGACGGAACGCTCCGGCAAGGGCTTGCAGTCCAGCTCGACCAATCTCCGTTCCTCAGCCAGGTTTCCGAAGACCAAATCCAGCAAACGCTCAAACTGATGGGTCAGTCGCCCAACGCGCGCCTGACGCCGGAGATCGCCCGGGAAATCTGCCAGCGCTCCAGCAGCGCCGCAGTTCTCAACGGCTCGATTGCGCAGATCGGCATGCAGTACAGCGTCATCCTAAAAGCCGTGAATTGCGCGAACGGGCAATCACTGGCCAGCACCGAAGCCCAGGCCGGTGACAAGAACCATGTCCTGGATGCTTTGGGCAAGGCGGCTTCGGAAATTCGAGCCAAATTGGGCGAATCTCTAAGCACCGTGCAAAAGTTCGACACGCCCGTTCAGCAGGCCACCACACCTTCGCTCGAAGCCCTCCAGGCATACAGTCTCGGAATGAAGACGATTGGGGCAGACGAGTTCGCGGCTGCTGTCCCTTTACTACAGCGTGCCATCCGCCTGGATCCGAACTTCGCGATGGCCTATGCGGCGCTCGGAACGTGCTACTCGAATCTGGGAGAGGCCGGCCTCGGTGCAGAAAGCACAAAAAAAGCTTATGAGCTGCGCGATCGAGTGAGCGAGCGAGAGAAGTTCTACATCGAATCCCACTATCATCAGTTTGTTACCGGCAACCTCGAAAACGCGCGCCACGTGTATGAACTCTGGGCGCAGAGCTATCCGCGAGATACAATCCCCCCAACGAACCTGGGCACGATAGATGTTTATCTCGGTCGATACGACAAATCACTGGCGGAGGCCCAGGACGCTTTGCGGCTTGACCCGAGTGGTTTGAACTACTCCAACCTCGTCTCGGGCTTCCTCGGCTTGGACCGTCTTGAAGAGGCGCGGGCGATTGCCGAGGAGGCACAGGCAAAAAAGCTCGATTCTTCTTTTCTGCGTCTGGGTCTGTACCAGCTCGCCTTCTTACAAAACGATGCGGCGGGGATGGCACAGCAAGTAGCCTGGTCGGCGGGCAAGTCCGGAGTGGAAGACATTCTACTGGCCGAGGAAGCGAACACGGCGGCCCACTTCGGGCGGCTCGGCAAAGCGCGCAACTTCTCCGACCGGGCGGCGGCCTCCGCCGAGCAGGCACAGGAAAAAGAGACGGCGGCGGGGTATCAAGCGGACGCCGCAATCCGTGAGGCCCTCTTCGGCAATGCCGCGGACGCGCGACACCGGGCTGCGACCGCGCTCGGTCTCTCGACCGGCCGGGAGGTGCAATATGGAGCGGCGCTGGCATTGGCCTTCGCAGGGGATGTAGCCGGGGCGCAGCGGCTCTTGGGTGATTTCGGCAAGCGCTTCCCGGAAGATACGATCGTCCAGTTCAACTACCTCCCGACAATTCGCGCGCAGCTTTCGCTGGTCCGCCGCGACCCTTCACGGGCTATCGACCTCCTACAGGCCGCTGCCCCATACGAATTGGGGCAGACCGGCAGCGGTGCCTTCTCACCGGCTCTGTATCCGGTTTTTGTGCGCGCGGAAGCTTACCTGGCATCGAAGCAGGGCACTGAAGCTGCCGCCGAATTTCAGAAAATCATCAATCATCGCGGAGTTGTACTGAACGAGCCCTTGGCTGCCCCCGCGCGCCTTGGCCTCGCCCGCGCCTATGCCTTGCAGAGTGAAACAGCGAAGGCGCGCACGGCCTACCAGGATTTCTTCACCCTCTGGAAAGACGCCGACCCCGACATTCCCATCCTGAAGCAGGCCAAGTTCGAGTATGCGAAGCTGAAGTAAGCTGGGCGTTGCCCGCCCACGGTCGCATTGGAAAAAGGGCACCTGAGATTGACGGCTGAGGCACCCTATTTCAGAAGTGGCCCGTCTTTCTCGCAGCCGATTCTGCGAACAGTCCCCCAATATATGCTAAGACCGCGAAGGCGAAGGAAATCCCAGAGAACTCTACGAGTGCCCCAAGCGCAGAGAATCCCATTCCCAAATGGACCAACGGTGCTGTGACCGCGAACGTCAGAAAGATTCCTGGGGAGACGAGCATGTAAGTGCCCCAGCCTCTCTTGTTTCCTATGCCCAAGCGGGACAGTATGACAGGCCCCAGCAGCAGGGCGAGACCAATGGCGGCGCGGAGCGGGTAGTTAAGTAGCCCCATTGCTGTCCCTCGACCGGAGATTCCCACATCGTGAAGACACTCTCGATAGCATCCGTTTTCAGCAGAAGAAGCTCGTGCGCGCTTCTCGGGACTGACCCAAATACTAACGGGGCTTCGCCCCAGCCCAACAAGCATGTCCTCGGGCGAACGAAACACGAACAAAACTTGACTCATTTGCACCAACTTTTGCCCCTCAAGATGTCTAGTGTCGGGTCTGCAGCTTGGACCACCACACAACTCGCAGGCTCATGACGTGGCAAAATTCATCGATGACATTCCCCATCCTGTACAGCTGCGCATTTTGCTCATGAAGTATCTGAGCATTCGTGTTCTCGACAGTGCTCTCTTCCAAACGAGTAAATACACAACAACCTCAGAGTCCCTCCCGGATCGGACCTTGGGTGCAGTTTCTGATTGCTTAGTTGGGAAGAGCAACTATTGCGCCAGCGTTGACCGATTTCCGGAAAGGCTTCGAGGATCGAGACTTATGCCACAGTTTCGGCATCGGCGGCAGCTGCTTTGCCGGTACTAGCTCTCGATAATTATTACCCACCGGCTCCCTGCCAGGACTCACAGACGGTACACTTCATTGGAACTCTCTGCACATTAACTGAAAGCCTCTCTCATTCTTTGACGAGTCCCAGCCCAAAGAACTAGAGCAGTCCCGCTAACTCACCACGACTCAGGCGTCAAGCTGGAACCCGACCTGCTGAACGATAGGCGGAACCGGGGTGGCGCAAAACGGCAGACGCGGAGGCGCTCTTCCATGGAGCAACTTGAGTTCAACTTCTATTGTTTCATCGCGGTGAATTGGCTGGTCGTCCCTTGCAGCTTGTCATCGACCTTGAGAGTCATGGTCTTGCCGTCAATCGAGACCGTCATCCGCGCGACGCTGATCGCCTTTCCCTCGCGCTTGTCTGTTTCCTCCATAGTATTCTTGTCCAGCCGCTTCACCGACACGCTCGTCGTTCCCGGATCGCCGTTGTATGGTGCGTCCGTCCCATCCAGTTTCGCCGTATAGCTTTGTCCGGTCGGCGAGCTCATGCTCAAACTATCGCCTGATACCTTGTAGGTAATCGTCATCGCGTTATCGGACAGCGCATCCATCTTCGACATTCGCCATGAGCCCGAAATCGCATGTGATCCAGCAGGTCCCTTGGCCACTCGCGTTTCTTCTCCCTTGCCCGTTACGGGATCGGCATTGGTTGCGCTGCTGTTGCTGAACTCGAACGTCAACGTGTTCCCGTCCGGCGACACCCACGTTTTTGAAGTCGCCACGGTCTTCCCATTTTTCTTGTCGGTTTCCTCGATCGTGCGGTCGTCCACCACCTTGATGCTCACCGTGTCGTAGTATGGATGCCCGCTCACTTTCTGGTCTTGCCCGTCCGCTTTCACGCCCACTGTCGGAACGCACGTCTTGCAGTGATACATCCCGTCTTGCAGCAAATAAACGTCCGGCTTCTCCGGGAATTTCGCCGTATTCAAGTCAAATTTCCACGACCCGTCGAAAGCACTCTGCGCCATCGCCATCGCAGGCATCAGCAATGCCGCCAGCAACGCCACGGCCAGCACAAACCAGCGCGTATTTTTCATCGCCTCTCCTCCATTTCGACTTTGACTGGGTTTCTTCCGCGGGCCCTGCAATTCGCCGCAAATATACACCTACGCCATCCCCCCAGCAACAAGGGTCCGCGATGCGTAGTCCATAGTCGGAGATGGCTGCCGCAATCAGCAGGACTCGTTTGCGCCCTTCGTCCACGGCGGGAGTGTAGCATTTTCGCCTTTGTTTCGCCAGGCCCACTTACAGACCTTACAGACCTTCTCCCTTGACAAGAAAACAGAGAGCCAGGCCGCCCCTTCCAGCCAGGGTGAGTTTTTCAACTGATGGTTGACAATGTCATCTCCGGCAGCCTAGCCGAGTGGCCGCGCAGGCTCCCGAGATCCAAGCTCGCCGGGCTGAGACACAATGCCGACGGTTTGCCCTTAATTTTCAGCCAATACGCAGGAAAACCTAGCCTGCGACAGGCAAAGATGCTTCAGGGAAATTCTCGTGGACCGACATCTATGCGTCGCTGCACAGTCAACAAAGGTCTCGTCGCAACAATGAGACGGGGGACGCCTTCCGAATGGGGTCCGGCAAACTCCTTCTTACTTCGTGTCCCCGCAATCGGGGCTGATCCACTTCGCGGTGAAGTTCGAGTTGATGTTCATGGTTCGATCGTTGCTGCTCGAGACCATCTGCACCGAGCCCTTCACGTTTTCGGAGTTGATTGCTTCGATCCGGAAGGTTCCACGTCTCTTTGTGCCTGCGTCCATGCACTCCATGTGCATCTCGAGCTCGCTGCTGGTCGAAGTCACGACGGTGCGAATACATGACTTCCGGCCTTCGTCGAACACATGTTGGTCATTTATTTTTTCCTTGGTTATACAGGATTTGTAGGTCCTGGCTGTGGGGCCCTGAGAGGCCCTCGCCTTCATGGCCTCCTCGAATTTGGCGCGCTGCTCGGGGGTCATTCTTGCCAGTACTTCCGGAGGTATGGGCAGAGCCCCAGTCACCTGGCTGTTGTTGGTTGCTTCCCAAAGGCCCAGTTTAATGTCGAGTGGCTGGATTTTGTCGGTGCCCCCAAGAAAACCGCACCACAGAAAGAGCAGCCCGAAGAGGACGCTTCGCTGCATTGGAACCTCCGGTGAGGATTTTTTCTCGCTCGTATTTTCATCGACAACGAAGTGTAGTGCTCAGGATGGCACACGGGAAGTTCGCGTGCAAATCGATTTCCAACGCGGCTTACGCCGGAAGCAAACCTCCTTACCGCACGCAGTGATCGGGCCGCTGCATTGGTCGGCTGAACAGAACAGAATGCGATCTGTTAGGGAGGACGTGCCGTTCCCTGACGGGCCGCAGCGTGCGGCGTCTGCACGACGGCGAACCGCCCGAATGCACTTCACCTGCCAACCTCTTCGCGTCGAACAGATTTTGGGCTAAAATTCTTCCAATGAACTCTCTCCCCAAGATCGAGCCGATGAAACTGTCGCTGCGCTCCGAACCATTCGATAATCCCGACTATCTTTTTGAGCTAAAGCACGACGGTTTCCGTTCCCTGGCTTATATCTCTGACGGGCAAGTGTGAATTGGTTTCGAGGCGGGATAACGTCTACAAGAGTTTCGGGTCGCTGTGTGACGTGATGGCCCGCCTGAAAGTGAAGTCCGCGATTCTGGACGGCGAAATCGTCTGCCTCGATTCGGAAGGTCGAAGCGTCTTCTACGAACTGCTCTACCGGCGCGGCCAGCCAATCTTCTACGCATTTGACCTATTGTGGTTGAACGGAGAAGACCTGCGACAACTCCCGCTGATAGAGCGGAAGAAAATTCTTTGGGTGTTAGTCAAGAGGGCGAAGGAATCCCGAGTGCTTTACGCAGACTACATCGAAGGTCGAGGCGTGGATTTCTTTCACACTGTCTGCGAAAGGAATCTTGAGGGCATCGTCGCCAAGCACAAGGATGGTGTCTGCACGTCCGCTGCGTACTGGCTGAAACTTAAGAATCCCAGGTACAGCCAGGCAGAGGGTAGACGGGAACTGTTTGAGTCAATGCGCCCTGGTCCGGAGAAGGCCAAGCTCCCTGCTCCTTCGGTCGAAAAAACGGGGGCCTGAAATTGGACAACTAGAAACGCAGTGCATTCGTCCTCGGAATGCCCCCAGTTAGCGGTAAGGAGACTCGTCCAGTCATCTCTCCGCACGTTGACTTGCCTGCCAGTGCGACCTAAGATGGCCGCCCAGAGGCAGTACCCTTCCTATGATTGGCAAGACGCTCGGCCCTTACAGCATTGTCGAGAAAATCGGCGCGGGCGGGATGGGGGAAGTCTACCGGGCCCGCGATACCCGCCTGGACCGGATAGTTGCCGTCAAGGTTCTGCCCACTCATCTTGCTGACAGTGCCGCATTGCGCGAGCGTTTCGACCGCGAAGCACGAACGATTGCCAGCCTGAATCATCCGCATATCTGCACCCTCCATGACATCGGACATCAGGACGGAATTGATTATCTGGTGATGGAATACCTGGAAGGCGAAACGCTGGCTCAGCGACTGGCGAAAGGTCCGTTGCCGCTAGAGCAGGTGTTGCAGTACGCCATCGAGATTGCTGACGCGCTCGATAAGGCCCACCGCAAGGGCGTGACGCATCGCGATTTGAAGCCGGGCAACGTTATGCTGAGCAAGTCTGGCTCGAAACTGCTGGACTTTGGGTTAGCCAAGCTGAAGCCAGAGGCGGCTCCTGCAACAGTTCCCTTTTCGCAGCTTCCTACTGCAAAGGACGCCATAACAGCGCAAGGAACCATCCTGGGCACCCTTCAGTACATGGCCCCGGAACAACTCGAAGGCAAGGAAGCGGACGCCCGCACGGACATCTTTGCGTTCGGTGTGGTGGTCTACGAGATGGCCACGGGCAAGAGGGCCTTCGAGGGCACGAGCCAGGCGAGTGTGATCTCGGCCATTATGTCGCTCGATCCTCCACCGATCTCCACACTTCAGCCGATGACGCCTCCGCTGCTCGACCGCGTGGTGAAGAAATGCTTGGCCAAAGATCCTGAGGAACGCTGGCAGAACGCGCACGACTTGATGAGTGAGTTGAAGTGGATTTCCGAGAGCGGCTCGCAAATCGCGTTGACGCCGGTTGCCGCAGCGAAAGGCATTCGCGCACTCGGGCGGCGAGGGCTAATCCTCAGCGTAGGCGCGTTGCTGTTAGTTGCGGTCACGAGCCTAGCCACTTGGAAGCTGAAGCCCTCTCCTTCGCCTTCGCCGCAGCCTGTCACCCGCACTGTGGTAACACTGCCGCCGGGCCAACAATTAGCAGGTCTGGAGAATGGTCTCGCCGTGGCACTCTCTCCTGATGGCACTCATCTCGCCTATGTTGCCCACCAGGGCGGCACCCAGCAGATTTATCTGCGGGCGATGGATAGCCTGGAGGCCAAGCCCATCCCCGGCACAGAAGGAGCCGTCAACCCCTTCTTCTCACCCGATGGCCAGTGGGTGGGGTTTTTCGCCGGCGGAAAGCTAAAGAAGCTCTCGGTGAACGGGGGAGCGGCGCTGACGCTCGGCGATGCTGCGAACCCTCGCGGGGCCAGTTGGGGCAGCCAAGGCATGATCGCTTTCGCACCCACAAATGCCTCAGTTCTCCAGCAGGTGCCGGACGCGGGAGGCACCCCGCAACCGATGACTCGTCGCGAGAAAGGGGAGGTCAGCCACCGCTGGCCGGAGTTCTTGCCCGGCGGCAATGCAGTGCTCTTTGCTGCTGGAACGACTAACACTAATTGGAACAACGCGCAGTTTGCAGTCGAGTCGGTCGGGACGACCGAACGGCGGGACCTGATGCAAGCGGGGATGTACCCGCGCTACGCACCCTCCGGGCACCTGGTTTACGCGCAAGGGGGAAGCCTGATGGCCGTGCCGTTCGATCCCCAGCGGCTCGCGGTCATGGGCACGGCGGTCCCCGTGGTGGAGGGCGTCCTGCAATCCCCAGTCAGCGGAGCAGCCCAGTACAGCTTTTCCGCCACCGGATCGCTGGTTTATGTTCTGGGGGGCGTCCAGTCGGCCCAGAGCAGGCCGGTGTGGGTCAGGCGCAATGGAGTAGAGCAGCCCTTGGCTGCCCCTGCGCACACTTACTTGGGCCCGCGGCTTTCCCCTGACGGCCGGCGGGTAGCCGTGGGACTTGCGGAGCAGGACAACCAAATCTGGATTTACGATCTTTCCCGGCAGACGCTGACCCGGTGGACGTTTGAGGGGAATGTGAACAATCGCCCGGTTTGGACCCCGGATGGCAAGCGGATAGCGTTTGACTCAAACAAGGAAGGGCCACAGAACCTTTTCTGGCAACCCGCGGACGGAAGTGGCGGGCTGGAGCGGTTGACCACCAGCGAGTACGTCCATGTTCCGATGTCCTGGTCCCCGGACGGACAACTGCTGGCCTTTTTTGAGATCAATCCCACCACGGGATTTGACATCTGGGTGCTGCGGATGGGCGA
The DNA here is from genome assembly GCA_049644285.1 of Candidatus Acidiferrales bacterium. Lineage (GTDB taxonomy): Bacteria > Acidobacteriota > Terriglobia > Acidiferrales > UBA7541 > CAVRXT01. The sequence continues at coordinate 1,130 of JBARRP010000145.1, read as the reverse complement.
CCGCAAGGCACAGCCGTTCCTCCGAACACCGTTTAACGAAAGCGCCCCACGGTTTTCCCCCGACGGGCGCTGGCTGGCCTATGTCTCGAACGAATCCAGCCACAATGAGATTTACGTGCGGCCCTATCCGGGCCCGGGCGGGAAGTGGCAAATCTCGACGGAAGGCGGCACGGAGCCCGCATGGAACCCGAACGGGCGAGAGCTGTTCTACCGCAGCAGCGACAAGATGATGGCCGTGGACATCGCCACTCAGCCTAGTTTCGCTGCGGGCACGCCCCGGATGCTCTTTGAGGGACGGTACGAACCGACTCCATTCCCAATCGACAACTACGATGTCTCACATGACGGCCAGCGTTTCCTGATGCTCAAGCCCAGCGAGCAAGCGCAGGCGGCACCGACGCAAATCAACGTCGTGCTGAACTGGTTTGAAGAACTGAAGCGCCGCGTGCCGACCGGAAAATGAACTCGATCATGATCGGCAAAACCATCTCCCACTATCGCATCCTGGAAAAACTGGGGGGCGGAGGTATGGGTGTGGTCTACAAGGCTGAGGACACCAAGCTGGGCCGCTTCGTGGCTCTGAAATTCCTGCCCGAAGAATTTGCGAAAGACCGCCAAGCCCTGGAGCGATTCCAACGCGAAGCTCGCGCCGCCTCGGCTCTCAATCACCCAAACATCTGCACGATTCACGATGTTGACGAATGCGACGGGCAGCTCTTCATTGCCATGGAACTTCTGGAAGGGCAGACACTGAAGCATCGGATAGCCGGAAAGCCTTTCTCGATTGACCTGTTGTTGGATTTGGGGGCGGAAATCACCGACGCGCTAGACGCAGCCCACGCGAAGGGGATTGTGCACCGGGACATCAAGCCCGCGAACATCTTCGTGACGGACCGTGGACACGCCAAGATCCTCGACTTTGGATTGGCCAAGGTAGAACAGCGACAAAAGGAAGCCGCCGGCGTCAGGCTTTCGCAACAGCCGACGGTGGGAGCCTCCGACCAGGACCTGACCAGTCCCGGCACGGCGCTGGGTACAGTGGCTTACATGTCGCCGGAGCAGGTGAGGGGAGAAGAACTGGACGCCCGCACCGACCTATTCTCGTTTGGTTTGGTTCTTTATGAGATGGC
>JBARRP010000144.1:0-2014 GCA_049644285.1 Candidatus Acidiferrales bacterium | reverse complement strand
GTTTTCCCTTTTTTTCAGTGACTGTTTTCAAATAAAGGTTCGCCACCGCGGGGGCGTTGCGTCAACGCACTGAAATTGTGTGGCGGTCGGGCCGGGATCGATGAGGCACATAGGAGGATCGACGATGCGCCTGAATCGCTGGATCTGTGTCATGGTCGTCACGATGGGGAGCATGGTTCAGCCCTCGCTCTGCTTTGCGCAAGACTCGGATAAATGCGACTGCAATGCCGTCCTTAAACAGGACGTCGAGAAGTACAGCAGGTCGGACCAGTTGAGGCTGAACTACCTTGCGACCATCAACAGAGTAACCTTCTACGAATTTCACAGTACCGACGAAGGGAAAGGGTTTCTCAAAGCTCTCTTCAAGAATGTAGAAGTGGACCTCGGTGGCGAGAAAGCTTACGAAAAGTTCGAACAATTTCGTGAGCAGGAATTTGGCTCTTCCGTTTTTAGGTGTAGCACCGGGCAAAATAGCCTTGGATGCGGCACACCAGCGCGCGGAGGGCGGCGATGGTCGGGCCGAGCTTCTTCGCGGCCCAGTTCACGTCCAGGAGTACGCGCGACCAGAGGTTCGCCAGGTTGCGGATGCCGTAGCCGCGCCGCAGCACCACGCGGATCTTGGTGTTGATCCCTTCGACCGGACCGCTGCTCTTGCGTTCGTCGAAGTACGCCAGGATGCCGTCCCAGTGATTCTTGAGCATGGTGATGAATGGTTCCCAATCCATGTCCGTTTCCCGCGCCTCCGCGATCCATTCGTCCAGTGCCCGCGCCGCCGCCGCTCGGTCCGGGGCGGTGTCGAAGATCTTGGTCGCATTCCAGCGCAGATGATAGATCACGCCCAAGAACGGGACTTTCTCGAACAGATCCTCCAGGGCCTGCGTTGGTTCCGGTTTCAGGTCCTCGGGGCGGCGGCGGAAGTCGTGCATCTGGGAGCGCAACTTCTTCCGTTCGTCCTTGCGCAAGGTGCGCTTGTAGGCTCGGTAGTTTTTTTTCGCAGCGCGTCGGCGACCTCGCCCAGTTTCTTGGCCACATGAAAGCGGTCGATCACCGACTGGCTGTTGGGCAAAAGCGCGCCGCACGCTTTCAGGTAGGCCGGCCCCATGTCGGTGTGGTGGAAGCGCACGGCCGCGCGTTGTGCCGGCGACAACCGCTCCAGACACGTTTGGGCCGCCGCCTCGTCCCGCCCCTTGCCCACGGCGAGGATCTCCGGGCGCGCGGAGTCGGTCAGGTCGGTCAGGATCGTGGCATAGCCTTTGTGGCCCTTCCGCAGGCTGATCTCATCCATCCCCAGCCGTTCGATCTTCCGCTCGGGATCGATCTGCTTGGCCTTGGCGTCCTCGATCCGGTTCTTCACGATGCGTTCGACGGTCTCGGCCGCGATCCCCAGCCGTTGCGCCACGTCCTCGGCCGTGCTGCCGATCAAGCTGACCAGCACATGCTCCTCGAAGCGGTAGCTGTATTTCACGTCGCGGCGCTTGAAGGGCGGCAAGAGCGACTGGCGATGTCCACAGTACGGACAGCGGTGCAGCACTTCCTGATACACGAAGAAACTCGGCTTTCCCCACAGGTCCAAATCGCGGATGGTGAGGAACTTGTTCTTCTCGACCCGTTGCAGCGGCGCTGCGCGTTTGCAGGTCTCGCAACGGGGGCGGTCGGGGAACTCCCAACTCACGTGGAAGGCGTGGCCGTCGTCGATGCGCTCGTACTCGTCGACGCTGACGCCGACCGGGACATCCATGTCGATGGCGATGGTGGCGGTGGTCATCGGTTCGTCCTTGAACCAGGAAAAGGTACTGGCAGGCGCGCCCAGCTGCTACCCTATTCGAAAACCGCCATTTCGCCCAGGATTGCACCTATAAACGGAAGAGCCGAAATTCTTCAGCGTGCGCGAAGAACATTTCGACCTCTGCTATCCGGCGGCGGCCGAGGATGACCCGCGCATCAAGGCCTTGGTGGGCGTTGTCCGCTCCCCCTCCTACCGGAGGTTTCTCGGGGAGCTGCCGGGGTACGAGAC